>OZ241370.1:337916-675833 GCA_965200665.1 Rhodopila sp. | reverse complement strand
TTCAGCAGGTCGTCCTTGCGCAGCACCCGCATCGTGTCCGGCGCATCCTCGATGCCCAGGCGCATGTTCATCTTCACCCGGCCCACCGCCGACAGGTCGTAGCGGTCGCCATCGAAGAACAGCCCACGGAACAGCGCTTCCGCCGTCTCCGGAGTCGGCGGCTCGCCAGGACGCATCACCCGGTAGATATCGATCAGCGCGTCGTCGCGGTTGGTGTTCTTGTCTACCGCCAGCGTGTTGCGGATCCACGGCCCATTGGACTGGTCGACCGCCAGCGTGGGCAGGCTGGTGATGCCAGCCTCCTCCAGCGCCGCCAGCCGCGCCTCGGCCAGCTCTTCACCGGCCTCCGCGTAGATCTCGCCGGTCTCCGCGTTGACCAGGTCTTCCGCCATGTAACGCCCGAGCAGGTCGGCGCGGCCAACCAGCACTTCCTTGGTGTTCTCGGCGATGCGGCGCGCCTGGCGAGCCGTCAGCTTGTCCTCGGCCTTGGCCACCACTTCACCGGTGGCAGCATCGACCAGCGGCTCCAGCAGCTTGATGCCACGGAAGGCGTCGGGGTCGAACGGACGCGCCCAGCCCTTCGGGGTGTGGTCGAACACCACCTTGGTATAGAAATGGCCCAGGATCTCCTCCTGGTCCATGCCACGGATTTCGCTCGGATCGAGCTGCTCGCCCTTGGCCTCGCGGGCCGCACGCAACTGCTCCGTCGCAGCACTCTCCAACGCATACAGCAGCGTGGTCACCGGCAGCTTCCGCTTGCGGTCGATGCGGACGTAGACCAGGTCCTTGCTGTCGAATTCAAAATCCAGCCAGGACCCGCGATACGGGATGACCCGCGCCGCGAACAGATACTTGCCGGATGAGTGCGTCTTGCCCTTGTCGTGGTCGAAGAACACACCCGGGGAGCGGTGCATCTGCGACACGATAACGCGTTCGGTGCCATTGATGATGAACGTGCCGTTGTCGGTCATCAGCGGCATGTCGCCCATGTAGACAGGCTGTTCCTTGATGTCGCGGATCGACCGCGCGCCGGTGTCCTCGTCCACATCCCATACGATCAGCCGCAGGATCACCTTCAGCGGCGCCGCGAACGTCATGCCACGCTGGATGCACTCCTCAACGTCGTATTTCGGCTCTTCCAGCTCGTAATAGACAAACTCCAACCGGCCCCGGCCGGCAAAATCGTCGATCGGAAACACCGATTTGAATACTTCCTGCAGCCCGGACTGGGTACGATTATCCGGCCGCACGATCATCTGCAGAAACGCTTCGTAGCTGGAGCGCTGCACATCGATCAGGTTTGGCATCGGCGCCACTTCTGGGATGCGGCCGAAGCTCTTGCGGATGCGCTTACGCCCAGTAAAGGACCGTGTGATCGCGTTCATCGATGAACCACCTTACCGTTAACCCGATACCGCGTCCCGCCAGCACCAGGCCGGGGACACGTGAAACTTGCCGCCGAAACAGGAATACGGGCGGAAATCAATCGATTCCCACCCGCCCCTGGACCGAAGGCCAAGACGTCTCGGCGGAGACGCCAGGCCGAAGCGAAATCGATGACGGGAAGCGTTACTTCACCTCCACGCTTGCACCGGCATCTTCCAGCATCTTCTTGATCTTCGCCACTTCGTCCTTGCTCACGCCTTCCTTCACCGGCTTCGGCGCGGCTTCCACAAGATCCTTGGCTTCCTTCAGCCCGAGGCCCGTGATGGTGCGGACTTCCTTAATGACGTTGATCTTCTTGTCACCCGCCTTGGACAGGATGACGGTGAATTCTGTCTGCTCTTCCGCCGGGGCGGCAGCGGCGGCGGCAACCGGCGCAGCAGCAGCGGCAGCCGGCGCAGCAGCGGAAACGCCCCACTTCTCTTCGAGAAGCTTGGACAGTTCAGCGGCTTCGAGAACCGTCAGCTTGGACAGCTCGTCAACCAGGTTTTGCAGATCGGCCATGTCGTGAGTTCCTATAATGAGACTTCGATTGGTTCCATACAAGCCGGCTGTGCCGGCGTGCGGTCAGGTATGCGTTGAAGGTCAGGCTGCTTCGGCCTCGTCCCTCGTGGCGTAGGCCCCGAAGACCCGCGCGAGCTGTCCGGCCGGTGCCTGCAGGATGCCGGCGATCCGCGTAGCCGGTGTGGAGATCATCCCCACCAGACGCGCCCGCAGCTCATCCAGGCTCGGCAGTTCGGCGAGCGCCTTGATCCCATCTGCACTCAGCATCTGGGTTCCAAGCGATCCGCCGACGAGCACAAACTTCTCGTTGGTCTTGGCGAACTCGACAGCCGTCTTCGCCACCGCAACCGGGTCCGTCGCCCACGCAAGCGCGATCGGTCCCTTCAGCAATGGCTTGATGCCGTCGAACGGGGTCCCATCCAGAGCGAGGTTGGTCAGCCGGTTCTTCGCGACTTTGTAAATCGCCCCCGCAGCTCCCATCCTGCGCCTAAGCTCGGTCACCTCGGCAACCGTCAGGCCCGCATTGCGGGTCACGACAATCATCGAAGTTCCGGCCAGTGCCTGATTGAGCTCGGTGACGAATTCGCGCTTCTCCGTACGATCCACGTTTCGTCTCCTGTGATCCATCCTGGGATGGATCGGGTTACCCAAAGAGCCTCCGGCTCACGCCGTCAGCCCCGGTTCGCCTGTCCGTGGAACCACCAAAGCCCATGGCAGGGCATTGGCATCCCCATCTCCCGCGCGCGGACCAGACGGTCCATTAAATTCCGCCCCCGCAACCAGAGACTGGCTAACCGGGACCAAAGACGAGCGGTCTTGGACAGGATCGGAAATCGTATCCCCACGCGATAACTCGCGGGCATGCCATTCCCTGCCCACCGGCCCTGTGCGGGCCGGCGTATTACGCGGTCAGCGAACCCACATCGACCCGCACACCGGGGCCCATGGTCGAACTGACCGAAACTTTCTGCACATAGGTGCCTTTGGCGCCCGTCGGCTTCGCCTTCACGATGGCATCGGCCAGCGCCCTGGCGTTCTCCAGCAGCTTGTCCGCATCAAAGGATACCTTGCCGATGCCGGCATGGATGATCCCGGCCTTCTCGGCGCGGAATTCGACTTGGCCGCCCTTGGCCGCGGTGACCGCGCCCTTGACGTCCATCGTCACGGTGCCAAGCCGCGGGTTCGGCATCAGGCCACGCGGCCCAAGGATCTTACCCAGCCGCCCGACGATGCCCATCATGTCCGGCGTCGCGATGCAGCGGTCGAACGCGATGTCGCCGGCCTGGACCTTCTCCATCAGGTCCTCCGCGCCCACCACGTCGGCTCCGGCGGCCAGGGCCTCGTCAGCCTTGGCACCGCGTGCGAACACACCCACGCGAACTGTCTTGCCGGTGCCGTTGGGCAGGTTGGTCAACCCGCGCACCATCTGGTCGGCATGCCGCGGATCGATGCCCAGGTTCATCGACATCTCGACCGTCTCGTCGAACTTCGCCTTGGAGATCGACTTGATCAGCGCAATGGCATCCGCCAGCGGATAAGCCTTCGAGCGGTCAACGGCCTTCTCGGCCGCGGCGAGGCGCTTGTTCTTGGCCATGGGTCAGCCCTCCACCACAGTCAGGCCCATCGATCGGGCGGAACCGGTCAGCATCCGGACCGCGCCATCGATGTCGTTGGCGTTCAGGTCCTTCATCTTGATCTCGGCGATTTCACGCAGCTGCGCCGTCGTCACCCGGCCCACCGAGGCACCCTTGCCGACGGTTGGGCTGCCCTTGGTGATCCCGGCCGCCTTCTTCAGGAAGTAGGTGTTCGGCGGCGTCTTGGTGATAAACGTAAAGCTGCGGTCGGCATAAGCCGTAATCACCACCGGGATCGGCATCCCGGGTTCCATCTGCTGCGTGAAGGCGTTGAACTCCTTCACGAACGCCATAATATTCAGACCGCGCTGGCCCAGCGCCGGACCGACAGGCGGCGACGGGTTCGCCTTGCCGGCCGGAATCTGCAATTTGATATAACCGACGATTTTCTTCGCCATGTGATCCCATGTCCTTTATCGGCGGGACCGCGGTGCCAACGACCTGATCGCCATAGGGCGGCCAACGGTCTCCCGCGTTCCAAAGAGGCGCGGATATAAGCGCCGTCCGCCCCGCTGTCCACCACAAACTACAAGGTGGAGGAAAGCAGCACTCTGCGCTCAAACCATGATGGGCGTGCGCCCGTTTGATCCCAACGGCCCCAATCAATGGTTCCAAGGGGCGTTGCCCCTTGATGGGGCCGAGGGGCAAAGCCCTTGCCTCCGCTACTCATGCGCTTGCTGCGCTGCAGGATTGACGCAGTTGCGGGACAAGTAGAGATAACAGCCAAATCGAAAGCCGGATCTGCCATGAAAGCTTACTCGACACGCGTATTTATCGGCTGCGTCGCAGGCGCGCTGGCAGTGCTGATGTTCCACCAGACCACGCTGCAGATTTTCTACTGGCTGGGCTGGACGCCGATGGCCGCCTTTCGCATCGCCCAGGTGCCCCCGTTCAACGCGCCGATGGTTGCCAGCATCACCTTCTGGGGCGCCGTCTACGGCGGCCTGTTCGCCCTCGTCGTCCCGTTCGTTCGCGGCCCCTTGTGGCTCAAGGGCATGATCGCCGCGCTGTGTGCGATGATGATTTCGTGGTTCATCTTCCTGCCCTTGATGGGCCGGCCCGCAGCCTTCGGCTGGCATGCCTTGCCGATGTTGCGATCGCTCGCCGCCTACCAGATGTGGGGCCTCGGCCTGCGCCTGCTGCTGCCGCTGTTGATTCCGCGCCACTGGGGCGGCCGTTGGGGCGGACATCACCTTGCGGCCTGACGCCTGATCGGCGTGTATTCCCGCCCCGGTAACGGAGTATGCGCATGCGGCGTCGATTGATACTGATGGCTCTGGTCCTCGCCCTGGCCACGCCGCTGCGGGCCGACGCCCGCACCATCCTCGCTGCCACGCCGATCTCGCGCATGGACCTGTCCTGGTGGCGCGCCCGCCATGAAGCCAAGCTGAAGGAGATTGCTGCCGCCAGGCCGGAACTGATATTCCTGGGCGACTCGATCACCCAGGACTGGGAACAAGCCGGTCCCCCGGAATGGCGTGACTTTGCACCGATCTGGCAGCGCTTTTACGGCGACCGCCATGCCGTCAACCTCGGCTTCAAGGGCGACACCACCGCCAGCCTGCTCTGGCGCATCCAAAATGGGGAGGTCGCCGGCATCGCGCCGAAAGCGGCGGTGATCCTGATCGGCGCCAACAACCTCGGCAGGGTGCACTGGTCCGCCAACGACACCGTCGCCGGCATCGACGCCATCATTGCCGACCTGCACCACCGCCTGCCCAATACCAGGCTGCTGCTGCTGGCGGTGCTGCCGTCGGAACGGTCGGCCTGGATCACCGAGACCACGGCGCAGATCAACCGGATGCTGGTGGACCGCTACGGCAACAGTCAGACCATCGCCTTCCTGGACCCGACCGCCCTGTTCATGCGCGGCGGAAAACTGAACCGGTCGCTGTTCCTCGATCCGATGCTCACCCCCCCGGACCCGCCATTGCATCCGTCTGCTCAGGGCCAGGCCATCATGGCCCGCACGATGGAACCGGTGCTCGCCAACATGCTCGGTGACAAACCCCACTCATAAGGAGGATGACCATGGCCAAGGGATACTGGATCGCGCGGGTCGATGTGCACGACCCGGAGGCTTACAAAGGCTACGTCACCGCCAACGCCGTGCCCTTCGCCAAATACGGCGCCAGGTTCCTGGTTCGCGGCGGCCGGTCGGAAGCCCCGGAAGGCACTCCCCGCTCGCGCAACGTGGTCATCGAGTTCAAGGACTATGACACCGCCGTCGCCTGCTACCACTCCGCGGAATACGCCGCCGCCAAGGCCGTGCGCGAACCGGCCGCGGTCGCCGACCTGCTGATCATCGAGGGCTATGACGGGCCGCAGCCAGGCTGACCGGTCGGGGGAAGCTTCGCTATGACCACCGGCTAATCCCACCTCACCGCGCGACCAATACCGGCAGCAGGAGGAAGCATGACCACGGAAACCGCGCCCTTTCGTCCGGTCGCGCCGGGCAGCCAGCCAGCCAACGACACACCGTCCTATGGCAGCACCCGTACGCGCCACCCAACCCGGCCTTTGCTGCGGATCCCCCAGACGATCACCGAAACGACCGGTCCCGGCTTCTCGCCCGGCCACTTCCTTGCCATCCCCGATCTGTCGGTGACCGCCGGCAAACCGGCCCAGGGCGAACGCATCATCGTCCGCGGCCGTGTCCTCGACGAAGCCGACCGGCCCGTCCCCAACACGATGATCGAGATCTGGCAGGCCAACGCCGCCGGCCGCTACGATCATCCCGGCGACCAGCACGACGCTCCGCTCGATCCGAATTTCCACGGCGACGGCCGGGTGTTCACCGATGCCGCGGGCTGGTACCAGTTCGTCACCATCAAGCCGGGCGCCTACCCCTGGCGCAACCACCATAATGCCTGGCGCCCGAACCACATCCACTACTCCCTGTTCGGCACCGGTTTCGCCCAGCGCATCATCACTCAGATGTATTTCCCCGGCGATCCGCTGCTGCCGCTTGACCCGATCTATCTCGCCGTCCCCGACCACGAGGCTCGCCATCGCCTGGTCGCCGCGTTCGATATCGACATCACCGTACCGGATTGGGCTTTGGGCTACCGGTTTGATTTTGTCCTGCGCGGGCGTGATGCCACCCCAACGGAGCACGCCTGACATGCCGGCCGTGACCCCCAGCCAGACGATCGGCCCGTTCTGGCACCTGATCGAGGATCCAGGCTGGGCCGATCTGACGCGCTTCGGCGCAATCGGTGAGACGATCGTAATCACTGGAACAGTCACCGACGGCGCCGGCGCCCGCGTGACCGACGCAGCGATTGAGATCTGGCAGACCAGTCCCGCCGCCTGCGAAACCTTCCCCGGCTTCGGCCGCTGCCGCACCGATGCCGATGGCGCGTTCCGCTTCGTCACCCTCAAGCCGGGCCCGGTCGCCGGCCGTGGCAACGCTCAGCAGGCGCCGCATGTGGCCATGTCGATCTTCGCCCGCGGCCTGCTGCAAGCGCTGATCACACGCCTGTACTTCCAAGACGAGCCGTTGAACGATACCGATCCCGTGCTGTCGCGCATTGAAGACCCGGTGCGCCGCCATACCCTGATCGCCCGAACGGTTGGCACTGACACCTGGCATCTCGACATCCGCCTGCAGGGCGACAACGAAACCGTCTTCATGGAAATCTGACGGGCTGCATCACCGCCCGTCCGCCCATTGATCCCGGTTTCCACCCAGGCCAACCCCCGCCCGGCCAACCCTCGCCCGGCCACCCCCCCGGAGGCCAACCCGCGCCCGGGGCTGAATTGCCCGCCTACCTGAATTGCCCGCCCAACTGAAACCGGTTAAGCGAACGTCCATAAGTCCCGAGGGGAAACGACGAAATGAAATCCACCATGCTGCTGCCGCGCCGCCAGGTGCTGATCGGTTCCGCCGCCGCGCTCGCCGCGCCCCACATCGCGCGCGCCGCCGACCCGATCAAGATCGGGCTGCTGCTGGCCAAAACCGGTCAGATCGCCGCGCAAACCGAATACCTCGCCAACGGCACGTTCCTGGCGATGCAACAGCGCAACAACACCATCATGGGTCAGCCGGCGGAACTGGTATGGCTGGACGAGCCAACGCCCCAGGCTGCGACCCAGAACATGATGAAGCTGGTGCAGGAGAACAAGGTCTCCGCCATCCTCGGCGGCTCCCTGTCCTCCAACGCCCTGGCCGAGGAAGCCACGGCCGCCCAGCTGAAAATCCCCTTCATCTGCGACAACGCCGCAGCCACTGAAATCACCGGCAAGAACTGCAACCGCTACACCTTCCGGCTGAACACGCCGGTGGCCGTGCAGTCCCGCATGCTCGCCCCGTTTGCCCTGACCTACGGCAAGAAGTGGTATCACATCACCGCATCCTACGCCTTCGGCCAGGACATTCTGAAATCGTCCCGCGAACTGCTGAAGGCCGCCGGCGGCACCGAGGTCGGGTCCGATGAAGTTCCCCTGAACACCGCCGATTTCAGCTCTTTCATCCTGAAGATCCGCCAGGCCCAGCCGGATGTCGTCGTCGGCGGCCTTTCCGCCGGCGATCTCTCCACCTTCCTCAAGCAATGGAATGAGCTTGGCATGAAGGGCAAGATCCCCTTCGTCGAGATTGCGATCGGCGACACCGACATCTGGGCCGTCGGACCGCAAGCCGCTACCGGGACGTTTACCAAGCTGTGGGAACACACCAACCCGAACAACTCGCCGGAGGAAAAGGAATTCGCCGCCGCCTACCTGAAGAAATACGGCAAGCCCGCCGCCGACAAGGCCTGGATGGGCTGGATCACCGCACGATCCCTGTTCGAATCGATCAACACCGCCAACTCACTGCAACCGGACGCCATCGTCGAGGCTCTGGAGGCGTGGAAAGCCCCCGCCGGCAACGCATCCTATAGCTACCGCAAGTTCGACCATCAGATGCTGGTGCGCAACCTCGCGGTATCGGTAAAGCCCAATATCACCGACAAATGGGACTTCTTCGACGTCAAGGCGACACTGCCGGAAAACCCCGCCGGTCTGGACAAGATCTTCGGCACGCAAGAAGAAGTCGGCTGCAAGATGGGGTAGCGACCCGCGATCACTGAACCGGACAGGGGGCCGCGCAAGTGCTGGAAATTCTACTCTCCCAGGTCGTCAGCGGCCTGGTCCTCGGCGGCCTCTACGTCCTGATCGCCATCGGGCTGTCGATCATCTTCGGCCTGCTGGGCATCGTCAATTTCGCCCACGGCACGTTCTTCACCCTGGGCGCCTACTTGGCCCTGACGCTCTATCAATACTTCGGCTGGCCCGCGGTGTTTCTTGCCCCGGTCTTCGTCGGAGCCATCGGCATGGTTGCCGAACGCATCTTGATCCGCCGCCTCTACGACAAGGAACCGCTGATCAGCCTGATCGTCACCTTCGCCCTGGCGCTGCTGATCGAGGCCAGTGTCCGCCTGATCTACGGCGGCATCGGCCAGCCCTTCAGCCCGCCGCCACTGCTCAGCGGCTTTATGATCTGGGGTCCGGTCCTGATCACCAAGTATCGCTTCGCCGTCCTCCTCACCACCGCCGCGTTGCTGCTCTGCCTGTGGCTGTTCCTGGAGAAAACCCCGTTCGGCCGCATCCTGCGCGCCGGCTCCCGCGACCCGGAAATGGTCGGCCTGCTGGGCATCAACCTGCCCCGCGTTCTCACCTGGGTGTTTGGTCTCGGCTGCGCCATCTCCGGCATCGCCGGCGTGCTGGCCGCCCCGCTCTGGACCATCACCCCGGCGATGGCGACCAACGCGATCATGCCGGCCTTTGTTGTCGTCGCCATCGGCGGCCTCGGCTCCTTCGCCGGCGCTGTCATCGCCGGCCTGCTGGTCGGCGTCGTGATCGCCCTCACGATCCAGTTCTATCCCCCGGCCTCCGGCGCGGTGATGTACCTGTTCATGGCGCTGATGCTGCTGCTGCGGCCACGCGGCCTGCTGGGCGAGCGGTGGGAGCGCTTTGAATGAGCAATCTCGTGCGCCATCCCGTCCTGGTCGTTCTCGTCGTCCTGCTGGCCCTGACCGGCATCTGGCACCTGATGGGCGCGCCCATCGGCCTGATCACCCAGATCGCGATCTACACATTGTATGGGGCAGGGGTCTGCACCCTGGTCAGCTACACCGGCCTCGTCCCGTTCGGCGCTTCGGTGTTCTTCGGTTGCGCCAGCTACGCCGTCGCCTTCGTGATGCTGCGCGGCGCCCCGAACGAGATCGTCGCCCTGCTGTTCTGCATCGCTTTCTCGCTGATCCTCGCCGCGGTCATCGCCCTGATCATCCTGCGCCGCCGCGGCCTGTATTTCTCCCTGCTGACCCTGGCCTTCTCCCAGATAGCCTTCGAGATCGCCTATAAATGGACCGACGTCACCGGCGGCGAGAACGGCGTCCAGGGCCTCCCGCGCCCAATCTTCACCACCGCCTGGTCGTTCCACGCCTTTACCATCGTCACGGTCTGCCTCGGCCTCGGCGTGCTGTGGCGCATCGCCCACTCGCCGTTCGGCCGCTCCCTCCAGGCCCTGCGCGACAACGAACAGCGCGCCCAAAGCCTCGGCTACGACACCTTCCAACTGAAGTTCGTCTCCTTCGTCATCATGGGGGGCGTCGTCGGCTACGCCGGCGGCTTGATCGCGCTGATGCTGCAAGGCGCCTACGCCGATAACTTGAGCTGGCAGCACGCCGGCGACTCCCTGCTGATGGCGGTGCTCGGTGGCGTCCACCACTTCCTCGGCCCGCTGTGGGGCGCCATCGCCTTCATCCTGCTGGAAGACCGCCTGTCGGCCATTACCGAAAGCTGGTGGCTGATCTTCGCCCCCATCGTGATCCTGTTCGCCCTTGCCTCGCCCGAGGGCATGCAGGGCCTGCTGTTCCGCCTGATGGGCCGTTCGGACTGGACCTTGACCCGCAAGCAGATCCCGTCCCGGCCCGCGACGATTGAGCCCTATCGTGCCGCCGGCGCCAAGCTGGACCCCACGAAACCGATCCTGACCGTCAGCGGCCTGAACAAGCGCTTTGGCCAGCTGGTCGTGGCAACCGACCTGAACCTGCAGGTCTACCCATACCAGTTGCACAGCTTCATCGGCCCCAACGGCGCCGGCAAGACCACCTTCTTCAACATGCTGACCGGCATCCTGAAGCCCAATGCCGGCAGCATCGTCTTCGACAGCCACGACATCACCAACCTGCCGGTCCACAAGCGCATCCGCCTGGGCCTGTCCCGCTCCTTCCAGATCCTCAGTGTGTTCCCCAACCTGACGGCGTTCGAGAATGTCCGTGTCGCCGTCCAGGCCCAGGACCCAAGGCACTGGGGCCTGTGGCGCGACGCCTACGACTACGACGACCTCAACGCCCGCACCTGGTCCCTGCTTGCCGCCGTCGGCCTGGAAGACCGCGCCGCCGATGCCTGCGCCAACCTCGGCCACGGCCAGCGCCGCCTGCTGGAAATCGCCATCTCGCTGGCCACCGATGCCAAGCTCCTGCTGCTCGATGAACCGCTCGCAGGCCTTGCCGAAGCAGACCGCCAGGTGGTCGGCGCGCTGATCCGTAAGCTCGCTGATTCCCACGCCGTACTGCTGATCGAGCATGACATCGACCGCGTGCTCGCTTTGTCCGACCGCATCACCGTGCTGCACCAGGGCCGCCTGATCGCCGACGGCAACCCCGCCGCGGTTGCCAGCAACCCCGATGTCGTCACCGCCTACCTCGGCGCCGAACGCATCATCCCGCCAGCCGCGCCGACCGATGCCGACCGCGCGGCTCACGCCGCCAGCAAGCCGGTTCTGGTCGTCGACAAACTTCGCGCCGGCTACGCCGGCAGTGTCGTGCTGGAAGACCTTTCCCTCATCGTCCATGAGGGCGAAGCCGTCGCCCTGCTGGGCCGCAACGGCGTCGGCAAGACCACCACCCTGCGCGCCATCACCGGCACCGTCCGCTCCAGCAGCGGCCGGATCACCCTCGACGGCGCCGAGATCACCAATGCGCGCCCTTATGAAATCAACCAGAAAGGCATCTCCCTGGTCCCCGAGGGCCGCCGCCTGTTCCCCAACCTCACCGTGCTGGACAATCTCCGCCTGGCCATGCGCAGCGGCGGCGCCTCTCTCGATGATGTCTATGCCCTGTTCCCCAAGCTGAAGATCCTGCAGCGCTCCAAGGCCGAGAGCCTGTCCGGCGGCGAGCGTCAGATGCTCGCCATTGCGCGGGCGCTGATGGTGCCGGCCAAGCTGATCCTGCTGGACGAACCGTTCGAGGGCCTGGCGCCCACAATCGTCAAGGAAGTCATGGACGCGCTGGCCCAACTCCGCGGTCGCGTCGCCATGGTGATCGTCGAGCACCATGCCGAATCCGTCCTGCCGTTGGTCGACCGCGCCTACGTCCTGGTCAATGGCCGCGTCGCCTTCGAAGGCACCGCCAGGACGCTCGAAGACGATCCCGACCTGCAGGCGCGACTGCTGGGTGTGGTGCAGAAGGAACCAGCCTAAACCTGCCGAAACAACAACACCTGCACATCCGGGCGGAACCGCGACAACAGGTCCATGTCGGTGATGTTGGAGCTGACCAGGATCGCCTCCTGCTCACGCGCCGTCAGGAAAATCAGCGCATCGAGCAGCGCTTCCCGCCGCCGCCCGGCCTGGCAGCAGGCTTCAGCCGGGGACAGGTCCTTCTTCGGGCTCGCCAGGCCAAGCTGGGTCCGCGCCAGGATGCCGGACAGCATACCGGCCTCGGCCCACGCCGCCGGACCAGGCGACCGGCAAGCCGCCATGGGGATCGTCTCCAGCAACCGCTTCAACGGATCGCGATGAATTGGTGTGCGCGGATCTGCGGGATCGAGCAGCCCCGCCGTCACCGCCAGTTCGGCCAGCGCGACCCCACAATGCAGCACCGTGCGGGCTTCGACGAACGCATCTATGCGCGGCGGAACACGTCGGGCGGTGCGCGCGATGTAGACATTGGTGTCCAACATGATCGGGACGCCATCCGGCATCGCGGCTGGGTCGAACACCAGCATGCTGTCCGGACGCCGCCCGATCGAGCGCGCGCTGGCATCCGGATCATGAACCCACGCCGCGGTGGCCCCGGTTGCCTGTTCGGTGGCATCGGCCACAGCTCAGATCGCCAGTTCGAAATCGTCCGGAAGCGGCGGGCCCGGATCCTTCCACCAAGCCTTGAACGGGTCAGGCGCTGCCACAAGCGTCAACGACGCATTGATCACCTCGGAGATATCGGTGTCCTTCAGCCCAAGCCGAACGGCCGCAGCGGCGAGAATGGCCGGATCGACGCGAGCGCTGACCTTGAGGGATCGCACCCCCGCAACCTTCCCGGCCTGCGCCAGGCTCGTCAGCGCCCGCCGCACTTCGGGATCGTGCTGTGCCACCCTGGGCCGCGCGGTGGTGCCGCCGGGCTTCGCGCGTTCCTTAACCCTGCTTTGACCCGTCATGACATGCTCCTTGTCCCACAAATATAGCCATTTTGTCCGACATCCTCAAGCGCCTTGGCCAATCCTCCCCACCATCGCCCGCGTCGCTTGCAATGATCGAAAAATTTCATCGTCGGGCGAACTTCAATTGAAACGCTGTCTGGTCTACCCTCTGGTAATCGACGCCCAGACTCAGCCGCTGGCCCTCTTTGGCGCCCCGGGGGTCTGTGTTCGACCGATCGACCCGGAATCTGAAAGGAACCGTCATGGCTGCACTCAAAGGTAGCAAGACCGAAGACAACCTGAAGGCGGCATTTGCTGGCGAATCACAGGCCAACCGCCGCTATCTCTATTTCGCCCAGAAGGCCGACGTGGAAGGCCACAACGACGTCGCCGCCGTATTCCGTTCCACCGCCGAGGGTGAGACCGGTCATGCTCACGGCCATCTGGAATACCTGGAAGAATCCGGCGATCCGGCCACCGGCCTGCCGATCGGCCCGACCGACAAGAACCTCGCCGCCGCCGTTGCCGGTGAAACCCATGAATACACCGACATGTATCCCGGCATGGCCCGCACCGCTCGTGAGGAAGGCTTCGAGGAAATCGCCGACTGGTTCGAGACGCTGGCCAAGGCCGAACGTTCGCACGCCGGCCGCTTCCAGAAGGCGCTGAACGAACTGGCCGCCTGATATCGGTCCACCCGCGACGTCAGACCCCTTCCTGGTAACGGGGAGGGGTCTTTCATGACAAGGCAGAAGCACACGCATGAGAGAAGGCAGCCTCGACGCACCCACCCGCCATCCAATTCCGTGGCAGGATCCGGCCTACACCGATCCGAAGGCCGTCGAGAAGGAGCTGGAGCGGGTTTTCGACATCTGCCACGGCTGCCGCCGCTGCTTCAACCTGTGCGATTCGTTCCCCCGCCTGTTCGATCTGGTTGATGAATCGCCGACGCAGGAGCTGGACGGCGTTGATCCCGCCAACTTCAAGTCGGTGGTGGACGCCTGCACGCTGTGCGACATGTGCTTCCTGACGAAATGCCCCTACGTCCCGCCGCACGAATTCAACCTCGACTTCCCGCACCTCATGCTGCGCTACCGCGCCATGGAGGAACGCCAGGGCAAGGTCGCGGCCGTCGACAGGCAGCTCGCCGCGACCGACCGCAACGGCAAGCTGGCCGGGATGGTCTCGACCGTTGCCAACTGGTCCACCCGCCGCGACAACAAGACCGTCGGCCCCGCGCTGCGTTCGACCGCCGGCCTGCACCCTGACGCCGAACTGCCGAAATACGCCGGCCAGCCTTTGGTCAACCAGGCCGCCGCGACCCCGGTGCTGAACCGCGACGCACCCGCATTCGGTCGCAAGGCGGTGCTGTATGCAACATGCTTCGGCAACTACAATGAGCCCGATGTCGGCCTGGACACCCGCGCGGTGCTGGCGCGCAACGGGGTGGAGACCGAGGTCGCCTATCCCGGCTGCTGTGGCATGCCGTTGCTGGAACAGGGGCGGCTGGCCGACGTCGCCCGCAACGCCCAGAACGTCGCCCAGTCGATGAAGGCCTGGATCGCCAAAGGCTACGACGTCATCGCCCTGGTTCCGTCCTGCGCGCTGATGCTGAAGTTCGAGTGGCCGCTGATCCTGCCTGACGATCCGGACGTCGCCGCGCTGGCGAAGTCCACCTTCGACATCAGCGAGTACATTGTCGACATCGCCAAGAAGGAAGGCATCGCGCCCGGCCTGGCACCGACGCCGGTGACGATGACGCTCCATATGGCCTGTCATGCCCGGGCGCAGAACATGGGGCAGAAGGCAGCGGAAATGCTGCGCCTGGTGCCGCAGGCCACGGTGAAGGTCATCGAGCGTTGCTCCGGCCATGGCGGCTCCTGGGGCTTCAAGCAGGAACACTTCGAGGTCGGCATGAAGGTTGGCCGTCCGGTCATGCGCCAAGCCGCCCAGAACGGCGCCGGCTTCGTCATGTCCGAGTGCCCGCTCGCCGGTATTCACATCCAGCAAGGTATCGAGCGCCTTGGCGGCGACGCGGAGAAACCCACATTGGTGACTCACCCGATCCAGATCCTCGCGCGCGCCTACGAAGGCGCCGCCTAACCGCAAGAGGTTGCCATGGCCAAGCGAGTCCTGACCGAAGCCGACATCATCCCTGCCAAGGAATACGCCAGGGCCCGCAAGGATTTGCGGGCAAAAGTATCGGCCAGGAAACGGAATCGCCGCGTCGACATCGGCCCCTACATCACGTTCTACTTCGAATGCTACGACACGATGTGGCTGCAGGTGCAGGAGATGGTGTACATAGAAAAGGGCGGCGCCGAACAGGTTCCCGGCGAACTGGAAGCCTATAATCCGTTGATTCCCAATGGAACAGAGCTGACCGCTACCTTCATGATCGAAATCGACGACCCGATCCGCCGCAAGCGCATCCTCGACGGCCTTGGCGGCGTCGAGGAAACCGCGTTCCTGCGTGTCGGTGGAGAAACGATCAACGGAGTTCCCGAAGCCGACGCCGACCGCACGTCGGCCGAGGGCAAGGCATCCTCGGTCCAGTTCGTGCACTTCCCGTTCACCGTCGACCAGATCGCCGCCTTCTCGTCGCCGAACGCCGAGGTCGTATTGGGCTTCAGCCATCCCAACTACCGCCACATGGCGGTCATCACCGAAGCCGTGCGGGCGGAGTTGACCACCGACTTCGGCTAGCCGAACCTGTGGCGGTTTTGAGAGCAACATCGGCCTGACCGGCTCGCCAAGCCAGTCGGGCTGATGCAACGGCTCCGCAAGCCAAGGGAAGGAACCGCCCCAATGGGAACCACATCGTCGCTGCACGAAGCAGGCGCCGTTACCGGTGTCGGTGAAACGAAATACCTGCGCGGCACCGACCGTTCGGCGTTGTCGTTCCAGCTTGAAGCCTCGCTCAACGCCATCCGCGACGCCGGCCTGAAGCCGACCGACATCGATGGCCTGATCCCGTACGGCCACGGTGCCGTCGCCGAGGACTTCATCACCAATTTCGGCATCCAGGACCTGCGGTTTTCCGCCACCACCCCGATGGGCGGCGCCTCTGCCGTGGCCTCGATCCAATGTGCGCTGGCGGTCATCCAGGCCGGCATCTGCAAGCACGTGCTGCTCTCGCTTGGGCGCACCGGCTATTCCGGCGGCCGCATCGGCACCCGTGTCCAGCAGATGCCGCAGTTCCGCACCATCGGTGAGTTCGAGATGCCGCTGGGCGCTATCGCGCCTGCGCAGCTCTATGCCCCAATGGCCCGCCGCCACATGGAGCTGTATGGCACCACCTCGCGCCAACTGGCCGAAATCGCCGTCACCACCCGCCATCACGCCTCGCTGCAGACCAACGCCACGATGCGGACCCCGATCAGCATCGAGGACCACCAGTCCAGCCGCATGATCTCCGACCCGCTGCGCCTGCTGGACTGCTCGTTGGAAAGCGACGGCGGCGCCGCAATCGTCATCAGCGCGCCCGACCGAGCGAAAGACCTGGCGAAACGGCCGGTGCTGGTGATGGGGACAGCCGAGGGTCATCCGGACTCGCCGTCCGCCATCACCCAGCGCCCCGACCTTACCACACTGGGACTGGCCAAGGCCGCGCCGAAGGCCTTCGCGATGGCCGGTGTCAGCCAGAGCGACATCGACGTGGCCGAGGTCTATGACTGCTTCACCTACATCGTCATGTGCCAGCTTGAAGACCTCGGATTCTGCAAGAAGGGCGAGGGCGGTGGTTTTGTGCAGGATGGCGCCCTGGGCCTGAACGGCCGCCTGCCGGTCAACACCCATGGCGGGCTGCTGTCCCAGGCGCACATGGCCGGGATGAACCACATCGTCGAACTGACCCGGCAGTTGCGCGGCGAGGCCGAGGCGCAGGTTGCTGACGCGGAGATCGGGCTGGTCACCGGCTACGGCGACATGGGTGACGGCGCGCTCGCCATTATGCGGAGGGCCTGATCCGTGGGGTATGAGAAGCTTGTCCCGTCCCCGACGCCGGAGACGCAACCGTACTGGGATGGCCTGCGGGAAAGCCGCCTGCGCCTGCAAGCCTGCGCCGATTGCGGCAAGGTGCGGCACTATCCGCGCCCGGTGTGCGATGCGTGCTGGTCGATGAGCGCGCGGTGGATCGATGCCTCCGGCCGCGGCACGGTGCATAGCTGGACCATCACCCACTACGCGTTCCATCCCGGCTTCAAGGGCGACCTGCCGTATATCCTGCTGACCGTCGACCTGCCGGAGGGAGTCCGGATGAATGCCCAGGCCCGCGGCATCGAGGCGTCGGCCTTGCGGGTCGGCCTGCCGATCAAGCTGGCGTTCGATGCGGTGACCGCCGACCTGACGCTGCCGGTTTTCGAGCCGGCTTAGGCGGCGCATCTGGGGCTTCACCCGACTGATGAAACGTGTAACGGTTCGGCCAAAATAACCGGGAGCGCTTCGATGTCCAGACGAGCCTTTCTTACCGGCCTTGCTGCTGCTTGCCTGCCGATCCGCGGCTACGCCGCCGAGGACACGCAAGGCGTCACTGCCACCGAACTGAGGATTGGCAATACCGCTGCCTACAGCGGCCCGGCATCGGCCTATGGCATCATTGCCCGCACCGAGGCCGCGGTGTTCAAGATGATCAATGACCAGGGCGGCGTCGGCGGGCGGCAGATCGTCTATGACTCGCTCGATGACGGCTACAGCCCGCCAAAGACCGTCGACATGGTGCGCCGCCTGGTAGAACAGGACCATGTCGCGTTCATCTTCGCCACCATCGGCACCCCCACCAACACCGCGATCGCGCGCTACACCAACGGCAAGGGGGTCCCGCTGATCTTCCTGGGCAGCGGCGCCAACAAATGGGGCGATCCGAAGAATGCGCCCTGGGTCATGGGCTACCAGCCCAGCTACCGCACAGAGGCGCAGATCTACACGCGCTACATCCTGAAGGAGAAGCCCGACGCCAGGATTGCGATCCTCTACCAGAACGACGACTTCGGAAAGGACTATCCCGCCGGCGTGCGCGATGTGCTGGGCGAGGACTTCGACAAGCGCGTCGTCAAGGTCGTATCGTATGAGACGACGGACGCGACGATCGACTCGCAGGCGGTGGCGATGCAGTCCTCGGGCGCCGACGTGCTGATAACGGCAGCGACCCCCAAATTCGCAGCACAGACGATCAAGAAGATCGCCGATTTGGGATGGAAGCCGCTGCATTTCATGACGAACGTATCGATCTCGGTCGGGTCGGTGATCAACCCGGCGGGCCCGGAGAACGCCAAGGGCATGATCAGCGCGGCCTATCTGAAGGACCCGACCGATCCCACCTGGAAGGACGATCCGGGCATGAACCAGTGGCGCACGTTCATGGCGAAGTACATGCCGGATGCCGACCTGACCGATGGCGGCCCGGTGTTCGGCTATGGCGTGACGATGGCGCTGTGGCAGGTGCTGAAGCAATGCGGCACCGACTTCTCCCGCACCAACATCATGAAGCAGGCCGCCAACCTGCATGACGTTGAGATTCCGGTGCTGTTGCCGGGGATCAAGGTCAACACCAGCCCGACCAATTTCCACCCGATCCGGCAGATGCAGCTGACCCGCTTCACGGGTAAGCATTTCGAGTTGTTTGGCAAGGTGCTGGAGGGCGAGGCCTCCTGACAGGTCGCGGGCAGCGTTTGCAGCACCGCTTCCAGCGGCCCGGCGCGTCATGGCCCGGGCCTTCGGGTCATCAAGGGTTCTGGCCGTCGCAACCCGCCCATAGTTCGGCCTGGTCATCGGCGCTGGAACGGTTGCGCCCAACCGTTCCAGCCAATTGCAAGCGATGACTCAGGCAAGATCGAGTGTGGCGAGCGCACGGTCGAGGATTTCGACGATGCGGTCGCATTCGCTTCGGGTGATGACCAGCGGCGGGCAGAATACGATCGTATTGCCGTAGCGGCGGCCACCGCCGGAGCGGCCAACGATCAGGCCGTTGTCGCGGCAGAAGTCCACCAGGGTGGTGATCTGGGCGGGGCCGACGGGCTCCTTGGTGGTTTGGTCCTTGACCAGTTCGATGCCCAGCAGCAGGCCTTTGCCGCGGACGTCGCCGACGATCGGGTGACGCATCAGGGTGCGGAAGCCGTCGAGCAGATAAGCGCCCATCGAGGCGGAGCGGTCGGCGAGGCTCTCGGCCTCCATGATCTCGATATTGCGCAGGGCGACAGCGGCGGCGACTGGATGGCCGCCGTAGGTGTTGACCTGGCCGACCTGGCGGTTTTCCGAGGGGTCACCGTAGAAGCTGTTGAAGACGTTGTTCTTCACCACGGTGGCGGCGATCGGCATGTAGGCGCTGGAGATGCCCTTGGCGATGGCGATGATGTCGGGGGAGACGCCCGAATGCTGATGGGCGAACATCTTGCCGGTGCGGCCGAAGCCGTTGATGACCTCATCGACGTGCAGGAGGATGCCGTATTTGCGGCAGATGGCTTCGACTTCGGGCAGGTATTCGTCGGGGGGGACGGCGACGCCGACACCGCTCATGATCGGTTCAACGATGATCTCGGCGACGGTTTCCGGGCCTTCGCCGAGGATGGTGTTCTCCATGTTCTTCACGCAGGCGAGGCCGCAGCTGGGGTAGCTGAGGCCAAACGGGCAGCGGTAGCAGTAGGGCTGGGCGACGTGGACAAAATCGCCTGAGTAGGGCTCGAACTTGGCTTTGCGTTCGCCCATGCCACCGGCGTCCAGCGTGGCCAGCGTGGTGCCGTGATAGGCGAAGTAGCGGCTGATCGTCTTGAAGCGAAATTCGCCGGGGTGTTCTTGTTTCATGTACTGGCGGGCGATCTTGAAGCCGGCCTCGTTCGCCTCGGAGCCGGAGTTGACGAAGTAGGTGTGGTAGCCGCCGCCCATCAGGGTGTTGATCTTCTCCGCCAGGCCGGCGGCGGGGACGTTCATCGCGGTGTGCGGAAAATAGGAGAGCTGGCGCATCTGGTCGGCGGCGACGTCGGCGAGTTCGGTCCGGCCGTAGCCGATATTGACGCACCACAGGCCGGCCATGCCGTCGAGATACTCGGTGCCGTCGGCGTCGATGATCGTCGAGCCCTGGCCGCCGGTGATCACCATCTGCCTCGATTCCAGCACCTTGTGCTGAACAATCGGGTGCAGAACGTTACTCAGGTCCTGCTGCACCACGGCTTTGCGGATGGCGGGATCGGGGGCGTTGGTGAGTGACATGGATGGCTCCTGAAATGGGTCGACCACAGTGAGGCCGACTCTACAGGGTTCCAGTGCCAAGTCACCGCCGGGGAGCGGACCAATCCGGGGTGGGCGTGGTCAGGCGGCGCGGAAGAGTCCATCAAGGCCGCCCGGGTCGGGGCGGAGCGGGATACCGTTCCGGGTGAAGTCGTTGGCGAGGTCGTTCAGGACGCCGACCCAGATGGCGGCCCCCCGGCGTTCGTCCGGCGGCAGACCGTCCAGCGAGGCGGCGGTTTCGGCGGCGATTTGCGCCGCGGAGGCGGCCCAGGTCGCGGCGTAGTGGTTTTCCGCCGTGGAGCCGGTGGGCTGAGGCGGCGTTGGGGCGGTGGCGACGGGGTGGGAGAACGCCGCCAGGGTCTCGGCGGTCTGGTGCTGCATTTGCTGGGCGGCGGCGACCAGGTTGGCGGTTTCGAGGCCCATTTCGGGCGGCCGGTCGGCCGGCTGGCGCGCTTGGCTTTGCCTGGGCGGGCTTTGCCCGAGCGGGCTTTGGCCGAGCGCTTGGCGGTTGCGGTGTTCGGAGCGGTCGGTGGCGTTGGCATTGCTGCGCAGGCGCAGGATCTGGTTGAGCGAGACGTCGTCGTCCATCGAGCGGCTGAGCGAGCTGATCGTGGCCAGGCCGAAGGCAATGATCTTGGTGACGGTGATCAGATCGTAGCGGGTTTCGGTTCGAAAGGAGCCGAGGGTTTCGGCTGCGGCGGCGCGGGCGTGGGCGAGATTGCCGCCGGCGACGGCGAGGAACATCGGCGTCAGCAGAGTGATGATGAATTCCAGCAGGAGGTTGCCGGGCTGGGCGGACGGCGGTTCGATTAGCGGGGTGCTGGGTTCGGCCATGCTGGTTCGCCCGGGCTGTGGATTGCCACAAGATTATATTCTTTCATTGAAACATATGTCAAGAATAATTTCTCTGGCGGGTTGGCGCGAAGGCATCACTGCCGTGGCGGGGCCGTGTGCGTTGCTTCGGTGCAAGGCGTTATGGCGTGCCTTGCTATTGCCTGGCGACCTGACCGCCTGTCGGATCCGGTGTCATGCGCCGATATGTTGGTTCGGGTGGATCCACGGGCGCAGATGCGGCCACAGTTCGGCGTCCGCCAGTCTGGCAAGGTCTTTCGGCATGGTTCCGACGAGCTTGGTGTCGGTCACGGCGTTGAGGCGTTGACGGATCGCCAGCAGCGTATGTGGCGGTGCGACGACGACCAGTTCCTCAAAATTGTCGGCCGCGGCCTCGGCATTCAGCCTTGTTGCGATGGCGCGGCAAAATCTGGTTTTCTCCAGCGCGAGAAAATCGTGATGGGTTGCCGGCGCATGATCCGCCGGCTGTCCAGGCTCATTGGCGTGGTCGTCGGATGCCGTGGCTGCGGCGCGGCTCGACGGGCAGGACCAGTCGATCCCGGCGTCATTGTGGAACGTGTTCCCCGCGGCGGGCCGCACGAACCTGGCGTGCGCGTCGTCGGCGATCACGAACAGCAGATTTTTGATTTTGGGCATGACGGGCGCCCTTCCTGAACTGGTGAAGCGCGGCGCGATCCTGGGCCGGTCGCAGCTTGAGGTCATTGACCTAGATCAAACGTCGCAGCGACAAAAGACGCGGGCTTTCGCCCGCGCCTGTTGCCATGGCTTTCACTCGGCGGGCGCGCCCAGTCCACCTCGTGACGGTGCCTGCGCGGTCCGCCGGCGGCCGCGGAACACGCGGCGGATCACCGCGTAGAACACCGGCGTGAAGATCAGCCCGAAGCCGGTGACGCCTAGCATGCCGGCGAACACCGCGGTGCCGAGCGACTGGCGCATTTCGGCGCCGGCGCCACTGGCGGTGACCAGCGGGATGACGCCCAGGATGAAGGCGAAGGACGTCATCAGGATCGGACGCAACCGGGTGCGAGCGGCCTGGATCGCCGCCTGGGTGGCGCTGGCGCCGGCTTCCTCCGCCTGTTTGGCGAACTCGACGATCAGGATGGCGTTCTTCGCGGCGAGTCCGACCAGGACCACGAAGCCGATCTGCGCCAGGATGTCGACGTTCATGCCGCGGATCAGCAGCCCGGTGACGGCGGCCAGGAGGCACATCGGCACGATCAGCACGACCGACAGCGGAAGTGTCCAGCTTTCGTACTGGGCGGCGAGGACCAGGAACACGAACAGCACGGAGGCGCCGAAGATCAGCAGTGCGGTGTCGCCGGCGGAGCGCTGCTGGTAGGCCAGGTCGGTCCATTCGTAGCCGATGCCGGGTGGCAGCCGCTTTGCCGCCAGTTGCTCCATCTGGGCCAGGGCATAGCCGGAGGAGACGCCTGGCAACGTGCTGCCCTGCACCTCGGCGGCGGGGAACAGGTCGTAGCGTGGCACACGATAGGGGCCGGTGGTGTCGTGCAGGCGGGCGACGGAGCCGATCGGCACCATCTCACCGGCGGCATTGCGCGTCTTCAGGCGGGCGATGTCGCTGGTGTCGGCACGGAACTTGGCATCGGCCTGGGCGGTGACCTGGAAAGTGCGGCCGAGGTAGTTGAAGTCGTTGATGTAGGCCGATCCAAGATAGACCTGCATCGCCTCGAACACCTTGTCTGGGGTGACGCCTAGCTTCTGGGCCTTTTCGCGGTCGATGTCGGCGTAGACGCTGGGTGTGCGGGTGCTGAAGGGGGAGAACACGCCGACCAGGCCGGGGATCTGGTTGGCGGCGGCGGCGAGGTCCTGTGCCGCGGCTTCCAGCGCGCCGGACCCCAGGCCCTGCTTGTCCTGCAGCATCATCTTGAAGCCGCCGGCGGTGCCGATGCCGGCCACGGGGGGCGGCGGGATGGTGATGACGAAGGCGTCCTGGATCACCGACAGGCGCTGGCGCATCTGGTTCAGCACATAGCCGATGTCCTGGCCTTTGGCGTGACGTTCCTCGAACGGCTTCAGCGGCGAGAAGATCGCCCCGGCGTTGGAGGCATTGGTGAAGGTGGCGCCGTCGAAGCCGGAGAACGGCACGGCATGTTCCACGCCGGGCGTTTCCAGGATGATGTCGGTCACCTTGCGCACCACGGCGTCGGTTCGTTCCAGCGAGGCGCCGGGCGGCAGTTGGATGACGGTGATCAGGTAGCCGAGGTCCTGATCGGGGATGAATCCGGTCGGAGCGCGACTGAACTGGAACCCGGTCAGGCCGATCAGCCCGGCGTAGACGGCCAGGACAGCGGCGCTGAGGCGAATGAGCCGCGAGGTGAGGCGGCCGTAGCGATCGGACAGCCACTCAAAGGTGCGGTTGAAGGCGTCGAAGAACGCGAACAGCGGGCGCACCAGCAAGGGGCGGCGCCGGGGTTCGGCGTGGCCCTGTTCATGCGGCAGGAACAGCAGGGCGCACAGCGACGGGCTGAGCGTCAGCGAGACCAGGCATGAGATCACAGTCGATGCGGCGATGGTCACGGCGAACTGGCGGAAGAACTGGCCGGAGATGCCGCTGATGAAGGCGGAGGGGATGAACACCGCGCACAGGGTCAGGGCGATGGCGATCAGGGCGCCGCCGACCTCATCCATCGTTCGATGCGCTGCCTCCCGCGGGGACATGCCGGATCGTAAGTTTCGTTCGACGTTTTCCACCACGACGATGGCGTCGTCGACCACGATGCCGACCGCGAGGACGAGGCCGAACAGCGACAGGTTGTTGAGCGAGAAACCGAGTGCGGCCAGGATCGCGAAGGTGCCGATCAACGAGATCGGGATTGCGACGATGGGCACGATAGAGGCGCGCCAGGTCTGCAGGAAGACGATCACCACGACGACGACCAGCAGGACCGCTTCGATGATGGTCTTGACCACTTCATGCACCGACTGGGCGATGAACAGGGTGGTGTCGTAGACGATGTCGTAGCGCAGGCCCTGCGGGAAATCGTGGGACAGGCTCTCCATCGTGTCGCGGATATGCTGGGCGGTGGACAGCGCGTTGGAGCCGGGCTGCTGGTAGACCAGGATCGGCACGGCGTTCGAGCGGTCGAGGTAGCCGTTGGCGCCGTAGTCCTGTGCGCCAAGCTCGACGCGGCCGATGTCGCGCACGCGGGTGACGCGGCCCTGGCTGTCCGACTTGACGATAATATCGGCGAACTGGGCGGGGTCGGTCAGCCGGCCGAGGGTTTCGACGTTCAACTGGAAGGCGCCGGGCGTCGACATGGGGGGCTGGCCGAGCACGCCGGCGGACACCTGGACGTTCTGTTGTTGCAATGCGGTCACCACCTCGCCGGCGGTCAGGTCGTGCTGGGCGACCTTGTCGGGGTCAAGCCAGATGCGCATCGCGTAGTCGCGGCCACCGAAGATCAGCACGTTGCCGACGCCGGACACGCGGGAAATCTGGTCCTTCACGTTCAGCGTCGCGTAGTTGGACATGTAGAGCTGGTCGCGCGAGCCGTCCGGTGACGACAGATGGATCACCATCAGCATGTCGGGCGAGTTCTTCTGCACGGTGACGCCCAGCCGCTGCACCGCTTCCGGCAGGCGGGGCAGGGCGATGGCGACGCGGTTCTGCGTCAGCACCTGGGCGGTATCGAGGTCGGTGCCGAGCTTGAAGGTGACGGTCACCGTGATCTTGCCGTCGCCGGTGGCCTGGCTGCTGAAGTACAGCATGTTTTCGACGCCGTTGATCTGCTGTTCCAGTGGCGTGGCCACGGTCTGGCTGATGACTTCGGCCGACGCGCCGGGGTAGGTCGCGGTGATCTGGATGGTCGGTGGCGCGATCTCGGGATACTGGGCGATCGGCAGGATGAAGTAGGCGACGGCGCCGATGATGGTGATGAACGCGGCGAGCACCGTCGCGAAGATCGGTCGGTCGATGAAGAAATGTGATAGGCGCATGGTGCGGCGCTCCTGGCGTTGCTTTCAGATGAAAGCAAACGCGATGCGGTGTTCGTGTAGGCGCGGTCTACGGTGCGTGGGCCAGGTCTGGGTGGGCTAGGTTTGGGCGGGCTAGGTTTGGGCGGGCGGTGCGATCTGGCCTTGTTCGGGGGAGACCTTGCCGCCCGGACGAGCGCGCATCAGTCCGTTGATGATGACCCGGTCGGATCCGCTCAGGCCGTGTTCGATGATGCGCAGGCCGCCGCTGAGCTGGCCGATTTCGACCGGCTTGGGGACCACGGTTCCGTCGTCGGCGACGGTCATCACCAGCTTGCGGTTCTGGTCGGTCGAGATCGCCGAATCCGGCACCAGCAGGGTTGGCCTGGCGGCGGATGTCGGCAGGCGGAGACGGGCGAACTGGCCGGCGGCGATGAACAGGTCCGGGTTGGGGACCGTGGCGCGGGCATGGATCGTGCCGCTGGAGCGGTCCATCTGGTTGTCCATGAAATCGAGCATGCCGCGGCGTTTCCAGCCCTGTTCGTCGGCCAGGTCGGCTTCGACCGTGCGATCGACCGGATTGCCGCCCTGCTGGCTTTGCAGGTAGCGCTGATAGGTCAGGTAGTCGCCTTCGCTCATGTCGAAATCGAGGTAGATCGGATCGAGTGAAACGATGGTGGTGAGCAGCGTGGACGAGGCCGCACCCTGGCCGCCCTGGATCAGGTTGCCCAGCGAGACGCGATGGGTGCTGATCCGCCCGGTCAGCGGTGCGGTGACGCGGGTGAATTCCAGGTTCAATTGGGCGGAGCGGACCGCTGCCTGGGCCTGACCGACGGTGGCCTGTGCGGCGCGCTGCTGCTGCACGCGCTGGTCCAGCAGCTCGCCCGAGGCGAAGTCGTTGCGCTTGAGTTCAGTGGTGCGCGCGATCTGCTTGGAGGCGAGATCAAGGCTGGCGTTTGCCGTCAGGAGTTGGGAAGCGGCCTGTTGCAGGGCGATTTCATAGGGTCGGGGATCGACCACGAAGAGCAGGTCGCCCTTGTGCACGATCTGGCCGTCGGTGAAATGGATCTCGGTCAGGTAGCCGCTGACCTGGGCGCGGAGTTCCACATAATCGACGGCGGAGAACTGGCCGGTGAAGGTGGTCCAGCTTGCGAGGTCGCGCACCAGAGGCAGGCTGACGGTCACCGCCGGCGGCGGTGGCGGGGCGGCCTGGGCGGTGGACGAGGAGCCGTTGCCGAACCATTTCGGGCCGAGATAGACGCCGCCGGCAGCCAGCAGCAGAACGATCGCCGCGGCACCGGCCCACAGCACGGGGCGCGTGCCGCCTGGCGCCCGGACCGGGCCACGTGCAACGACAAAAGTATCGACATCAGTAGGCATAGCGGCTCCTGACGAGAGGAAGGAACAGCTTCGCGGGATCTAGCGAAGCAGATTTGTGAAGATCATTTCGATAAACTGGCGCAGCGGCCGGTCGGATTTTTCGATCCGGGCGCGCAGGATGGCGCCCTCCCACGCGTTCAGCGCGAAGGTCGCCAGCATCACCGGGTCGGTTTCGGACTTGATTTCGCCGCGGGCCTGGGCGTCCTGGATGCAGTCGGCGATCTGTCGGCTCCAGCCCTCATAGATTGCCGACAGTTCGGCGGCGATGAGCGGGCTGTGGTCCGACAACTCGGCGGTCATGTTGCCGATCAGGCAGCCGCAGGTGTAGCCCATGGCGATGATTTCGTCGCAGCCCTGTTCGAAATACGTCCGTAGACGCTGTTGTGGTGACGCATCGGACTGCTTCAGGACGGCCAGCCAGTCGTCGGCTTCCTGCAACCAGTAATGGCGCAGGGAAGCGGCGCCAAGCGCCTCCTTACTATCGAAGTGGTTGTAGAAGGATCCCTTGGGCACACCGGCGCATTCGGTGATGTCCTGCACGCTGCAGCCGTTGAAGCCGGATTTGCTGAAAATCTGCACCCCGGCTTGCAACAGACGCTCCCGCACATCGTGGGATGACATTCTGACCATGCGCCGAGATATGACCGGTCATCTTAAATGCACAAGGGGTAATGTGGATCGCAACTTCGTGAACGGAACTTTTTGACGGTCAGGTCAGTCGGGCGGACGAGACACGGACATCAGGCGCGTGCGGCGGCTTGCTTCTCGATGGCGGCCAGCAGGATGCACAGGGCAATGCCTTCGGAAGCGACGGTGACGTCGGCGAGCGCGGGGAAGGTGGGGGCCAGGCGCAGGTTGCTGTCGTGCGGGTCCGCGCCGTGCGGCCAGGTCGATCCGGCGGCGGTCAGCGCAAGGCCGGCGCCAGCGGCGAGGGTGACGACCCGCTTCGCGGTGCCTGGCATCGCGTCGAGGCTGATGAAGTAGCCGCCCTCGGGGTGCGCCCAGCTTGCCGCACCGGTGCCGGCCAGACGATGTTCAAGCGCGGCCTGAACGGCGGTAAATTTCGGCGCCAGCAGGGCGCGATGGGCGTCCATGTGGCGCGTCAGGCCGGCCTCGTTCTTCAGGAAGCGCACATGGCGCAACTGGTTCAGCTTGTCGGCGCCGATGGTGCGCTTGAACATGCGGGCCATGTACCAGGCCACGTTGGCGGGGGAGGCGCCGAAGAAGGCGAGGCCGGCGCCGGCGAGGGTGATCTTCGACGTGGAAGAGAAGATGAAGGGGCGGTCCGGGTGGCCGGCGGCGGCGCATGCGTCCAGGATGTTGTCGATGGCGTGGCGGTGTCCGCCCAGGTGGTGGACTGCGTAGGCGTTGTCCCAGAACAGGCGGAAATCCGGCGCGCCGGTCCGCATCGTGGCGAGCCGCCGGACGGTTTCCGGCGCGTAAACATCGCCGGTCGGGTTTGAGTATTTCGGCACGCACCACATGCCCTTTACCGCGGGATCGGCGGCCAGCGCCTCGACCGCGTCCATATCCGGGCCGTGGCCGGTCATTGGAACCGGCAGCATGCGTATGCCGAATTCCGCGCACAGGGCGAAGTGGCGGTCGTAGCCGGGGACCGGGCAGATGAATGCCGGTGCGGATTTCACCCAAGGTTCGGTGCCGCCGGGCACGCCTTTCAGCAGCGACCAGACCAGCGTGTCGTGCATCACGGCGAGGCTGGAGTTGTCGTTGACCACGACCTGGCCGGGCGGGACGCCAAGCAGCGGGGCGGCGAACAGGGATCGGACCTCGGGCAGGCCTTGCAGGACGCCGTAGTTACGCGCGTCGTCGCCGGCCTCGGTGAAGTGGTCGCGATTGCCGGGCAGGGTCAGCATCGGCTCCGCAAGGTCCAACTGGTCGGCTGCCGGTTTGCCGCGTGTCATGTCGAGTTTCAGGCCACGTGCACGGAAGGCGTCGTAGTCTGCCTGCGTCTTGCGGCGCAGGGCTTGCAGTTCGGCATCGGGCAGTTCGGCGAGTTGGGTCATCGGTGCCTTGTCGTTGAGGAAGGACGAGCGGCGGTTTACCCCCTTGTCCGAGGCGGGATAAACGGTTTTGAACGCGGTCCTGACATGTTGGTCGCGGCAGGCTGGGTTGCGTCGGTGTGGGTAGCACGCGACGATGGCGGCCAAGCCATGAGGCAGCCGGGCTTTGGGCCGGCGAGGCCGTAGCGCAGCCGGCTCACGGGGGATGGGACGCGATGTCGCGCAGATGGAAACGGCAGGTGGGCGAAAGCAGGGGAGCGAAAGCAGGTGGGCGAAAGCAGGGAGACGAAGGCCGTGCGCTCAGCGATTGACAGCCGGGCTGCCTGGCGGGCCGCCGAGCTTCGCGCCGGTGCGACGTGGCTGCGGCAACTGAATGAGGCGGAAGTGGCGGCGGCCGCGGCCATCGTCGAGGCTCTGCGCGGCAGGCCGTTGCTGGAACTGACCCATCATGACGTGACGCCGGGGGCGCTGGCGCCGGTGCTGGACGACCTGACACGGGCGCTTGAAGATGGCATCGGGTTCATGACCTTGCGTGGGTTTCCTGCCGCGCGGTTCACGCCGGAGGACAACCGGCTGCTGTTCTGGGCGATCGGCACGCATCTTGGGGTCGCTCGTCCACAGGGAAAGGCGAGCCAGTTGATGTCGGACGTGCGCGCCGCCGGCGGTGAATACCGGGGGGCGGGCGGGCGCGGCTACAATACCAATGCGGAACTGGACTACCATGTCGACGGCACCGACATCGTGGGGCTTTACTGTTTGCAGACGGCGAAGTCGGGCGGGATCAGCCGGGTGGCAAGCTCGGTGGCCATCCACAACGCGATCCTGCGGCGCGATCCGGACCTGGTGGACCGGCTGTATGAGCCGTTTCCCTATAACCGGCAGAGTGAGGAAGCGCCGGATGAGCCGCCGTTCTACATGGCGCCGATCTACAGCCTGCAGGACGGGCATTTCGCTGCTCGGTACATCCGTAATCATATTCGATCCAGCCAGCTGCGCGGGGATACGCCGCGGCTGAGCCAGCGCGACCACCGGGCTTTGGATGTGATCCAGGAGCTGGCGGAGACCGATGAATTCCGTTTCGACATGGTGTTGGAACAGGGCGACATGCAGTTCCTCAACAACCACGTCATGATCCACTCGCGCACCCAGTTCGAGGATCATGACGAGCCGGCGCGCAAGCGGCATCTGCTGCGGCTTTGGCTGTCCATCCCGGGCGGCCGGCCGCTGTGCGAGGGGCTGCGCGACGCCTACAAGGCGGTGGAGACCAACACCGTCCGTGGTGGCTTCAAGGGCCAGGCCGTCACCGACGCGCTGCGCGCCTACCAGGCCCGTGCGGCGGCTGCGCTTGGCATGCGCGACACGCCCTATTGAGAAGGTGAGCACGATGAAGGCTTCGATCCGCGATATTATCCGCCAGCCCGGCATCCTGACGCTGCCTGGCGTGTTCGACGGCATCTCGGCGCGGGTGGCCAACAGCCTGGGGTTCCCGGCGCTGTACATGACCGGGTACGGGGCGGTGGCCTCGGCGCTCGGTGTGCCGGATGCCGGGCTGGCGAGCGTGACGGAGATGCTGGACCGGGTTCGCTGCATCGCCGCCGCGGTCGACGTGCCGTTCATCGCCGACGGCGACACCGGGTATGGCGGGCTGCTGAACGTGGATCGCACGGTGCGGGCCTATGCCGCGGCGGGTGCGGCGGGGATACAGCTTGAGGACCAGGAGAGTCCGAAGAAGTGCGGGCATACCGAGTTCCGCCGGGTGGTTCCATTTGCCGACGCCGTGCAGAAGATACGGGTTGCGGTGGATGCACGGCCCGATCCTGAGTTCCTGATCGTGGCGCGCACCGATGCCCGGTATTCGGAGGGACTGGATGAAGCGCTGCGGCGCGGCGAGGCGTTCCTGCAGGCCGGCGCCGATGTGCTGTTCATCGAGAGCCCCGAATCGGTCGAGGAACTGCGCCTTATTGGCGAGAGATTCGGTGGCGCGGCGTTGCTGGCGAACATGGTCGAGGGTGGGCGGACACCGTTTCTGTCGGCCGCAGAGCTGGAGCGGCTTGGCTACAAGGTGGCGCTGTTTCCGGGCACCGGGTTCCTGACCGCGGCGCAGGCGTTGCGGGATGGGTATTCATATCTGTTGCAGAATGGAACGAGCGTGGGCGGGCCGACGCAGACTCCGTTTTCGGAGATGAATGCGATGATGGGGTTTCCGACGGTGCATCGGTTCGAGGCGAAGTGGGGATAGTGTGGATCGGCAGGGAGGTAAGATGATGAACGCCGATGGTGTACGGGGGATCGGATAGCCGGGGCACTCCATCGGGGGTGGGGCTAGAGCGCTTTCAGCCTGACTGTAAACAGTCAGCGCGCTCTATCTCGTTGTTTGAGCGAGCAACTTCATCACCCTGACCATTCCGGTCAGGGTGATGTTGCTCTAATCTACGGTGATGCTGCCGGTCATGCCGTCCCAGTCGTGGTCGGCGCAGGTCAGGTCGTAGTGGCCCTTGGCGGGGGCGGTCAACGCGATGGTGACTGTCTTGCCGGGCTGGACGACAATGTCGGTGCCGTTGTTGGCGAGCTTGCTTTTGTCCTTGATGGTTGAGGCTTTCAGGAACGCCGCAGCGGTGAACTCGTGCATGTCCTTGCCGCGATTTTCCAGGCGCAGAACATAGGGCTGGCCGGCGTGGAAGGTGATGTGGTCCGGTTCAAAACGATTGTCGACCATGACGATGGTCTGTGTCTCGGCTTTGGCGGGCGGGGCCGCCGCGCCGCCGGTGGCGGGGAGCAGCAGCCCCAGGGCGAGGATCGGGAGGAACGCCTGGCTGGTCATGCGGGGATGAAACGGCGGCGGCGGGTGATGCGTCAAGCCGTGCTGGACAGCGGCTGGGCGACGTCTTCAAGTGATTTCCCGGCGGCCTCGACGCCCAGGAACACCTCACAGACAGCGGCAGCGATCATCAGCACCGCGGCGCCGACGTAGCCGGCGGCCACGGCCAGCTGGCTGCCCGAAGCGATCAGGTAACCGAACAGGAAGGGCGCGCTGACGCCGCCGATCAGCGTTCCCAGGGCGTAGAACAGGGCGATGGCCATGGCCCTGGTTTCCAGCGGGAATATTTCGCTGGCGGTGAGATAGGCTGAACTGGCGGCGGCGGAGGCCACGAAGAATATCGCCATCCAGCAGAATGTCTGGGTCCAGGCGGTCAGCAGGTCCATGCCGAACAGGGCGGCCACGACGATCAGCAGGATGCCGGACAGGCCATAGGTTCCGGCGATCATCTTCTTGCGCCCGACGGTGTCGAACAGGTGCCCGAGCAGCAGGGGGCCCAGGAAGTTGCCGGCCGCGAGGGGCAGGATGTAGATGCCGATCCGCGTCTCCGGGACGTGGTAGAACGTCGCCAGCACGAGGCCATAGGTGAAGAACACGGCGTTGAACAGGAACGCCTGGGCGACCATCAGCGTCAGTGCAAGGAAGCTGCGGCCGCTGTTCTTGCCGACCATCGCACGCAGGATCATGCCGAAGCCGAACACTTTCTGCGGGTGGATCTTCAGGGAGTTCTTGGGTGGTGGCAGGGTCTTGCCGATGTTGCGCTCGATCTCGTCGGTGGTCTTTTTCGCCTCTTCCTCGCGGCCGTGGGTCACTTGCCAGCGTGGGCTTTCGGGAACGAAGCGGCGCAGGAACAGGATCGCGCAGCCGAGCACCGCGCCGATGCCGAAGCCGAGGCGCCAGCCGAGGTCGATGCCGACGAAGCGGCCGGACAGCAATAGCAGCGACCCCGCGGCGCCAAGCGCGGCGCCGGCCCAATAGCTGCCGTTGACGATAAGGTCGATGCGGCCCCGCAGCCGGGCGGGAATGAGTTCGTCGATGGCGGAGTTGATTGCCGCGTATTCGCCGCCGATCCCGAGGCCGGTGATCATCCGGAAGGCGGCGAACGACCAGAAATTCCAGGCGAAGGCGCTGCACAGCACGCCCAGCAGGTAGATGCCGAGGGTGACGTTGAAGATGAGGCGGCGGCCGAAACGGTCGGTGAGCCAGCCGAACGCCAGGGCACCGATAACCGCGCCGGCGACATAGCAGGCGGCGACGCTGCCGATGTCCTGATCAGTCAGCGCGAGGGTTTGGTGATCCTTCAGGATCGGGCCGATCGAGCCGACGATCGTCACCTCCAGCCCGTCCAGTACCCAGGTTATGCCCAGTGCGACGACGACAAGCATGTGGAACCTGCTCCAGGGCAGGCGGTCCATCCTGGCGGGGATGTCGGTGGTGATTTCGGCGCCACTCATGGATTGCTCCCTGTCCGTGCGGGGAGACAGCGCGGCGGCGTGGCTCCGGTTGCGTTACACGCGGGAACTTGTCGGGTTGCACCCGGGGGCGGGGGGTGGCCTCGGGGAGCGGGCGGTGCCTTGGGGGGCTTCATGCGCCGCCACGCGATTCGCGAGGCGATCGCCGCGTCGCGGTTTTGCTCCCAACGAGAGATCCCGTGATGGCGATATGCCGAGAGCTGTTGAAGGGGGAGGACAACGCCTGCGTCTCGTGGCAGGATGATTTCGTCATGCGTCAGCTCCTGCTCCTGCGTCACGCAAAGTCTTCCTGGGAAGATGGCTCGATGTCCGATCGGGATCGCCCGCTGAACACGCGTGGGCGACGGTCGGCGGCGGTGATGCGACAGGCGATGCGTGATCTTGGCCTGGCGCCGGATGTCGTTCTGGTGTCGACCGCCCGGCGCGCGATGGAGACGCTGGAAGCGTTGGAACCGTGGGATGAGATGCCTTTGGTCGAGCCGATGGACAGCTTGTACCTGGCGACGCCGCTGCAATTGGGCGCGGCGTTGCACGGCGTTGCCGAGACCGTGCGCAGCGTGCTGGTGATCGGCCACAATCCCGGGCTGCACGACTTTGCGGTCAGCCTGGCCGGCGCCGCGACGATGACCGGCGGTGGCGAGGCGGCGCGTGGCCTGGCCGCGGGTTATCCGACGGGCGCGCTGGCGGAGTTCGTCATCGCCGGGTCATGGTGGGATCTGCGTGAGGGCGGCGGCCGGCTGGTGCGGTTTCTGACGCCGCGGATGCTAGGGGAAAACGGTCAGTCTTGATGGAGCTCGGCCTGATGGAGCTTGGCCTGATGGAGCTTGGCCTGATGGAGCTTGGCCTGATGGAGCTTGAACTGACCGCGCCCGCGGACCTGGTCGGCGGTCTGGGACGGCTGAAGGCGTTCGCGGCGAGCCGCGACGGCCGGGCACGTTCGGTGCCGGTCAAGCTTGTCTGGCATGACAGCCCGGAACACGCCCTGCTGGCCGATGGGCTGTCCTTGGCGGAGCAACGCGGGACGTGGCGACTTGAGCGGATGATGCCGGGGGAGGCGACGTGGCTGCCGGGCCAGCCGGCGCCGGTGTTGTCGGATGCGCCTGACCTGTCCGCGCTGGCATCACCGCTGGCGCCGCTGGCGGCATTTGAGGGGCGGCGTTCCGTCAGCCTGCACCGGATCGGCGATCAGCCGGTTACGCTGACGATCGAGCGGGGGGTTTTGCGCGCGGTGACCGCGGAGCAGCCGGTGGCGCGGATTCTGCTAAGCGGTGAGGCGGCGGCGGTACGCGGCACGGCGATGTTGATCGCCGATGCGATTCCGGCTTCGGTGCCGCTGGGGTCGCTGGCGGCGGAGGCGGTCGGCCTGGCAATCGGCCGGGCGCCGCTGCCCCGCCACCTCGGTGCGCCGGCGCTGCCAGGGACGCTGACGGATGTGCCGGCAGCCCTGGCGCATATCATCGGACACCTGACCGACGTCATCCTGGCTTACGCGCCGCGCGCCGGCACGCTGGACGCTGCGGGCAGCGAGGCGGTGCACCAGATGCGCGTGGCGGTTCGGCGGGCACGATCGGCGATATCGATCTTCCGGCCGGCGGTGGAACCTGGCGTGCTGAACGCGATCAATGACCAGTTGCGCGCGCTGGGGCGGCGGTTGGGGCCCAGCAGGGACTGGGATGTGTTCACGGACGAGACCATGCCGGTGATCCGCGCGGCGATGGGCGACGACCAGCGGGTTGAGCGGCTTGCCACGGCGGCGGCGCGGCGGCGGCGTGAGCACCGGGCGGAGCTGGCGACCTATCTGGCGAGCGCGGCGTTTCGCAGGTTCGGGATCGAGCTTGCATGGTTTGCGGCTGCCGGTGTGCCAACTACCGGTGTGCTGGCTGCCGATGTACCACGTATTGGTGCGCCAAGTATTGGTGCGCGAGTTGCCGACGCGCTTGCTGCCGGTGCGCTTGCTGCCGGTGTGGCGGATGTCCCGGCTGAGGTGCCGCCGGCGTCCCTGGCGGAGTTCAGCGCCACGGTGCTGCAGCACCGGTGCCGGCGGCTGATCGCATCCGGGAAGCGCATGGAGGACCTGGACATCCCGGGCCTGCATGGGGTTCGGCTGCGGGCCAAGCGGGCGCGCTATGCTGCCGAGATGTTCGCCTCCGTCTATCATGGCAAAGGCGTTGGGCGGTTCATTCGCCGGTTGAGCATCCTGCAGCAGCGGCTGGGCGTGTTGAACGATGGCGCCGTGGCGACGCACCTGCTGGAGGAACTTGGCGGGGCCGGCGGACGGCACGCCTATGCGGTGGGCGTGGTCGCCGGGTTTCTGGCGGCGCGGGCGGGAAAGATCCGGCCCCGGATCATCCTGGCGTTTGAGAAATTCAGGCGACAACCGGCATATTGGACTTGACTGTTGCCGTCGGCAGCGGGCGAATCGGCGCCTGGGATCGCTGGCGAACCTGTGCCAGCGACGCAATGAGCTGGGGCGCCGGTCGTGTCCTTGAACCGCAAGCGACGGATTTTCCGATCGGATGTGCGCCTGCGGCCGGTGCTGCCGGCGGTCGGGCTTGCGCTGGCTGGCGGCGTCGCGGCGCTGATCCTGGCCTCGGTGTCGGTTCGTCCGGCGGATGCGCCGGCGGGGCCGCCTGCGAGCAGCCAGGTGTCCGCCGCGGCGGACCAGTTGATGGTGCTGGACGGCGCCACGTTGCGGATGGGCGAGCAGGTGGTACGGCTGGAGGGGATCGTTGCGCCGGCACGTGGCTCGCAATGCCGCGGCGCCGACGGGGCGATGGTGGATTGCGGATCGGCGGCGGCGAACGCATTGGCGACGCTGGTGCATGGCCGCAGCACTGCGTGTACGATCCACGGGCATGACGCGCTGGGCCGGCCAGTTGGCGAGTGTGCCGCCGGCGGGCAGAAACTTGGCGTCGCGCTGGTAGCGGATGGTTGGGCGCGCGCCGACGCCGCCGCGCTGCGCCAGCCGGAGGCCGACGCCCGAGCGGCGGGGCGGGGCATCTGGTCCGGCGGGTCCTGAACCACGTGGGGGGCTGGCTGCGGTTGACGAGAGGGTTCGCGTTTCCGCGGGAGCGCCTGTAGAAACCCTGACGCTTATGGGACCGGCGCTGGAGGAACCGCCGCCGTTCCGGATCGGAGGACCGACATGAACCTGTATCGCCTGTTGCAACGCCGTGCGGCCGCCGGACATCCGGTGCGCGTCGGCCTGATCGGTGCCGGCAAGTTCGGCTCGATGTTTCTGTCACAGGTGCCGACGACACCGGGCCTGCAGGTGGCGGCAATTGCCGACCTGTCGCCGGACCGGGCGCGCCAGGCTTGTCGGAACGTTGGCTGGTCAGACGAGCGGATCGCCGAAACGCGGTTCGTCGATGACGCCGGGGCGATGATTACATCGGACGATGTCGAGGTGGTGATCGAGGCCACCGGCCATGCGCCTGCCGGCATCGGCCATGCGCGGCGTGCGATCCGCGCGGGCAAGCACATCGTCATGGTCAATGTGGAGGCCGACGTCTTGGCCGGGCCATTGCTGGCGCGCGAGGCTGAGGCGGCGGGCGTCGTCTACAGCCTGGCCTACGGCGACCAGCCGGCATTGATCTGCGAGCTGGTCGATTGGGCGCGGGCCTGCGGCTTTCCGATCATTGCCGCGGGCAAGGGCACCAAATACATGCCGGAATACCATGCCTCCACGCCCGATACGGTGTGGGGCTACTACGGGTTGACGCCGGAGCAGGCGCGTGTGGGCGGGATGAACCCGCAGATGTTCAACTCGTTTCTTGACGGCACGAAATCGGCGATCGAGATGGCGGCGGTGGCCAATGCGTCCGGCCTGACGCCGGCGCCGGATGGGCTGGTGTTTCCGCCGGTGGGAACCCATGAAATGGCGGAAAAGCTGCGGCCCGGCAACGCCGGTTCGTTGCACCACAGCGGCCAGGTGGAGGTGATTTCGTCCGTGCATCGCGACGGCAGCCCGGTGGTGAACGACCTGCGCTGGGGTGTGTTCGTGGTGTTCGAGGCGCCGAACGACTATGCGAAACGGTGCTTCCAGGAATACGGTGTCGTAACGGATTCCTCGGGTCGGGTGTCGGCGCTGTATCGCCCGTTCCATCTGATCGGCCTGGAACTGAATGTGTCGATATTGTCGGCGGCCCTGCGCAGGGAGGCGACGGGTGCGCCGACCGGGTTCCGCGGCGATGTGGTGTCCACGGCGAAGCGCGACCTGCGTGCGGGGGAGATGCTGGATGGCGAAGGTGGGGCGTGCGTCTGGGGCAAGCTGATGACGGCGGCCGACAGCCTGCGGCATGGCGGTCTGCCGATCGGGCTGGCCAACCGGGTGCCGCTGGTGCGGGACGTGGCGGCTGGCCAGCCGGTGACGTGGGATGATGTGGTGATCGATCGTGATGATGAGACGTACCGCTACCGCCGAGCGATGGAAGCGGCGTTTCCGGCTGGATGAACCGGGCGCGGAAGATTCCGTATTGCTACCGTAGGTAAGTCCTGTAGTGTAACCTCAATCTCCGGCGGCTCCGGCCTGGGTTGTTCCTGGCTGGGGCAGCGTTTTCCGTAAAATGCCGGCGAGCAGATGGGGGAAACACCATGCCCGGCTATCTAGAACGTTTCGATAGCACACCGAAATCGGATCGATGGAAGCTGGTGCGGGGGTGGATCTTCAACGAACCCCTGGCGTTCTATGCCGAGGTCCGCGCCAACCGGCCGGTTCTGGTCACGCCGGAAGTGACGCTGGCGTTTCTTGCGAGCGACTGCACCGAGATCCTGCGCCGTTTCGAGCTGTTCAGTGTTGCGCTGTACAAGCCCAAACAGGGTGACTACTGGATGGCGCAGGACGATACCGCGGTTCACTGGCGCGAGAAGTCGATCATGCGCTCGATCCTCGATTTCGAGGACATTCCGGCGATCCGCGGTTTCGTTGCCGACAGAACCGCCTCATTGCTGGCCGCGGCGGGTGGGTCGATCGATGCGGTTTCGGGCCTGTCGCGAGCGGTGCCGCTGGCTCTGGTGAAGGAGTGGTTCGGTTTCGCCCACGGCGACACGTCGGCGATGGAAAAATGGTCGTACTGGAACCAGACCGATGCGTTCTGGAACCAGCCGTTCGATGCCTTTCTCTGGCCCGACCCGGCCGCGGTCGTGCGGCATCGGGAAATTGCCAGTGTGGAACTGGCTGCCTACCTGTTCGCGCTGGTCGCCGCCCGCGAGGCCGAGGTGGCGCTGGGTGTCAGGCCGCATGATTCGGTTTCGCGCCTGGTCGAGCTGTCGCGGTCCAAGGCGGTGAACTTCGATGTCAAGCGGGTGGTTCAGAATGTCGGCGGGCTGCTGATCGGCGCGGTTGAAACGACTTCGCACGCCGTGGTGAATGTCCTGCAATACCTTATGACCCATACTGAGATTCTCGCCCAGGCTCGGGTGGGCGCGTTGCGCGACGACGCCTCGGCGGTGGATGGGTTTGCGTTCGAGGCGCTGCGGTTCAAGCCGGCGTTTCCGTATTTCTTCCGGATGTGTGAACAGGACGCGGTGCTGGGCCGGGGCGAGGCCCATGAGGCGGCGATCGCGAAGGGCACGACGGTGCTTGCCGTCACCCATTCGGCGATGTTCGATCCACACGCCATCTCGAATCCAGATGTTTTCGATCCAGGGCGAGGACGGGGTAACCAGTATCACTTCGGGTTTGGATTGCATGAATGCCTGGGCGTGGCGATTGCCTCGGTGATGATCCCGGAAATGGTGCGCCAGTGCCTGCGGCTGGATGGACTGAAGGCGGCGGCGGTCGACTACAGGGGTGGTCCGGTGCCGGAGGCCTGGCAGTGGCGTTGGGGTTGAGCCGGGGGCGGCGGTCCATGCGCTGGGCCTTGCTGCCGGCGTTTATGGCGCTGTGGGCCACGGCGGCGATGGCCGCGGAGCCGATCGCCGGTACGCCAAACGCCGACACGCCGACGCTGCATCCGAGCGCGGCGGTTGCCCGGAGTGCCGACTGCCCGCAGCGCCCGGTGCCGGACGAGGCGGGGCCCTCGGCGCTTGTGGTGGAACTCGATCCCGATACGTTGTGGCGGCCGCGGGGGTCGGAGGTGCGCTTCATCATACACGGCGTCGCTGGGTCCGTGGCGGTGAAGCAGACCCGCGTGTGCTTTGCCTGGAGCAGCCCGGATGGCACGTTTGATACCAAGCGTGGCCAGATCGGAAGTCCGCAGGTCCGTTCCGTATTCAATCCGAATGGTGCGACCGAGTATGGCGCGGTGGTGCCCGCGTTGCCGCGGTTGCCGAACGAGGTTTGGTGGCCGCGGCGGGTGGCGGATGGAAAAGGGTTTGTCTTTACCGGAGCCGGCACGGTGCCTGTGGCGGACATGATCGTTGAGGTGACGCCGACGGATGGGCCGGTCGTTGTCATCGCAGTTCAGGTCGGCGTGACGAATGTGGCGGTGGCCTGGATCGTCGTGGCGGTCGTGGTCCTGCTGGTTTGGGTGATCCTGTACAGTATTGCCAGGCATCGGCAGATTATAGGGCGCAACCTGCTGCTGCGGGTCATCTCGACGCAGGACGGCTATGCCAGCCTGTCGCAGTTGCAGATCGTGCTGTGGACGTTCGTGGTGGGATTGTCGGCGATTTACGTGATGACCCTGTCGGGCAATCTGATCAGCATCAGTGAGGGCACGTTGACGTTGCTGGGCATTGCCGGCGGTGCGGCGCTGCTCGCACGGGTGCCCGGTGGAGCGGGGGCAATGGCGGGGGCTGGGGTGCCGGCGGCGCAGCGAGTGCCGTTGGCGCCGCCGCAGCCGATCACGCCGGAATGGGCGGACCTGGTGGCACCAAACCGCCAGACGCGGGAGATCGATGTCACGCGACTGCAGATGCTGGCGTTTACCTTGATCACGGCGGCCTTCGTGACGATCAAGGTTGTGGTGGACTACGAGATCCCGGCCATTCCGGCGAATTTCCTGATCCTGATGGGCATCAGCAACGGGGTTTATGTGGCGGGGCGCAAGCTGCCTTCGACAGCGCGCGACCCTGACGGCCCGGGGACGTAACGGGTGCACCGAGGCATGCATAACCCGGTCTGCCTCTGCCTGGTATCGTTTGTTTAACGCGGAGTCGGCCCACGAAGCGGGCCTTATTGGAGGACGCGGAGGACACGGAGACGTTGAATGGACGTAACGGGGCATGGACTTAACGGGGCGTGGACGTAGCGGGTCGGCTCCGTGTTGAAACAGGTGCGGGTAACGCCTCTCCGGTGTGATCGGGGCGGCGGGAATGGGTGCCGACCCGCGGGTTAGTCGGCGAATCTTTGCTTAGACCAGTCGCAGGGCGCTGCCGCGGCCGATTTCGAAGCTGAAGAGGCGGTCCCTGCCCAGGAGGAAGACGCGGCCGCCACGGGGGAACAGGCGGTGGATCGCGGGATTGCGGACGTCGAGGCCGCCGGTATAGGTGCCGAATGCCGGCATCATCAGGCGGTAGCCGTCGAACACGAAACAGGGCCGGCTGACCGACCCGCTGCGCGCGGGGATCGTGGCCTTGGGGTGGTGGTGGCCGACGATTTCGCCCGGGTCGGCGGTGGCGATTGCCTCATGGCGGAACAGCACGGGACCGATCGCGTGGGTCTCGACCCAGGTTCCGCCGAGGCCCCGCGGTGGGATCGGGTCGTGATTGCCCTGAACCCAGATGAAGCGGTGGGCCTCGGTCATGGCATTGAGGCGATGCTGTTCGGTAGCGGGCAGGCGGGCGGAGCCGGCGGCGTCGTGGAAGGAGTCACCGAGGGCGACGACGGTTTCGGGCGACCAGCGACGCAGCAGCAGGGTCAGCCGGTCGATTGTCGCGTGCGTGTCCCACGGCGGCAGCAGCATCCCCTTGCGCGCGTACGACGAGCCTTTTTCCAAATGCAGGTCGGAGACGGCGAGCAGCTTCTGTTGCGGCCAGAACAGGGCGCCGGCGGGATCGAGCATCAGCCGCTCACCGGCCAGGTGGATCGGTGCGGCGGCCGTCATGAGAACAGGTCCGACTGGCGGGCAGGGGGGCGGCGCGTGACGGAAAATTTCTGTGCGCCGGTGGAACGGCGGCGGGCCTGATTGGCGCGGTGGACCGCCGGGACCGGTGGCTCCTTTTCCCCGGTGGCTTCGGCGATAATGGCTTCGGCCTCGGCCAGCAAGGCTTCCTCGTCGGTGTCGGTACGCACGCTTTCCCGTCCTATCTCCAGCAGCACCGGAACTGCCAGGGGTGACACCCGCGACAGCACCATGTGCGTGATTTTGCCTTTCACCCGCGCCAGCATGCCGGCGATGCGCCCGACATCGATCAGCCCTGAAGCGGCATCGGCCCTGGTGGCGCGCAGCAGGATGTGGTCCGGTTGGTGGCGGCGCAGCACGTCATAGATCAGGTCGCTGTTCACCGTCACCTGGCGGCGGTTTTTTTCAGCGCCGGGCAGGTTGCGCTGGATCAGGCCGGCGATCACGGCGACATTGCGAAACGTGCGTTTCAGCATCGAGCTGTCGGCGAGCCAGGATTCCAGGTCGTCGCCCAGCATGTCCTGGTCGAACAGGGCAGCGATGTTACGGGGCTGTTTACCGGACCAGATGCCCAGCACGTAGTCGGTGGCGACAAAGCCGAACGGGGCGAAGCCGAAGCGCTCCATGCGCTTGGTGATCAGCATCCCGAGGGTCTGGTGGGCGTTGCGGCCCTCGAAGCAGTAGGCAACGAGATACCAGCGGTCGCCGCGTGGGAAGGTTTCCACCAACAGGTCGGCCCGGCCCGGCAGCCGGGAGATTTTTCGTTGCAACTTCAACCATTCCTGCACCTGGTCGGGAAACAGGTTCCATTTGTCGGGGTCTTGCAGCAGGCCGCGGACGCGGTCGGCAAGGTTGGTGGTCAGCGGCAAGCGGCCGCCTGCATAGGCTGGGACCATGGGGTCGCCGTCGCCGCCTTCCACGCAATCCACAGTGGTTTCGCGGACGCGGATGAAGCGCAGCAGGCGGCCGGCGAACATGAAGGTGTCGCCGGGGCGGAGCATGTTGACGAAGTATTCCTCGACTTCGCCAAGGGTGGGGCCGAAGCCGCGCCTGCCTGTCAGCCTGACCTTGAGTGTGGGGGCCTCGACAATGGTGCCGATGTTCATGCGCAGCGCGGCGGCGGTGCGGGCATTGCGCACGTGGTGACGACCCTCGCTGTCGCGGAACAGCTTCTTCCACTGTTCGTAGGCCTGCAGGGCATAGCCGCCGTCTTCGACAAAGCGCAGCACATCGTTGAAATCGGCCTTGGACAGGGCGGCATAGGGGGCGGCGGTCGTTACTTCGGCGTAGATGTCGTCGGCGCGGAACGGCGCGCTGCAGGCCAGCGCCAGAAGGTGCTGGGCGAGCACGTCCAAGCCGCCGGGGCGGGGCGGGTCGCCGTCGAGCTCCCTGGCGCCGACGCCGAGGATGGCAGCCTCGCATTCCAGCACCTCGAAACGGTTGGCCGGCACCAGGACCGCCTTCGAAGCCTCATCCATGCGGTGGTTGGCGCGGCCGACGCGTTGCAGCAGGCGGGATACGCCCTTAGGCGCGCCGACCTGGATGACCTGGTCGACGCCGCCCCAGTCGATGCCGAGGTCGAGCGAGGAGGTGGCGACGACGGCTCGCAACATGCCCGCGGCCATTGCGGCTTCAACCTTGCGGCGCTGCTCGACCTCCAGGGAGCCGTGGTGCAGGGCGATGGGCAGCGTGGTTTCGTTGAGTTTCCACAGCGCCTGGAACATCAGTTCGGCCTGGGCGCGGGTGTTGACGAAGACGATGGTCATGCCGGCGTTTTTGATCCGGGCCATGACCTCGGGGGCGGCTTCAAGGCCCATGTGGCCGGACCAGGACAGGCGGCCCTGCGGCAGGGTCATGGTGATTTCGGGTGGGGCGCCGTCGGCGACCTCGATACGGCGTGTGGCGCCGGTATAGGCCTGGATGGCGTCGGGATGGGCGACGGTGGCGGACAGCCCGACGCGGCGGGCGGCGGGGGCAAGGGTGCGCAGGCGGGCGACACCGAGCGCGAGCTGATCGCCGCGTTTGGTGCCGGCGAGGGCGTGGACCTCGTCCAGGACGATGCATTTCAGGGTGGCGAAAAAGGTCGGGGCGTCGGGCAGGGAAAGCAGGACGGCAAGGCTTTCAGGCGTGGTGAGCAGCATGTGCGGCGGGGCGGCTTTCTGGCGGGCGCGGCGGTTGGCCGGGGTGTCGCCGGTGCGCGCCTCGATGCTGATTGCAAGGCCCATGTCCTGCACCGGGCGGGTTAGGTTGCGGGCGATATCGGTAGCCAGCGCCTTCAGTGGGGAAAGATAGAGTGTATGCAGTCCGGGCGTTGGGTCCTGGGCCAGATCGACAAGGGACGGGAGGAAGCCGGCCAGGGTTTTACCGCCGCCGGTAGGGGCGATCAGCAGGACGCTTTCCCCGCTGGCCGCAGCGTCCAGCATGGCGAGCTGGTGCGGGCGTGGAGACCAGCCTTGGGCGGCGAACCAGTTGGAAAATGGTTCCGGTAATGTTCCGGGCATGGGTGAAGATAAGCACGCAGTCGCCTGGCGGACAACGTGGAAGATCGGTTCAGCCGGAAATCGCTGTGTTGGTGGCGTCGGAAGCGGGGGCGGTTCAGGCAGCCCGACGATGATCGCCGTGGCGAGACCCCTGACCGAGGTGAGAGCCTGTAACCAAGGTAAGGCCGGGGTAACCAAGGTAAGGCTGGGGTAACCAAGGTGAGGCCGGGACGGGCTTACCGGTAACGAAAGGCGGGCTGTTCAGGCGGCGCGCCTGCCATCGCACTTTTTCAGGGACGCAGCGAGGCGGTGTCGGTCGTTATCAGAAAAACCCGTGTAGAAACCAGCACATGTCCCCGGTCTCGATATCGCTGCCGTTGCCTCTCCTGAACAGCCAGAAACGACGTCCATCTTCATCTTCGACGCGAAAGTAATCGCGCACGGATAACCATTCGCGGTCGCGTTTCCACCACTCGCCAGCGATGCGTTCCGGTCCGTCCGCGTGGCGCACAAGGTGCCGCACCCGCCGCCAGGTAAAGGCGACCGGCGGGTGGTCGGGCAGCAGCGCCATCGTTTCGATCGGCTGCGGCGGATTGAGCAGGCGCACCGGTCGCGGCAGGTCGGCCGGCCAGCCCCCCGACACCTGGGCCAGAGCGTGATCCGGGCAGGCGGAACCACCGGAGCGGTGGATGGCGGGATCAAACGAACAATGCTCCAGCGCGGGCACCCGGCGCACCGACCGTTCCGGCACATGGCTTTCCACCGGGGCCAGGCGATACACCCCTGCCTCGCCCAGCCGGTTGGCCAGGCGGTCGACCAGCGGCGCCAGGTCGGGGGATGGCTTTGCCACCAAGGTGGAAGCGGTCTGCACCAACCCCACCGGATCGGCGACAGCGACGATCAGGTGCATCGCCTCGACGCCCAGGCCGGGATCGATCCGTTCCAGCCGTTCGTCCAACATCCGTCCCAGATGCCGCGCATTCCGCACCGGCCGTGCGGTGCCGATGCGCAGTGCCTGGATTGACCCGTCCACCCGTTCGAACCGCAGGTCCAGCCGCCGAGCCCCTTGGCCGGCACGCTCCAGATCGTTACAAACCTGGGCGACGAGTGCGGTGATGACGGTGGAAAACGCTTCCGCCGTCAGCAGCGGTTCAACGAACCCCAGCCTGGCCTGGATTGATGCGACCGGTACCACCGGCACGATCGGTTCGAACATCACCCCGGCCACCTGGTCCAGCCGGACCGCCAGCCCGGTGCCGAATCGCCGCACCAGAGGCGCCCGCGCCGCAGCCGCCAGGGGCCCGACTCGCTCGAATCCCAGCAGGCGCAAAGCGGCCAGGGTTTCGGGTGGCAGGCGCAGCGCCGCGATCGGAAATCCGGCCATCACATCGGTCCCCGGCAGCACCACCCCGCCGGCGCCAAACCGTGCCACCGCATGTGCTACCGCCGGCGTGTCGGCAACAGCGGTGCGCGCTACGATCCCCTGATCCCGCAGCCGACCCACCAGATCACGCAGCAGCCTGGTCTCACCGCCATACAAATGAGCCCCGCCCGTGACATCGATCCACAACCCATCCGGCGGATCCACCCCCACCAATGGCCCATACCGCATCGCCCACTCGGCCATGGCCGGCAGAGGAAAACCAGGGCGCTGCCCTGGACCCGCAAAGGGGGCATGCCCCCTTTGATCCCATTCAGGGGTTTGGGAGGGAGGGGGCGACTGTGTCGGTTGAGAGGTCTGTGTCGCCCCCTCCCTCCCAAAACCCCTAAGTGGTTCCAAGGGGCGTCGCCCCTTGGTGGGGTTTGGGGCAAAGCCCCGATCTTCCTCAGGCTGCCCGGACGGAGCGTTGGTGGGTTGGGGTGGGAACCAGACTGAGACGACCCGTCGCATCGCAAGCCTCCGTTGTCCAGCAGCCGGGTTCGCCGCCCCGGCATCGTGTCAGGTCCAGCCGCCATCGGGCGCGTCCCAGCCCAGGGGTATCGGGGTCGTGGGGCAGGGCGGGTGGTGATGGCATTGCGGTGATGCGCCAGCGTGTGATGGCGGCGGTGGGTTCGTTCAGTGCGGGGTCGTCAAAGCTTTGGCTGCGGCGCAGCAGGATTGCCAGGATGCCGGATTGTTCGGCACCGAGTTGCAACCGGCGGGAGGCAACCAGGCTCAGCCGCCCGGTGTATTCGGCCACCACGGCGGCGAGGCCGGAATGGCAAAGGCCTTCTTCCATGGTGGGCAGCACGTGCTTGCCGGCTTCGGCAAAGACGATGCGGGTGGGGTCGAGGCCGGCGGCGGCGAGGCCGGGGGCGAACAGGTCGGCCTGGCGCAGCACCCACAGGATGGGACCATCCAGCCGGGCCAGGATGCCGGCAATGAACAAGGTGGCTGCGGCGGCATGTTCGGTGTCAGGGCCAGCCGAGGCGGCCTCATGCAATGCGCCAAGGCGGATGCCCCGGCTGGGCAGGGTCTCATCAATTGCGTGAATATCGAGGGGAATCGACCGTTCCGTCGGGCCGCGGACATGGCTGTTCTCGATCCGGGCGATACGTTCGCGCAGCTGGGCGAGGGCAGGCGAGGGCACACGGTTTCGCCTTGAAGTGGGAGCGCCTTGAGCCGGAGTTGGATTCAAAAGCGGCTTTTCAGGCAAAGGCGGCTTTTCAGGGATAACCATGTTTGCGAACATAGCAAGAACATATGCTCGGGGTAACATCGGAGTCGAGTCTTAAAAAATCACATTGTGGGCTTGGCCACAGGGGTGACCGAAAGACATGAACCGCTGTTCACAATCGGGTTGCGCGATCGAGTGAAGGGTAGACTCACCTGCTTCTGCTCTCCAGAGTTGAGGTCCGCGATGTTTTGTCGCGGGGGGAATCCAAGAATCCATAGGGGAGAGCAATGTCATGAGGGCACGGTATTCGAAGCTGCGGAAATACCTGACCCGCAGCGTCATTGCGGTTGGCGTGATCGCCGCCACGCCGGTCCTTGCCGATGACGCACTCGACCAGGCGCTGAAAAGCGACAGCAACTGGCCGATGTATGGCCGGACCTACGACAACACGCGATTCAGCCCGTTGAATCAGATCACCGACCAGAATGTCGGACAACTGAAACTTGTTTACGCATTCCAGGTGGGTGCGCTGCGGTCCAACGAGGCCACGCCGATCGTTATCGGTGATACCTTGTATATTTCCAGTTCGTCCGGACCGCATGGCGTCTATGCGCTGGATGCCCGAACCGGCAAAATACGCTGGAAGTATGAGCCGGTCATCGCCGAGGATGTCGAGCCTTTCGTCTGCTGCGACCTTGATAGCCGCGGCGTCACCTATGCCGGCGGCAAGATCCTGTTCGGCACGCTCGACGGGCGGCTGATCGCGCTGGATGCAGCCACCGGCAAGGAAGCCTGGAAGACCGAAGTCGTCGACTACAAGCAGGGATCGGCGATCACCTCCCCGCCCACGGTGGTGAAAAATCTTGTCATCACCGGTTATGCCGGCGGCGAGTATGGCGCCCGTGGCGCGCTGCAGGCCTATGACCTGCAAACCGGCAAGCAGGTCTGGAAGACCTGGACAATTCCAGGTCCGGGGGAGCCAGGCAACGATACCTGGAAGGGCGACAGCTGGCAGCATGGCGGCGGCAATGCCTGGCAGATCGGGTCCTACGACCCGAAGACCAACACCGTGTTCTACGGCACCAGCAATCCCGGTCCGTGGAACGCGGCGGTCCGCAGCACGGGGACATCGGATTACGGCAAGCTGACCAACCAGGGTTCGTCGGCCACCATCGCGTTTGACGCCGACACCGGCAAGATCAAGTGGCAGCTTCAGTCGACGCCCGCGGAAGCCTGGGACTATGACGGCGTCAATGAACTCGTGCTCGCCGACATCACGATCGACGGCCAGAAGACCCCGGTCATGATGAAGGCCGACCGCGACGGTTTTTTCTTCGTTGCCAACCGTGAGACCGGCAAACTGATTTCCGCCAAGCCGTTCGTCCCGGTCAACTGGGCGAAGGATTATGACATTGCGACCGCCCGTCCGGTCGAGGATCCCGCCAAGCGGCCGCGCGTCGACTACCAGGCGACCGATATCTGCCCGAGCTGGATGGGCGGCAAGAACTGGCAGCCGATGTCGTTCAATCCGCAAACCGGGCTGGTGTATGTCACGACGAACAACATGTGCCAGGACATGAAGGGGGCGGAGGTGAACTACCGCCGCGGCGCGTTCTACCTCGGCAGCGACTTTTCGGTGAATCCGGGACATGGCGACCATTTGGGGCAGTTGCTGGCGCTTGATCCCGCGACCCAGAAGCCGGCCTGGACGATGAACCTGCCGCTGCCGTGGAACGGCGGGACGATGACGACGGCGGGCAACCTGGTGTTTTTCGGTGACATTGAAGGACAGTTCCATGCGCTGGATGCCAAGACCGGCAAGCCGTTGTGGCAGATGAATGTCGGAAGCGGCGTGGGTGCCGGGCCAATGACCTTTGCGATTGACGGCAAGCAGTACATCGCCGTCCTGGCAGGACGCGCCGAATCGCCGCCGGCCTTCATGGGCGAGATCGGCAAGAAGATCATTGCCGCCACACCGGAAGGCGGAACGCTTTTCGTGTTTTCTCTGTAATGACTTGGCTGAATCCAAGGGCGTGGCGGCGGGCCTTGCGTTACGCCGCCCGCCTGTCCTGCCTGATGGCGGTGTTCGGGCTGGCTCGTGTCGCCTTGGCTGACGAAGCGCCGCCACTTCGGCTTTGCGCCGACCCGGACAATCTTCCGTTCAGCAGCTCAAACGAGGCAACGCCCGGTTTCTATATCGAGCTTGGACGCGCAATCGCGCAACAGCTCGGACGGCCGTTCCAGGCGGTCTGGGTGCCGACCTACAACACCAAACGCCAGATCCGGCAGAAGATGCTGGCCGGGCAGTGCGACGGCTTTGTCGGTGTGCCGGACGATAGCGACTTCATGGGGCCTCGGCTGATCTTCTCGCAGCCGGTTGCCCAGCTTGGCTACGCGCTGATCGCGCCAGCCGCGCTGGGGGTGTCCACGGTGGCGGATCTTCATGGCCGGCGGGTGGCGGTGCAATGGTCATCACCGCCGCAGGACATCCTGGCGGCCAGCAACGACGTGCAGACCGTTACGGTGTTGTCGCCGGAAGAGGCGATGCAGGACCTGCGGGATGGCAAGGTCGATGTGGCGTTCGTCTGGGGTGCGTCCGCCGGCTGGCTGAACGAAACAAAGCTGCAGCATGCCTATCGCATCGTTCCGGCCCAGGGCGATCATATGCAATGGGAGGCCGGGATCGCGTTTGCGCGCACCGAGACGGCCTTGCGTGACCAGGTTGACCACGCCTTGGCTGAGCTTCGCCCATCGATCGAGGTCCTGTCGGCAAAATACGGTTTTCCCGCGCCGCAGTCCCAGGCCGCCGATGCTTCGAACGTGCAACACAATGCGGCGGTGCCGGCTTCCCCGTCGCAGGCCTCCACGGTGTCATCGGATAGCGCGGACGTTGCCGCCGGGCGGCAGCTTTTCAACGAGAACTGCGCGCATTGCCACGGACCGGATGCGGTGCAGGGTGAGCAACGCCGCAATCTGCGGCTGTTACGGCAGCGCTACGGCGACACCATGCCCAACACGTTTATCCAGACCGTGACGCATGGCCGGGTGAGCAAGGGCATGCCGAACTGGAACGGTATCATCTCGATGGATGAGTTCCACAAGATCCTGGCGTTCCTTGCCTCGGTGCAGGAGCCCGGTTCGTGATCAGCGCGCGGTGAACCGGTAGCGGATGCTGCGCCGATAGGTTTCCTGGGGGCGCAGCACGGTCGAGGGGAACGCCGGATGATGCGGTGCATCCGGAAACGCCTGCGGCTCCAGCGCCAGGCCGGTCGACTGACGATAGATGACGCCGCCATGACCGGCGAAAGCGCCGCTCAGCTTGTTCCCGGTGTAGACCTGCACGCTGGGGTGATCGGTGTGGACCTCCAGCATGCGACCGCTGGCAGGGTCGTGCACCGTGACGGCGGGGCCGTCGCCACGCAGGACGAAGCAATGGTCGTAGCCCAGGCCTACGAACAGTTGCGGGTCGGGCTGGCGGATGTGCTGACCGGGACGGGTGGGTTGGCGAAAGTCGAACGGGGTGCCGGCGACCGGGCGGATTTCGCCGGTGGGAATTTGAGCCGGGTCGGTCGGCAGGAAGGCATCGGCGGCAATGGTCACCTCATGGCCCAGCACGTCGGGGCAGGCGGGGCCGCCGAGGTTGAAATAGGGGTGGGCGCTGAGGTTGACGACTGTCGGCTTGGTGGTATGCGCTTCGAAGGTCAGGGACAATTGATCGGCGCTGAGCTGATAGGTCGCCTGGACGGTCAGCGCGCCGGGGAACCCCTGGTCGCCGTCGGGGCTGACATGCGTCAGGACCAGACTGTCCGATGTGACGGAAGCGATTTTCCACACCAGCTGGCTGAACGCCACGGCGCCCCCATGCAGCGTGTTGGCGCCCTCATTTTTCGACAGCGGGTAGCTTTGCCCATCGAGCGTTATGTTGGCCCCGGCGATACGGTTGGCATAGCGGCCGAGCAGCGTGCCGAAGGACCCGGCGGTGAGGTAGCCGCCGACGTTGCCGAAGCCCAGCAGCACGTGGTCGCGCCGGCCATTCCGGTCGGGGGCCTCGATGCTAACCATGCGGCCGCCGTAATCGGTGATCCGGACGCGCAGCTGGTCATTCTGCAAGGTGTACAGCGCGGTCTGGTGGCCATCGGGCAGTGTGCCGAACGGTTCGCTGGGCAATGCTGGCATGTTCGGTCCCTCATACGGTGATCCGCACGCCCCCTTGATCCGCCCGGGCGCCCGGGTGACGATAATGCCAACATAGACAGGGGAAACGCCAATGCCACGCCTGGAGGGGAAAGTTGCGGTCATTACCGGTGCCGGAACCGGTATCGGACGCGCGACGGCCAAGCTGTTCGCGGCGGAGGGGGCGAAGGTTGTTGTAGCCGAACTGAACGCCGAAGCCGGTGAGCAGACCGCGCAGCTGATCGTGCAGGCGGGCGGCGAGGTGATCGCCATTCCTACTGATGTCACGGACCCCGACAGCATCCAGGCAACGATCAACGCCGCCGTGCAGCACTATGGCGCGTTGCACGTGCTGCACAACAATGCCGGCGGGTCGACCTTGAACGACAGCGACGTGACCGACGCGCCGCTGGAGGAATTCTGGCGGGTCATCAAGCTGGATCTGTTCGGCACCTTCCTCGGGTGCCGGTTCGGCATCCCGGCGATCATCAGGTCCGGCGGTGGGTCGGTGATCAACATGTCGTCGAACGTTGCGCTGATGGGGATTCCAGGGCGCGACTGCTACACCGCCGCCAAGGGCGCGGTTGCCTCGATGACACGATCCATGGCGGTGGAATTTGCGCCCACGGTCCGCGTCAACGCGATCGCGCCGTCCGCCACCATGACGGATCGGGTCCGCAAGCTGGTGGCCGGCAATACCGCGCTGGAGAAGATGGCCAACGCGCACCTGCTGGGGCTGATCGAGCCGGAGGACATCGCCCACATGGCGGTTTTCCTGGCGTCCGATGAGACACGTAAGGTGACCGGAAACATCTACCCGGTGGATAGCGGCGTCATCATGTCCTGAGGAGGATCGTTACGATGAAAATCAAGCGTGTGGAACATATCGCCATTGCCGTGGATTCGATGAAGCAGTCGCTGGACCTGATGCGCGACACGTTCGGCCTGGAGCTGGAATACGAGGAACAGATCGGTGCGACCAGGCTGGCGATGCTGCCGGTCGGCCAGACCTACATCGAATTGCTGGAAGGCAACGGTCCGGAATCTGGCGTGACCAAATGGATCGCCGAGAAAGGCACCGGGTTGTTTCACATCTGTTTCGAGGTCGAGGACATCGAAGGCGCCATTGCCGAACTGAAGGCCAAGAACGTGAAGCTGCAGAGCGATACTTGGCGGATCGGGCATGGCGGATCAAAAATCATCTTCCTGGATCCCGCGGCGACCGGAAACGTGGTGATTGAACTGGCTGAACTTGCCCACGGGCATTGAGGAAGGAAACTGAGATGGCCGATTTCGTTCATCCCGAATACCTGGTTGAGACCGACTGGCTCGCCCAGCACCTGAACGATGTGATCGTGCTGGACTGCACGGTGCATCTGATCCCTGATCCCAAGACCACCTACGTCGTCAAACCCGCCCGCGAAGACTATGAAAAAGGCCACGTTCCGGGCGCCCAGTTCTGCGACGTATCGCGTGACGTGTCCGACACCACGCAGAAGTTGAATTTCATGCGCCAGAAGCCGGAAGACTTCGCCGCTGCGATGCGCCGGTTCGGGATCGGCAACGCCACCCGCGTCATCACCTACAGCACCGCCAACCCGTGGTGGGCCACGCGCGTCTGGTGGCTGCTGCGCGAATTCGGCCATGACAACGCCGCGGTCCTGAACGGTGGCTGGCAGAAATGGACAGCGGAAAACCGCCCCGCTGAAACCGGACCCGGACGGGCTCGCCCCGCAAGCGATTTCACGGTCCAGCAGGTCCGCAACCTGATGGTGGGCAAGGACGCGGTCAAGGCAGCGATCGGTGACGCCAGCATCTGCACGCTGAATGCCCTGCTGCCGGCGCAGCACACCGGCGGTGGCGGCAATGCCTATGGCCGGCCTGGCCGCATTGCCGGTAGCGTCAACGTGCCGGCTGCCCATCTGGTCGATCCCGCAACAAACGCCTTCCTGCCGCCCGATGCGCTACGCGCCCGGCTTGGCGCGGTCGGCGCGCTGGACCGGCCGGTAATCGCCTATTGCGGCGGCGGCATCGCGGCCAGTGCCGACGCGCTGATCCTGACGATGCTGGGGCACACCGACGTGCGTATCTACGACGCGTCGCTGTCGGAGTGGGCGAAAGACGAGAGCCTGCCGATGGAAACCGGCTGAGCCGATGGTTGGCTGAAGCAGCCTGCGCCCCGACGGCCGCCGCGGCTGCGCTGGTCTGTCTGAAAAAGAACCGCCAGAAACCTGAGGAAACGATAATGCGCTTAAGTAACAAAATTGGCATCGTCACTGCGGCCGGTTCCGGTATGGGCCGAGCCGGTGCGTTGCGCTTCGCGGCCGAGGGTGCCTCGGTCGCGGTTGTCGATCTGGACAACAACGCTGCCGAAGCTGTCATGCGCCAGATTACCGCGGCCGGCGGCAAGGCGATCGCCTTGTCCGGCGACCTTACCGGCGATGAATTTGCCCGCGACATCGTTCGCCAGACGGCGAAGCAATTTGGCGGGCTTGATTTCGTTTGGAACCATGTCGGCACGCCCGGCCCGGCGTCGATCGAGGGGCTCGACTGGAAAGACTACGACTTCGCGATGAATTTGAATGTCCGCTCGGTTCTTGTCACCACCGAGGCGGCGCTGCCGGAACTGCGGTCGCGCGGTGGTGGATCAATCCTGTTCACCGCATCGACGTCGGGGCTGCAGGGCTCACCCTACAGTCCGGTCTACAACATCGCCAAGTTCGGCGTCGTCGGGCTGGTGAAGGGGTTGGCCAAGCGATACGGGCATGAGAACATCCGCGTCAATGCGGTCTGCCCCGGCACCACGGACACGCCAATGCTGCGGGTGTTCGTGGCACGTCCGGACAGCCAGCTGCCGCCGGGCGAGACACCGGAAACATTGGTGACCAAGCGCGGCGGGCTGAACCCGATGCGCCGGGTTGCCCAGCCGGAGGAAATCGCCAATGCGGCCTTGTTCCTGCTGTCGGATGAGGCGTCATTCGTCAACGGGGTGGCGCTGGCGGTCGATGGGGGTGCGACGGCCTAGTCTACAGCTGACGCGGCATAGGCTTGCTGGCACGGTAGTTGCTGGATGTTCGGGGCCAGCAACAGCCGCCATAGGTCAAAATGCCATCGGAGATCCTGGGAGTCGTCGCCAGTCCGGCCGTTCCCGCCGCCTCTGCCCCGGCGGCGGACTCATCCAGCGCTGGGGTGAGTTTCCACGACGTTCTTTCGGCGCTCAATCCCCTGCAGTATTTGCCGGTGGTCGGCACAATTTACCGAGCCGTGACCGGTGACGTGATTCCGGAGGGGCTGCGCCGGTTAGGCTCGATGCTGGTCAGCGGGTTGATGGGAGGGCCGATCGGGCTGGGCATCAACATCGTAACGACGCTGGCGCAGGAGGTCACCGGCATCGATCCGGAGAAGATTGTCACCGATCAGATCAACTCGCCGGCTGTGGCGTCTGCATCCCCTGCGGCGCCGGCGGTTTCGGTGGCGCCTGTGGTCGCAGAGGCGCCTGTGGTCCCAGAGGCGCCGGCGGTTTCAGAGGCGCCGGCTGCCCCGCCGATCGAGAGCGCTGCGACCACGGGTCCCTGGACGGCGGCGCAGCTTGCTGCCTACGGCGTGCGCTCCGATCCGTCGGGAACGCTGAAGCTGGGTGCGATCGAGGGTGCCGACGTGCTCAATGCCATCCAGCTGGCGGGACTCAGCCGGGCGGCGGCGGTTTACGCCGCCAACCAGGCCAGGGTTTAGAGTTCAAGGCCGGTTCACGCCTGAGGCGGCCGCAGGCGGGCGTCAACCTCAGACAATCGCGTTTGGCGCGGTGCTACTTGCAGGCTGTTACCATGATCTCCACCAGCACGTCCGGCGCGGCCATCTCGGACTGTACGCAGGCCCGCACCGGGGCGCCTTCCTTCGGCAGCCACGGGGTCCAGACTTCGTTCATCAGCACCCGGTCCTTGATGTGCTTGACCCAGATCAGCGCCTGCAGCAGCCGGGTTTTGTCGGTGCCATGATGTTCGAGCATCGCGTCGATCTGCGCCAGCACGTCGGCAGTCTGGCCCTTGATGTCCTGCTTGGTGTCGCGCGCGGTGATCCCGGGAAGGTAAACAAAGCCGTGGTATTCGACAGCCTTCGACAGGATCGGTCCAGGTTCGGTGCGAATAATCTTGCTCATGCGACGGCTCCAGGTGTTGAAACGGTCCCAGGCTTCTAAGGCAAGAGTTGGCGCCCGACCAGCCTTGACCCGCCCTTCGTCCTGGCGTCGGATAATCCGATCATACCGAGGGCGCGTTCATGAAAATCTGCATCTATGGGGCCGGCGCCATCGGTGGACACATCGCCGCGCGGCTGCACCGGGCCGGGGCTACGGTTTCCGTGGTGGCCCGTGGGGCTCATCTGGCGGCGATCCAGGCCAACGGACTGCAGGTGCATGCGATCGACGGCGAGCATCATGCGCCGGTCAAGGCTTCAGCCGATCCGGCGGACCTCGGACCGCAGGATGCGGTGTTCGTCACCGTCAAGGCGCCGGGGCTGCCCGCGGTGGCGGGGTCGATCGGGCCGCTGCTGGGTCGTGACACTTCGGTGGCGTTCGTGATGAACGGCATCCCATGGTGGTATTTCGACCATCTTCCGGGTCCGCATGCCGGCAAGTCGCTGCCGCGGATCGACCCCGACGATGTGTTGCGGCGCGCCCTCGGGCCGAATCGGGTGATCGGCGGCGTGGTGTATTCCGCGAGCGCGGTGACCGAACCGGGGGTGATCCATGTCGAGCAGCCGAAAAGCCGTGTCATTCTGGGCGAGCCCGACGGCACATTATCCGCGCGGGTGCAGACCCTGGCTGATCTGATCACGCAAGGCGGGATCAGCGGCGAGGCGACACCGGCGATCCGCACCGAGATCTGGAACAAGCTGATCAGCAACCTGTCCGGCGGCACCATCGCTGTCCTGACCGGCAGCGCGCCGAAGCACGCCCATGTCGAACCGGCGATCAAGGATGCCGCGCTGCGCATGATGCAGGAGGCGACGGCGATCGCCCAGGCACTGGGCGCCGATCCGACCACCGACCATGCGCGGCGCATTGCCGGGCAGGGCGGGATGGACCACAAGCCCAGCATCCTGCAGGACCTGGAATTGGGCCGCCCGATGGAGATCGACGGCATGTTCGACGCCCCACTGGCACTGGCGCACCTGGCCGGCGTTGCCGCGCCAACACTCGAGTTGATGGTCGCCTTGAGCAAGGTGCGTGCGCGGACCGCCGGACTTTATAACTAAGGAAACACAATCCATGGAAACGCGTATCTTCGGCCGCTCCGGCATGCGGCTTTCGATCCTTGGCTTCGGCTGTGGCGCGGTGGGTGGCCTGATGGTGCGGGGCTCGCCGGCGGACCAGGACAGGGCTGTCGGGCTGGCGCTGGATGCCGGGATCAACTATTTCGACACGGCTGTGCAATACGGCAACGGCGTGTCCGAAACCAATCTCGGCCGGGTATTGGGCGCGCGCAAGCCGGCCGGCGTGGCGGTCGGTACCAAGGTCCGCATCCCGTCCGGCAGCCCGATCGCCAGCACGGTCACCCAGTCGCTGGACGCCAGCCTGCAGCGGCTGAAGATGGACCATGTCGACATTTTCCATCTGCACAACCCGATCACCCAGGCCGGCGGCGGCGAGACGATGAGCGTCGAGCAGGTGAAGAACGAGGTCGTTCCGGCGTTCGAGGCGCTGCGCAAGGCGGGCAAGACGCGCTTCCTGGGCATCACCGCGGTTGGTGAGACGGCGGCGCTGCACCAGATCATCGACGCCGAACTGATCGACAGCGCGCAGGTTAGCTACAACATGCTCAATCCGTCGGCGGCGTCGGCTTTGCCGGCAAACTATCCCGCGCAGGACTATGACCGGCTGTTCGAGCATACCCGCAAGGCGGGTGTCGGTGTGGTCGGCATTCGGGTGCTGGCGGCCGGCGCGCTGACCGGTGCAGCCGAACGCCACCCAACCGCCAGCCCGCCGCCGGCGCCGATCGGGTCGGCCCATAGCTACGAGATGGACCTGGAGCGCGCCCGCCGGCTGATGCCATTGGTGAGCGAGGGCTATGCCGCGACGCTGGCCGAAGCGTCGATCCGGTATGCGATCACGCATCCGGCGATGGGGTCCATCCTGGTGGGAATGGCGACTGTCGAGGAGTTCCAGGCCAGTCTCGCGGCGGTTCTGAAGGGCCCGTTGCCGCCGGCGGCATTGGATCGGTTGAATGCGCTGACCGCGGCGTTCACGGGCGAACAGCGTTAGCGGCGGCGCGGTTGGGTGGGCGGATGTTCGCCCGGCTAGCTCCGTTCCTGTTCGTTCTGCTCTGGAGTTCGTCCTTCATCGCCGCGAAGGTGGGACTGCAGCACATGTCGCCGCTGCTGTTCGTCGCGGTGCGGATGGCCGGGTGCGCGGCGGTGCTGCTGACCCTGATGGTCGTGCTCAACCGTTCCTGGAAGCCGCTTGGGCAACTTCGCTGGCTGCACTGCGCGGTTGCCGGCGCGCTGCTGAACGCCGTCGGGCTGATGGCCCCGCATGTCGGGTTGTTGCTGGCCCCCGCCGCCCAGATCGCGTTGGTGCAGTCGCTGACCCCGTTGCTGACCGCCATCCTGGGGGTGGCCCTGCTGCATGAGCATTTGCGGCCGCGCCAGTTCCTGGGCCTGGTGCTGGGGATGGCAGGCGTCGGGCTGGTGGTGGGGCACGCTGCGCTGGAAAGTGCGTCGCGGTTCCAAGGCCTGGTCCTGGCGTTCGTCGGCGTTGTGGGGCTGGTGGCCGGGACGCTGTATTTCGGGCGTTTCTGCCGCGGCGTCGCGCTGCTTCCCGGCGCGACGGCACAATTCATAGCGGCAGCGGTGGTCTCGGCGCTGGGTGCCTGGCTGCTGGAGGCGCCGCGTGCCGAATGGACCGACGGGACGATCGCCGCGGTGGCGTGGAACACGTTCATGGTGTCGCTGGGGGGCATGGGGTTGTATTTCGCCATGCTGGCGCGCGGCTCAGCAGCGCGGGTAAGCGCCAATTTCTACCTGGTTCCCGGCACGGCGGCCATGCTGGCTTGGGTTATCCTTGGGGAGGGCCTGAGCATGCTGGCGGTGGCCGGGCTGGTCGTGGCCTCCGCCGGGTGCTGGCTGGTCAGCGCCGGCGGACGTCATAAGGCGCACTGAAATATCAACGACAGGGTAGATTTTGTAAGACTTTCTTCACCATTGTCGGTGCATCACAGCGGCGTGATTCCCAAGGTGATCGGATGGCCTGGCGTTCCGCCGCAGATCGGGTCTTTGCCGGAGACGTCGTGCACGTCTTCGCTCGCTCTGCGATGCGGATAACAATTGTGCTGGCGGCACTGTAGGCCGATGCGCGCGCGCTTATTCTCGACCGGTCGGCCGCTCGCCATTATCGGCGCGCTCCTGATCGGTGCGATTGCCGTCGCGACCGGCGGCTTGATCATGGACCGTCGGACTGACGATCTTGCCGAGAATCAGCGGGGGGCGGCGGAACTCGCCCAGGTACTCGCGGAACAGACATCGCGGACGCTGCAACCGGTCGATCTGATGTTGCGGGCGCTTCAGCAGAGTCTGATCGGCGCTATTGGGAGAGATCCGGCCGACCGGTCCTGGTGGAGGTCGCGCGTGACGTTCGACCAGTTGACCGACCAGCTGCGGACCTTGCCGCAGGCCGATGCACTGGCCATCGTCGGGGCTGACGGGGCACTGGTAAACTACACAAGACGCTTTCCGGTGCCGGCGCTGGACCTGTCCGACCGCGAGTATTTTCGTTACCTGAGCAGCAACGATGATCATGGGTTGTATGTCGGTGCGCCCATGCAGACCCGCCCGGACGGGATTTGGACCATCCACCTGGCGCGTCGGGTCAACGACGGGGACGGAGCGTTCGCCGGTGTCGTGGTTGCAGCGGTCACCACCGCCCACCTTGAGGATTTTTTCCGGGCGGTGACGCCGGCCGATGGCGCGATCACCCTGCTGCGACGCGATGGCACGATGCTGAGTCAGTACCCGAGCCTGGCGCCTCAGCAGGGCTTCAAGCTGCCAGCGGGGGCACCGTGGTATGACATTGTCGAGGCCGGAGGCGGATCGTACCTGACGCCGGGCTTCCTCGACAGGGGGGAGCGCCTGGTGTCGGTTCGCCCGCTGCGGGACTTCCCGTTGGTGATCGATTCCAGCACACCGAAAGCCGCGGTCCTGGCGGCGTGGCGGCGGGAGGCCGCTGGACTGATTGCCGGTGCCGGCCTGGCGACGGCCTGTGTGATCGCCCTGTGGTGGTTGTTCGGCCGCCAGATCGGGCGCCTGCAGCAATCCGAGCTTTCGCTGGCGCGGCAGAATGCTGAACTGGAGAGCGGGCGGCGCCAATTTGATGCGGTATTGGACAACATCAGCCAGGGGGTCACGTTTTTTGACCGGGACCAGCGGCTGCTGGTCAGCAACCGCCGCTATGGAGAGATCTACGGGTTGGCGGCCGAACAGACACGAGCCGGAACATCGCTGACCGACATCCTGGACAGCCGGATCGCCAGCAACACCTTCGTTGCGATGACCAAGGCGGAATATCTGGTCCGGCGTGCGAGCTCGGTTGCCACCGGCGCCCCGTTCGACGTCGTCGACAGCCTGGATGACGGCCGGATCGTGGCGATGCACTACCAGCCGCTGATCGATGGGGGCTGGGTGGCGACGCACGAGGATATCACGGAGCGGCGGCAGGTCGAGGCGAGCCTGGCCTTCATGGCCCGGCACGATGCGCTGACTGAACTGCCGAACCGGACGCTGTTCGGCGAACGGCTGGAGCAGGGGATCGAATCGGCCGGATCTGGGATTGTCTGCGCCCTGCTGTGTCTCGACCTCGACCGGTTCAAGGTCATCAATGACACGTTGGGCCATCCGGTCGGGGATGCGCTGCTGCGTGCCGTCGCGCGCCGCCTGGTGAGCGCATCCCGCGCCACCGACACCGTCGCCCGGCTGGGTGGCGATGAGTTCGCCATCGTCCAGGCTGGGCTGACGACGCCAGAGCATGCCGCAATGCTGGCGGAGCGCATTCTCGAGTCGTTCCGCCAGCCGTTCCAGATCGACGGCAACAGCATGATGGTAGCGGTCAGTATCGGGATTGCGATTGCGTCGGAATCCACCGTCACCTCTGAAACGATGTTGAAGGACGCGGATATTGCCCTGTACATCGCCAAGTCGCAGGGCCGCGGAGCTTATCGCCTGTTCCGGTCGGACATGGATGCCAAGGTGCAGGAACTGCGCGCGGTTGAGCTGGAATTGCGCAACGCCAGACTGAACGAGGATTTCGAGCTGCACTTCCAGCCGATCCTGGATTTGCGGAGCGAGACGGTGGTCGGGTTCGAGGCGTTGCTGCGCTGGAATCATCCGGTTCGCGGCCAGATCAGTCCGCTCGATTTCATTCCGATCGCCGAGGAAACCGGCATGATCGTCCCGATTGGCGACTGGGTGCTGCGGGCGGCTTGCCAGGCGGCGAGCGGGTGGCCAACGGATATCGATGTTGCGGTCAATCTGTCGCCCGTCCAGTTCGTCGGGGCGAAGCTGTTCGACAGCGTGCAAGGGGCGCTGGCCGATTCGGGACTGTCGCCGACGCGTCTGGTGCTGGAGATCACCGAATCGGTCCTGATGCAGCAGAGCGGCGATCAGTTGATCACGTTGCACCGGCTGCGCGCGTTGGGCATTCGCATTGCGCTGGACGATTTTGGCACCGGCTTTTCCTCGTTGAGCTATCTGCGCAGGTTCCCCTTCGACAAAATCAAGATCGACAAATCCTTCATCCAGGACGTCGACACCAACAAGGATTCCACGGTCATCGTCACGGCGATCATCGGCCTTGCCGCCAGCTTTGGGATGACAACGGTGGCCGAGGGCGTCGAAACCAGCCAGCAGCTTGCTGCCCTGCGCGATCAAGGTTGCAAATGGGTGCAGGGCAACCTGTTCAGTCGTCCGGTTCGTGCTGTTCAGGTCCCGGAGGTAATCCGCACGCTGCACGGCAAGCGGACGGGTTCGCTGATCCAGATGATGGCGGGCCAGTAGCACCGGGCCCGGGGCCGGCGCCGGTTCATCGACGACGGACGGTCTGCGAGGCCGGTTGCCATGCGTCGTGCTGCGGTGCAAAAATCCTGCGACCATCTGTCGCGAGCATGTCATGCCGTTACACGTCGCATTGACCCACAGGACCTCGTATCACTACGACCGCCTCATCACGCTCGGGCCGCAGACCATCCGGTTGCGGCCGGCGCCGCAGGCGCGCACGGCGATCCTGTCCTATGAACTGACGGTCGAGCCGAAGCCGCATTTCATCAACTGGATGCAGGATCCGCAGGGCAATCACCTGGCCCGCGTGGTGTTCCCCGAAAAGGTGGACCGGTTCGAGGTCACGATCGACCTGGTTGCCGACATGGTGACGATCAATCCATTCGATTTCTTTCTGGAGCCCGAGGCTGAAGACTATCCGTTCAGCTATGATCCAGTGCTCGACCAGGAACTCGCGCCATTCCGCAAGACGGAGCAGCCGGGTCCGCTGCTGGCGGCGCTGCTGACGGAAATCCCGCGCGAGGAAGTGCGCACGGTCGACAAGCTGGTCGCCCTCAATGGGTTGGTCCGCGACAAGGTTGCCTACATCGTCCGCATGGAGCCTGGCGTGTTTACGCCGGAGGAGACGCTGGGCGGCGGCAAGGGGTCCTGCCGTGATTCCGCGTGGCTGCTGGTGCAGGTGCTGCGCCACCTTGGCATGGCGGCGCGCTTCGTGTCGGGCTACCTGATCCAGTTGGTGGGGGATGTGAAGCCGCTGGAGGGGCCGCAGGGTCCGACCTCCGACTTCACCGACCTGCATGCCTGGGCGGAGGTCTACCTGCCGGGTGCCGGATGGGTGGGGCTGGACGCGACATCGGGCCTGTTCTGCGGTGAAGGTCACATTCCGCTGGCCGCCAGTCCCGATCCGATTTCCGCCGCGCCGATCACCGGGCTGGTGGAGAAGGCCGAGGTCACCTTCGACTTCGCCATGTCGGTGCGCCGGATCAAGGAAACCCCCCGTACCACCAAGCCTTATACGGAGGCGCAGTGGCAGGCGATCCTGGCGCGTGGGCGTGACGTCGACCGGGCGCTGAAACGCAGCGATGTGCGGCTGACGATGGGTGGCGAACCAACGTTCATCGCTGCCAACGACATGGACGCGCCGGAGTGGAACACCGATGCCCTCGGCCCCACCAAGCGCGCCTATGCCGGCCGGCTGATCCGCCGCCTGATGGACCGCTGGACCCAGGGCGCGGTGATCAACAACAGCATGGGCAAGCAGTATCCCGGTGAGCAACTGCCGCGCTGGGCGCTGCACTGCCACTGGCGCGCCGACGGCGAAAAGGTCTGGAACGATCCGCGGCTGCTTGCCTCCGACGATGATACGGACGATGCGACGGCGCGCGAGGCGGCCAGCTTCGCGCACGGCCTGGCGGAGCGGCTGCAGGTCGATCCGGCGCTGGTCATCCCGGCGTACGAGGACATTCATTACTATCTGTGGAAGGAGCGCCGGCTACCGGCCAATGTGCTGGCCGAGGACGCCAAGCTGCGGGATTCCCTTGAACGCGGCCGCCTGGCCAGGGTGTTTGGGCAGGGGCTCGCCAGTTCCGTCGGCAGCATCCTGCCGCTGCGCCGGGTGATCGACGGCGACGCCCGCCGCTGGCAATCGGGCAAATGGTTTTTCAAGGCCGGCGAAATTTTCCTCATTCCCGGTGACAGCCCGATCGGCCTGCGGCTGCCGCTGGAGGCGCTGCCCTGGGTCGATCCGGCGCAGGCCGAGTACGACGTTGAACCGGACCCGTTCGCGCCGCGCGAAAACCTGCCGACGCGTCAGGCGCTGCAGACCCGCATGTCGCCGGGCGCCGCCAGCGGCATCGAGGCGTTTCGGCCTGTCCCGCAGGAATCGCCGGTTGTTGGCCGCAGTGATCCCGGTGTCGTTCGCACCGCACTGGCGGTCGAGGCCCGCGACGGCCTGCTGCACGTTTTCTTCCCGCCGGTGTTCGCCGTCGAGGACTGGCTGGCGCTGACGGCCGCGGTGGAGGAAACCGCGGCCGAGATCGGGCGCAAGGTCGTCCTGGAAGGCTACCTGCCGCCGGAGGATGAACGCATCCTGCATTTCTCGGTGACGCCGGACCCGGGCGTGATCGAGGTCAACACCCACCCCACGTCAAGCTGGGCCGACCAGATCAAACTGGTCGAGGAACTGTATGAGGAAGCCCGCCAGGTCGGGCTGGCGACGGAGAAGTTCAACCTCGACGGCCGCCATGTCGGCACCGGCGGCGGCAATCATGTGGTGATGGGCGCCGCGGCAGCGGCGGATTCGCCGTTCCTGCGCCGGCCTGACCTGCTGAAGTCGGTGGTGGGGTTCTGGCACAACCATCCCAGCCTGTCGTTTCTGTTCAGCGGCCAGTTCATCGGCCCGACCAGCCAGCATCCGCGGGTCGACGAGGCGCGGCAGGACAGCCTGGCGGAGCTGGAGATCGCTTTCTCTCAGGTCAAGGCTCGCCAGGAGGTGGCGCCCTGGGTCACCGACCGGCTGTTCCGCAACATCCTGGCGGACATGACCGGCAACACCCATCGTACCGAATTCTGCATCGACAAGATGTATTCGCCGGATAGCGCCTCCGGCCGGCGTGGGCTGGTCGAATGCCGCGCGTTCGAGATGCCGCCGCATGCGCGGATGTCCGCGGCCCAGATGCTGCTGATGCGTTCCGCCGTCGCGGCCTTCTGGGAACGGCCATACGAGCGGACGCTGATCCACTGGGGCACCCGGGTGCATGACGACTTCATGCTGCCGCACTTCGTCGAACAGGATTTCCGCGGCGCGCTGGAGGAACTGGGCGCGCTGGGCTTTCCGATGGAGCTGGATTGGTTCGCGCCCCACCTGGCGTTTCGTTTCCCGCATGTCGGCCAGGTGGCGTTGCGCGGTATCGAGCTGGAGCTGCGCAACGCACTGGAGCCCTGGCATGTGCTGGGCGAGGAACAGGCCGCCGGCGGGACTGTCCGTTACGTCGACAGTTCGGTTGAGCGGGTGCAGGTTCGGGCCTCGGGCTGGGTCGAGGAGCGTTATATCCTGGCCGCCAACGGCGCCGCCGTGCCGCTGACGCGTACTGAGCGCGAGGGCGAGTATGTCGGCGGTGTCCGCTTCAAGGCCTGGAACCCGCCGAGTGCGCTGCATCCGACCATAGGGGTTCATGCACCGCTGGTGCTGGACGTGTTCGATCGCTGGAGCGAGCGGAGCATCGGCGGAATGACCCACCATATCTCCCACCCCGGCGGGCGAAACTATGACACGCTGCCGGTGAACGCGAACGAGGCGGAAGCCCGGCGGCGGTCACGCTTCTTTCCGTTCGGCCACACGCCGGGCCCGATGCAGGAGCCGGTGGTGCAGCGGTCGCGGGAGCATCCGAGGACGCTCGACCTACGGCGTGTATAGCGGGCGGCGGTGGGTTGCCGCAGCCTTCCCGTCTCCCAAGCATTGCCCGGTGTTCGCGTAGCTTGGGGTCATGGACAAAACATTCGCGCGACCGATAATGGCGTTGGGCCGGTAGGGCGCCAAGAAGAGGCCGGGTGGCGTGCTCACCGGCATGCGTTCAGGGAAGGAAAAAGCGTCGATGTCATTCTACCAGAACGGCAACGTCCGCATTCATTACGAGGAGGCCGGCACCGGTTTTCCGCTGCTGATCATTCCTGGCGGCGGCCTCAACTCGGCCATCCCGTTCGTGACCACAAAGGGTCCGTTCAACGCGATGGAGGCGTTCAAGGGTAGCTTCCGCTGCATCACGATGGACCTGCGCAATGCCGATGGCGGCGAATCCTCCGGCCCGGTGGAAGTCGACCGTCCGTGGGATGCCTACACGGATGACCAGTTAGGGCTGATGGATCATCTCGGCATCGACAGGTTCCTGGTCATGGGCTTCTGCATCGGTGGCCCCTTCATCTGGAACATGCTGCGCCGCGCCCCCAATCGCGTCGTCGCCGCGGTGCTGGCACAGCCCAGCGGCGGCCGCCCCGAGATGCCGGACCTGTTCTACAACAACAACATCACCGGCTGGGGTCCGCCGCTATGCGCCCGCCGGCCGGACGTCACGATGGAGCAGGTGGATGCGTTCCTGAAGAAGATGTACGGCACCAACAAGGATTTCGTCTTTACGGTGAACCGCGACTTCGTCCGCAGTTGCCAGACCCCGATCCTGGTCCTGCCCGACGATGTCCCCGCACACCCGTATGCGGTTGCGATGGAGAGCGCGATGCTGGCGCCGAACAGCCAGGTGAGCCTGTATCCGTGGAAGGACCCTGCTGAGCGGATCCCACTGGCGTTGCGTCACATCCATGCCTTTCTTCGCGCCAACCTGCCGGCCTGAACCGCGCCGTCCCCCGACATCGGCTGGCGTCATGCACAGACTGGTCCCGCACCGCGTTCTGTGAGTAGATGCCGGCATGACTGACGAAGCGACCGAGCCGCCTGAACAGGTGGTGATTACGCGTGAAGGTCTGGCTGACGGCTCGTTGCTCGCCAATATCCGCGCCCGCGTGCTGCCTGGCATGATCGTGCGCAGCGACGCCGAGATCATGGAATCCCTCGACCAGACGCTGGCCGCGCATGATCCTGCCGCCGATGTCTGGGTCTTTGGCTACGGTTCGTTGATGTGGAACCCGGCATTCGCCTATGCCGAACGACGGGTTGGCGTCATTCGCGGCTGGCATCGCCGCTTCTGCCTGTGGCTGGAGATGGGTCGCGGTACGCCGGATAATCCCGGATTGATGCTCGCGCTTGATCGCGGTGGCACCTGCCGCGGCGTTGCCTTCCGGATCCCCGCCCATGCGGTGCGCCACGAGTTGCTGCTGATCTGGCGGCGGGAGATGTTCGGCACCGCCTACCTGGCACGCTGGACCCAGGTCGTTATGGCTGGTGCGACCGTTCCCGCGATCACCTTCGTGGTCAACCGTGCGCATCCGCGTTACGCGGGGCGGCTGTCCGACGCCGAGACCGCTTCGCGCATCGCGTCTGCGTCCGGTGTGCTGGGCACCTGCGCCGCTTATCTCCGTAATACCCTGGAGCATCTGGAATCGCTGGACATCCGCGATGCCGGCCTGCTGCGTATCGTCAACGCCACGTCGCGGCCCTGAGCCGCGTCGCCAGATCCTAAGCCGGCGGCAATTGCGGTGCGGCGTGTGGCGCCGTTGACCTGACCGTGGCGGTCCGGGCCTTGGGATAAGGCGACCTGATCGTTCGGGACAGCTGATGCAGGCGGCGACATGGGTAGTGAGACGGTCAAGCGCCTGATGTGGCGCACCACCCGGCGATGAAGTTGCGCTTGATACCTGCCAGCGCAAACGCCGACGCGGCCGGGTCTTCGCTTTCCCTTCGCCATGAACACAAGGCTTGCACATGTCTGTGATGCGCCGGCCTCGCTGCGACCGGAAAACAGGTCCGGCGTTGGTCAGCGAGGACAGGACAGTGCCCGCATGGCGACTTCACAGGCGGGCATTGGAACCTGACCGGCGATGTGCAGCCGCTTTTCATGCTGTAGGACAAATGAACGGATTGCGCGCGGACATGTCATCATCCGAACCGACGGTTCCGCCGCCGCAGCCGGCGAGCCTGAGCGCCGCGCTTCGTCGCAATATCGATGCATTGCAACAACGTCGTCGGCAGGAAGCGGCGTCCGCGACACGGCAGGAGCGGCTGGCGCAGGCGATTACCGGGTTCACCGGCAGCATGCGGTTCGTGTATTTGCACCTGGCGCTCTACGCAATTTGGATCCTGGTCAACGTCGGCATCATACCCGGCATGCCGAAATTCGATCCATCGTTCGTGATTCTGGCGATGGAGGCGTCGGTCGAGGCGATCTTTCTGTCGACCTTCGTCCTGATCAGCCAGAATCGCACGGCGGCTGCGGCCGACAAGCGGGCTGATCTCGATCTACAGATCAATTTGCTGACCGAACATGAACTGACGAAGCTGGCGGAGGTCATTGCGGCAATCGCCGAACGGCTTGATGTGTCACTCGTTCCCCATGACGACCTGCAGGATGTCAAGAAGCACGTGGCGCCGGAAGCTGTGCTGGACGAACTGGACAACCGGCAGGCGCGCGACTGATCATTACCTGCGTAAGCACATCCGCGCCCGGCAGTGACGGGGGCGGCGTGCGGCTGACCCGCGTGCAGGCCAGTCAACGAACACCGTCAACGGACATAAAGCCAATTGCGCACGGAACTTGCAGACCGGTTACACAGCGGGCGGTGCCGGTGGTGGAACCATGTTACAAAAACGCCCGGGCTCTTTGCCCATCACCTGTAATGGGACCACGCCATGGCATCGTCGGATCACCCCAGCGTCTGCACGCTCGATTGCCCCGATACCTGTAGCCTGACGGTGACCGTGGAGGATCAGCGGATCACCAAGGTGCGGGGGTCGAAGGCGCTGCCCTATACCGCTGGTGTGATCTGCAACAAGGTTGCGCATCACACCGGGGCGTTCGTCCACGGATCCGGGCGTCTGCTGCATCCGCTGCAACGCGTCGGCCCGCGCGGATCGGCGGCGTTTCGCCGCATCTCCTGGGATGCCGCGCTGGACGTCATTCATGAGCGGGTCAGTGCGGTTATCGATCGCTGGGGCTCGCAAGCGGTGATGCCGCTGAACTATGCCGGCCCACACGGATTGCTGGCGGGCGACAGCATGTCCCTGCGGTTCTTCCACAAGCTTGGAGCGACACAGTTGTTCCGCAGGGCAATGTGCGGCGGTGTGCGCAGTGAGGCCTGGACCGGGACTTATGGCGCGATCCCAGGTATCGGCCCCGACGCCGCGGGCAATGCGAAGCTGAATATCGTGTGGGGCAACAACGCGACCGTTACCAACCTGCATCTCGTGCGCCAGGTTCGCACGGCGCAGCGGCAGGGCGGCCGCCTGGTCGTCATCGACCCGATGCGCAGCAAGATTGCGGAGCAGGCCGACCTGCACCTGGCAATCCTGCCTGGAACGGATGTTCTTCTGGGGTTCGGGCTGGCGGTGGAACTTGAACGCCTCGATGCGCACAACCAGGACTTCATTGCCGCGCATGTTGTTGGCTATGACGAATACATGCAGGTTGCCCGAGCCTGGCCGGCTGATCGGGCCGCGGCCGCGTGTGGCGTGCCGGCTGAGCAGATTCGGATGCTGGCGGCGTGGATGGCCGAGGCCGATCCGCTGGTGATGGCGCCCGGCAACGGGCTTGAGCGTGGTCGCAACGGTGGCAGTGGTCTGCGAGCGGCAATTTCGCTGCCGGCGCTGCTGGGCAAACTCAACGCCACCAGCGGCATCGTCCTGGGGTCGGGTTATGCCTTTCCCAAAACCATCGACCGGCTGACGCGGCCGGATCTGATTCCGCCAAACACCCGCACGCTCAATATCCTCGACGTTGGGCGACATCTGGAGCGCGATGACATCGACCCGCCGTTGCGGGCATTGTTCATCTACAATCACAATCCGATCGTGGTTCATCCGGATCAAAACCGCCTGAGGCGGGGGATGATGCGCGAGGAGATCTTCACCGTCGGTATCGAGATCGCGATGACCGAGAGCATGCCGTTCTGCGACATCGTCCTGCCTGCGGCGACGCAGTTCGAGTGTCACGACCTTTACGGCGCATACGGCCATCACTGGCTGCAGCGCGCGGAACCGGTGATCCAGCCGGTGGGGGAAGCGCTGCCGAATACCGAGATCTTTCGCCGGCTCGCTGCCCGTTTCGGCTTCGACGACCCGTGCTTTCGGGCGAGCGACCTGGCGCTGATGGATGACGCGCTGGATGCCGCGGACCCACGGCTGCAGGGCCGCCGTCCAAGCACGCTGCCCACGCGTGAAGCATTGCGGATGCTGGCACCGGACGGCAGAGCGTTGGCGCTGTTCGATACTGTCCAGCCAGCCACACCGTCCGGCAAGATCGAGCTTGTGTCGGATATCCTTGCCGCACGTTGGGGCGACCATGCCCGGGTGCCGGCGTTTCGCCCAAGCCGATCAGCCGGCTCATTGGCGCTGATTTCGCCTGCCTCGGACAAGCGGATTTCCTCGACCTTGCTGGGTGGGGGCGGCGCGGCCGGCGAGACGCCGCCATTGCTGATGCATCCGGCCGATGCCGAAGCGCGTGGGCTGGACGATGCGTCGCATGTGCGGGTGTGGAACGAATTGGGTGTGGTCGTGCTGCCGCTGCGGATCACCGATGTCGTCGCGCCGGGCGTTGTCGCCTCAGAGAAGGGCGCCTGGCTGGCGACGAGCCTGACCGGCCAGACCATCAGCGCGCTGGTTTCAGCCGATGACAGAGCGGACCTGGCGGAGGGGGCCTGCTATAACGATACGATGGTGGAGGTGGCCGCGGCGCACCCGGTGTAGCGGCCAGGCGGTTGCTCCTTCGGACTGGATTGCAGAGCGAGCGCCGGAGCAGGGCATCGCTGCCGGGTTGGTGGCGCGCCCTGACAATTGCCCGCTACGGCCGCTGATGACGCTGCGCGCGCATTGCCTTGAGCGTCGCCACGCGAGCCAGGCGGTTGGGGCACTTGCGGAACTTGCCTTCGACGCACTGGCTGATGCCGCACTCCATGCATGCCGCCAGTTCGTCCGGCGTGTCAGTGACGATCTGCTTCGTCAGGAACGCCAAAAACCTCTTGAACATGCCTGCCTCCTACCGCCAATGGCGCAGTGCGAGGACGACCGGCCAATGATCAGGATCAATCGCTGCGGATGCAAAATTAGGGGTCCGGCAGTTTAAATGATGAGATGAGAAGTAATGATTTTTGCCAATGTGGTTCTGCCTGGCGTGTTATCACGTTGTTTGCACGCCGCCTTGCTTGCTTTGGTCAGGCTGATGGCGCCCAAGGCTCAGAACCCGATCCGGCTGCAAACGCCCTGGGCCTCTACCGACGGCCCAGGGCGTATGCAGCCACGATGCAACAGATTAGATTGAAACCAAAGCAGTTGAAGCTGGCCCGGCGCCGCCCGACCGGGTCCATTTTACAACCCGGACCGGGACGCGGCGACGATCTGTGGAAGGAAGGCGATTACATCAACTTCCATTCGCCGGTTTTGATGCGGCAGACATTCAGGTTGAGTATTCTGGGGGGCGACGAAGGAGTCTTCTTGTAGTGGATCTCCGACCTGAGCGCCCGGCATTCCATTTCTTTTTGCTTAAAGGCCCGCTTAACTGCAATGCTGCCCGAATTGCCGGAGGTCGGCCCAACCCAATCCTCGGATTTACCCACCTGAGCCTCATCTTCCGTCAGAAGCTTGCTCGCCGCCGCCCGCCCCGAATTCAAGTCTTCCTTGCTAAGCATCGGCCCCTTGTATCCCTGGAATGGGTTGATCTGGGCGTAAGCCCCAGTGGGCATCGCAAACAGAGCGCCAACGACAATGAGAATAGCGCTCAGCCGTGACCCCCAGCCGAGAGGCGGAGCCTTCATGAAATTTTGCGGATCGATCACGGCACAATTCCCTATCTTGATGGGACCTGCATACTTATAAGGCCGGGTTTGGAATCAAGCCAGCCGGCAACGGTCGTCCCGTGATCGCGTTTCAAAATGGCGCGCGAGCGTCGCTATAAGATCCGGCGACATCGCCGGTTAAATCAATGTTGTCAGGATTTAGCGTCCGCACAGGTGCGTCAGCGTTGAAGTTCAGCTTGCTCAAATCCGTCCAAATCACATTGGGACTTGTTGTCAATTCGAAAAAGTAAACCCGGTTTGTAGCGTCTGTTACTGTCCTGTACTCGGTATTGTAAATGCCGAATCCCTTGTAGGGTGCACCAAAAGGAACCGACGCATTGCGCGCGATGGCGAACATACCGGCTACCCCCTCGCGTTCAGTTTTTGGTTTTGGGAACATTGCCAGAAAGTATGAGGCGCGCTGGAAGCGATCGCGCGGATTGACGTTGCCGGGCAAGGCAAGCTCGCTGCTGGGCTTGCTGAAATCTTGCCCCTTGAGCAGCGCCAACTGCTCGTCATAAGCGGGGTCATTTGTCATAACCCGGAACTCGTGACCGTGGTGCACCACAGGTTTGCCGTCGATGTACTCGATTATGGCGGAATCGCCGTTGGCATCTTCCATTGCAAGATGAACGGTCGTTTTAGCGCCATGCGCTTCCACCATGATGGGTTGAATTTTGGAGAGCACTTGCAACGCTTCGTCGACGTCAGCGGCTGTATCGAGCGCATATTGCGCCCATAGGCCGCCCTACACCCCCGGAAGTTTGGTATCGCGCGTGCCAAAATCCGAAATGCTCAAATACAGCAAGTGCACGGTCAGGCCGCGTTCGTTCAAGCCGTCCGCTGTTCCCAAGCCATAAACCGTCGTAACCAGACTGCCATATCTGGAGACCCACTGCAGCGGATTTGGATCATCGAGTGTATGATCTCCCAACGTCCCGCCGTCGTGGTGCAAGCCTCGCGGTAGCACGGTAAGAATTGGTTGAGTTGATTCGGGCCAGTCCATCGTTCGCCCAACCAGAACGGGTCCGCCTTGGTTCCAAAGAATTCGGGTGCAGGCGTCTGCCAGGTTCATCTGCAGGCTTGCAAAAAGAAATGCGCCGAGAGCCAGCGGTGCCATGAGCCCAGATCTCATCGTTGGTCTTCCTGTTCCAGATAGACCACAATTGAATACGATATCGTCGGCGGCGGGAAGAGTGCAGCATAAGACACAACGCTGACTGGACTGGTCTTCGGTTCAACGGTGCGATTATAGATCGGTCATGGTACTAGTTTGCTAGAGCGCCTTAGCCTGACTGTAAACAGTCAGCGCGCTCTATCTCGTTGTTTGATCGAGCAACTTTATCACCCTGACCATTCCGGTCAGGGTGATGTTGCTCTAGGCGCCGGTGCCCTCGACAAAACAGATGATCCGCGATTGGGCCCAGCACGCAACGCCCTCGCCGGTCGGGTTGTCCGCGTGGTGGAGGATGCTGGTTTCGGGCACGTCGACCCAGGCGTAAGGCGGATTTTGCCAGCGGGCGAATTCGTCGCCGATGAACGCCTGGAAGTGGCCGTCGACGATCCGATAGCGCACGGTCCTGCAGTCGGAGCGGTCGCAGCAGGATATGTTGGTCTGTGGTTGCCTGAGGCTTTTGAACCATGGCGCCAGTGACGGATCGGCGTTGGGTGGCGGGGCGGCCTGCGACGGCAGCGGGTAGCTGTGGAGCAGAGCAGCCGCGGCAAGTGCAGGCATCAGCCGTCCTGGCATCTGATCGATCCCCTTTGTCTGTTTACAACCCTTGGTTATTCCATGTGTTGTTGATCCTACCCCGGATGGAGGACATTGCCATCTAATCCGACCTTGTTCCTGTACATCGGTTCGCGAGCGGGGTGCCTGGATAGCGTGCCTGGGCACCACTTGCCCTGATCGCGGGATGATGGTCATTTTCGGCCAGGGATATAACGAGGACCGGTCCATGCCCAACCTGACCCAGTTCCGCGATGCAACGCGGGCGTGGCTGGAAGAAAACTGCCCGCCGGTGATGCGCACATTCATGCCGGAAAACGAGCAGGTGGCCGGTGGCAAGAAGGCGAACTACGTGCGCCCGGAGCAGAAGATCTGGCTCGACCGCATGGCGGCTAAGGGCTGGACCGTTCCGACCTGGCCGAAACAATACGGTGGCGCCGGGCTGACCAGCGAAGAGGCCCTGATCCTTGACGAGGAAATGCAGGACCTTGGCTGCCGGGTGCCGCTGCGCGGCATGGGCATCACCATGCTGGGTCCTGTCCTGCTGGAATATGGCACCGAGGAGCAGCGCCAAACCCATCTTCCACCGATCGCGCGTGGTGAAATCCGCTGGTGCCAGGGCTATAGCGAGCCGGAGGCGGGGTCCGACCTTGCCAGCCTGCGCACACGCGCGGTGCTGCAGGGGGAGCATTTCCTGGTCAACGGCCACAAGATCTGGACGTCAAACGCACACCATTCCGATTGGATCTTCTGTCTGGTGCGCACTAATGCGACGGCGAAAAAGCATGAGGGCATCAGCTTCCTGCTGATCGACATGGATGATCCCGGAGTCCGCCCACGCCCGATCAGGCTGATCAGCGGTGCCTCGGTGTTCTGCGAGACGTTCATCGAGAATGTTCGTGTGCCGGCGGGTCATCTTGTTGGCGAGCTCAACAAGGGCTGGACCATCGCCAAGCGGCTGCTGGAACACGAACGCAAGGGCATCGGCGGGATCGGCGCCCGCAATGCCGCCAAGTTCGAGGTTCCGCTGGAACAGGTGGCGAAGCAGTTTGCCGGTGAACTGGACGGAAAAATAGCCGATCCGATCCTGCGTGATCGGGTGGCGGCATTTTCGATGGACCTGCATGCTTTCCAGCTGACGCGCCGCAGGGCCGCGGAAGAAGCCGAATCCGGCGCGCCGCCTGGCCCGCTGTCGGCGATGTTCAAGCTGCAGGGGACTGAGCTGAACAAGCGCCGCTACGAGATGTTGCTGGAGGCGGAGGGATTCCAGGGACTGGGTTGGGAGGGCGAGGGTTTCACCAGCGACGAACTGCGTTTCACCCGCGAATGGCTGCGCTCCAAGGCCAACACGATCGAGGGCGGCACGTCCGAGGTGCAGTTGAACATCATCGCCAAGCGCGTGCTGGGGTTGCCGGATTGAGTGCAGCCGCCGAGGTCGAAGGCGTGCAGCATATGGTCAAACCGGGCGCGAAACACGCCAACGAACAAAGAGTATCCCGATGCCTATGATCCTGTCTGACGAAGCCCGGATGGTGCGGGAAACCGCGCTGGATTTTTTTCGCGAGCGCAGCCCCATCTCGGCACTGCGAAAGCTGCGCGACGATGGCGATCCGGACGGTTTCTCGCGGGAGCTTTGGCGCCAGATGGCGGAGCTTGGCTGGACCGGCTTCCTGGTTGGGGAAGACGATGGCGGATCAGCCTTCGGCATGACCGGCCTTGCCCAGGTGATGGAAGCGGCCGGCCGGAGCCTCGCGGCCACCCCGTTGCTGTCGACGGCGTTGTTGAGTGCATCACTGCTTGCCCTTGGTGGCACCGACGACCAGAAGGCCCAGTATCTGCAACCGTTGCTGGCCGGCGAACACATCATGGCCCTGGCGCTGGAGGAGGGCAGCCGACACGCCCCCGACAGGATTGCACTGAAGGCTGATCGGGATGGCGCCGGCTACCGCCTGAACGGGACGAAGACATTCGTGCTTGATGGCCATGTCGCAGACACGCTGGTTGTCGCCGCGAACACCGGGTCGGGGGTGACGCTGTTCCTGGTTCCTGGCATCGCCGCACGGCGTACCAGGCTGGCCATGGTCGACAGCCGCAATGCCGCGCTCGTTCACCTCGATAATGTCGCTGTCGGCCCGGATGCCGTGCTGGGCCGCGTCGACGGCGGCAATGACCTGCTGAACCTGGTCCTGGAGCGTGGCCGCGCCGGGCTTGCCGCCGAGATGCTTGGCAGCGCCAACGAAGCCTTCGACCGGACGGTGCAGTACCTCAAGGACCGCAAGCAGTTCGGGGTTGCAATCGGCAGCTTCCAGGCGCTGAAGCATCGCGCCGCGCACATGTTCTGCGAGGTGGAGATCACCCGTTCAGCGGTGCTTGCCGCCGTTTCGGCGCTCGACAGCAACGCCAACGACGCCACTGCCCTGGTTGCCCTGGCGAAGGCCAAGGCCAACGAGACGTTCTATCTATGCGGCAATGAGGGTGTGCAGATGCACGGCGGCATCGGCATGACGGATGAACACGAAATCGGCTTCTTCATGAAGCGAAGCCGTGTCGCCCAAGCCAGTTTCGGGGACACGGCCTTCTGTCGCGACCGGTATGCCAGCTTCATGTCGTACTGATTGCGCTACCGTTCGGTTTCCCTGAGCACGAGGTGGCCGAACAGGACGCCCACCGGAAACGACAACAGCGTCCAGAGGGCGAGGCCCACCCATACTTCACTGGGCAGCCAAGCCAGCAAAAGCACGGTGGTCGCCACGATCGCAGGTGGGCCAAGGATCGAGACCATCCGGTTCGGCTCAGTCCCTTGTCCCATCGATCGATCCTCTCCTGACAAGCAGCTTTTCAGAGATCGCTCACACACATCGACAAATGCATCTTATGTGCCAACGGTTGCAGTTCCGCCGAATTCATCACGTTAACGCTTTGCTCTCGCAGATGTGAAAGCGTTTCGTAAATATTTCCGACATGTCGCCTGCTTAACGGGGCGGCGGCGCGACAGGCGTAGTCGCCGGCGGCGGGTTGTAGTTCGGCTGCGTCGCCGGTGTGTTCACCGGATTTGCCGGATTGACCGGGTCCACCCGGTTGGGCCGGCTGGCATCGTAGGTGGTGTTGTTGCTGTTTGGCGTCCAGCTGCTGGCGAGGTTCATTGCCTGCATTGTCGGGACGTCGAGCTGCCCGTTGGCGGTCAGATTGTGGTCGCGCTGAAACGATCGCACGGAGGCCTGTGTCCCCGCCCCCCAGACTCCGTCCACCGGGCCCTGCTTATAGTATCCGTCATCGCGCAGCTTCGACTGAACCTGCTTGACCACATCCGGCGCTACGGCTGGTTGTGTCACGGCGGCTGCCTGCGGCGCCGATCCACGGGTATCGAAGTTCGAACAGGCACCGAGGCCTGCGAGCATGCCGAATGCGATCGCACAGCGAACGATTTTCATTAATTCCTCCACAAATTCTGCACAACCGAAGCGGTTGGCTGCTATTTTGGTTCCGCTGCCGGGCGGTAGCGAAACGGAGAGCGCCAACACAGGTCTCTTCCAGCAGCCGGCCGATGTTCAACTCGTTGGGCAACGGTTGTGCGGCTGGCATGTGATTGATTTGCGCGCAGCCGCCACGCTGAAGTCGGCGACAACGGCGATCGGTTTCAGTCGATGCCCACTGCGATGTCGTGGAACAGTCGTGCCGGCAAACCCCCGCCCATCACACCTTTCATGGGCGTGTTGTCGTCGTTGCCCAGCCAGATCCCGATCAGCACGCCCTTGACGGCGCCGATGAACCAGGCGTCGCGGAAATCCTGCGTTGTGCCGGTCTTGCCGGCGACGGCGCGACCTGGAACCGCGGCCAGCCGGCCGGTGCCGCTGCGCACCACGGCCCCCAGCATGCGTGCCATCATCGCGGCCTGCTCCGGCGCGATCACCGGTTCCGGCGGATGCGGCGCACGCTCCAGCCCGTAGGGGATGACCCGGTTGCCGCCGTTGAAGAACGGCGCGTAGGCGGCGGTCAGTTCCAGCAATCCGACCTCGCCGGTGCCGAGCGCCAGGGATGCGTTGTTCGGCAGTTTGTCGGCAACGCCAAGCCGGACCGCGGTGGCTGCCACGGCCTTGGCGCCGCCGGAGCGCAGCAGCAGGCGAACAGCGGCGGTGTTGATCGACTGGGCCAGTGCGTCCTGCAGGGTGACCGAGCCGGCGTAGCGACGCTCGAAATTGGCGGGACTCCAGTTGCCGATGCGGAGCGGCCCGTCGAGCACGGTGTCATCCGGTGTCAGCCCGGTTTCCAGCGCTGTCAGCCAGACGAACGGCTTGAACGCGGAGCCGGGCTGGCGGCGCGCCAACACGGCGCGGTTGAACGGGCTGTCGCGGAAATTGCGGCCGCCGACCATCGCCCGCACCGCGCCCGAGGCCGCATCGATGACCACGATCGCGCCCTGCCCGACCTTTGCCACCGCGCCAGGCCCGTCCAGCAGCGACGTCAGCCGAACCTCGGCGATCGCCTGGGTCCGGCTGTCGAGGGTCGTCCGCACCACGGCATCTGCATCCGGTGCCAGCACGGCCTGGGACTGTTCGGCGACCCAGTCGGCAAACCAGCCCGGCGCAATCGGTCTGGGTGCAAAGGCGATCTGGCTGGCGGCGGTCTGCGCCTGGTCCGTCGAAATCACACCGGATGCGGCCATGGCGTTCAGCACGTCCTTGCCGCGGGCTGTCGCGGCAGCGGGATTGGCGCGGGGGTTGAACCGCGACGGCGCGCGCGGCAACCCGGCCAGGACGGCGGCTTGTGCCAGGCTCAGCCGACGAGCCGACACGCTGAAATACAAGCGCGCGGCGGCATCCATGCCCCAGGCGCCGGATCCCAGGTAGACGCGGTTCAGGTAGATCTCAAGGATCTCCTGCTTGGTGAAATGGCGTTCCAGCCACAGCGTCAGCAGCACCTCCTGAACCTTGCGCTTGGTGGTGCGCGCGTTCGTCAGGAACAGGGTCTTGGCCACCTGCTGGGTGATTGTCGAGCCGCCCTGGACGACGCGTCCCGCCCCGATATTGACCCACAGGGCGCGCAGCATTCCAACGGGATCGAGGCCGAAATGCTGGTAGAATCGCCGGTCTTCCACCGCGACGACCGCCGCCGGCAGGGCAGGGGCGAATTCCCGCAGCCGCAGCGGCTCGCCCACCAGATCGCCGAATGTCGCGATTACATGTCCGGACCGATCCTGCAGCGTCAGGCTTGGTCGCCGCACCGCGTCCAGCGCTGTCTCGGGCACCGGCAGGTCGCGGCAGAACCATATCAGCACCAGGGCTGCCATCAGTCCCAGCCAGACCGATCCGATGAACCCCCAGCGCAACAGCCCAAACAGCGCCTGCCGCTGCCACGACCGAGCCGGTGGGTCGACCGGCGGGGGCGGGGCGACGCGCTTGACCCGGGAATGGACCTTTCGCGGGGGATCGAACCGGGGGACGGTTGGGGCGGGGCGCGGCATCCTGGCTGCCTGTAGCAGATTCACCGTCAAACGCGGGTAAGGCTTCTTGCCCCACGGCGCATCGTTGCCCACAGTTGTGGCCGATCTGCGTCAGGAGTCGCGCGAATGAAGGGTGTGTTCTTTGATGCCGTCGATGACCTCGCGACGGTGTTTCGCAAGGTTGTCCGCCCCGGCGATCCGACGATGACGGTGCATGAACACGCCGAGATCAAGCCCGACCAGTTGCCGGCCCTGCTCGCCGGGTATGATTTCTGCTTCGACGATCACACTGCTATGCCCACCGAGACGCTGCGCGCCTGCTCCGACCTCAAGCACATTATTTTTTTGGGCACCGGTGCACGCAGTTACATGCATCCCGAGGAACTCGCCGAACTCGGCATCAAGGTGCATATCATCAAAGGCTATGGCGACACCGCGGTGGCGGAGCACAGCATTGCCCTGATGTGGGCGGCCGCGCGTGGCCTGGCCCGGATGGACGGCGGCCTGCGCGCGGGCAACTGGATCCGCACCGAGGGCATGGAGCTTACCGGTAAAACCATCGGGTTGCTGGGGTTTGGCGGCATCGCCGCCGAGGTGGCGCGTATCGCCGCCGGTTCGGGGATGCGAGTGCTGGCCTGGAACCGCACCCCCAGGAACGCGCCGAATGTCACCTTCGTCGACCTCGACACCTTGCTGGCGGACAGTGACGTGCTGTCGGTGCATCTGCTGCTGAACGACGAAACCCGCGGGTTCCTGAGCGCGGAGCGCATCAGCCGGCTGCGTCCCGGCGCGATCCTGGTGAACACCGCACGCGGCGCCGTCGTCGATGAGGAGGCGATGATCGCCGCACTGGCATCGGGCCATCTGCGTCACGCGGCGCTGGATGTGTTCAACACCGAACCGTTGCCGGCCGGCGACCGGCTGACGACGCTTCCCAACGTCACGTTGTCTGCCCACAGCGCCTTCCGCACCCCGGAGGCCAGCGACAAGCTGATCCGGATGGCGCTCGACATCGCCTGCGGGCTATAGCCTCCGCCTCGCCAGAAGGTATTGCGTCACATGGAAACGGCCCACGAGGCAATCCTGATCGTCGGCGCCATGACATTGGCCGCCATCGTTGCCGGCCTGTTGAGCGCGCGCGTCAAAACGCCTTTGCTGCTGGTGTTCCTTGGCCTGGGGATGCTGGCCGGCGAGGATGGGCCGGGCGGCATCGTGTTCGACGATTTCCACATAACCTACCTGTTCGGCAGTGTCGCTCTCGTCATCATCCTGTTCGAAGGTGGGCTGAAGACGTCCACGGCGATGGTCCGTGTCGCCGGGTGGCCCGCGCTTGCGCTGGCCACTGTCGGCACCGGGATCACCGCGGGGATCGTCGGCGCCGCGACGGCCGCCCTCGCCGGGGTCGACTGGCGGGCCGGGCTGCTGCTGGGGGCGATGATGGCGCCCACCGATGCGGCGGCCGTCGCCTCCGTCATGCGGGCCAGCGGGCTGCATCTGCCGCAGCGTGTGGACGCGGCGCTGGAGATCGAAAGCGGCCTGAATGACCCGATGTCGGTGTTCCTGACATTGTTGTTGGTGGAGGCCTTGCTTGCCGGCACCGGCATCGACGTGCCGCACGCCATTATGGTTTTCCTGCGCGAGATGATCGGTGGTGCCGTGTTCGGCGTGGCCGGCGGGTTGGCGATGGCGGCTGCGCTGCGCCGCGTGCATGCACCCGAAACGCTGCATCCGACGCTGCTGCTTGCCGCGGCGCTGACGCTGTTCGGGGCGGCCCAGATGCTGGAGTGCAGCGGCTTTCTGGCGATCTACCTGGCGGGTGTCATCGTTTCCAACCGCGCCGGCCCGCGCGCCGTCCGGGTCGGCCAGGCGTTCGAGACCTTTGGCTGGATCGCCCAGATCGGCTTGTTTCTTGGACTGGGCCTGCTTGTCACGCCGCACAACCTGATCCCACTGGCGTGGACCGCTTCCGGTATCGCTGCCGTGCTGATCTTCATTGCGCGTCCGCTTTCGGCCCTGCTGTGCCTGAAGCCGTTCGGCTTCAGCTGGGGCGAGAGCGCCTTTATCGGTTGGGTCGGCCTGCGCGGTGGGGTGCCCATCTACCTCGCCATCATTCCCGTGCTGGCCGGCGTGCCGCGGGGCGAGCTGGGCTTTGCGGGCGCCTTCGTGATCGTCCTGGTGTCGCTGGTGGTGCAGGGCTGGACTGTCGGGCCGGCCGCCCGCCTGTTCGGGTTGACGAAGCGCAAGGGTCGGGATGCGGCGCCCCTGGACCATGGGGCAGGGCCGTCGGTCCGCTGACGCATATTTTTGGAAACCGGCGGGTTCGCATGGGCCGGCCGCCGATCTGACGGTTACAAGTGAGACACGGTATGATCGGCCGTGCAGCGGCATAGGCAGCGAATATCGGCCGTACCGGGCTGAATTCAGGGCCTAATGGTGTGGGACCTGGTCCGTTGGGGTGTGGTCGTGCGGGGTTGACCGCCTGGTGCCTTGACTGAAACGATTGTGCTATAGCCGCAGAGACCGAGCGAGAGCTGAAATCCGGCTTTGAGCTGATCAATCATTGGACAGGCGATCGATGAACACTTTTCACGATGTAAAATCCTTTCTCCAAAGCAGCGTTAGACGTTTCGGGTTCGATATCCGGAGAGTTGAGCCTGACCTGATGGATTTCCTGACCAATCGCCAGATCGATCTTGTTTTGGATGTGGGTGCGAATGTCGGGCAATTCGGTGGTTTGCTGCGCATCAAGGGCTACACCGGGAAAATCATCTCCTTCGAGCCGATCCGCGCGGTCTATCAACGACTTGCGGCCAAGGCTTCGGCCGATGGCAATTGGGAAACGAGGAATTTCGCTTTAGGGGCGAAGCCAGGGCATGCGATGATCAACGTGTCCCGCTCCTCGGTGTATAGTTCTATTCTGCCGTCGACGAGTGCCGCGGTTCGCTTCGATGATAATGCGGCGGTCAGTCATGCCGAAAAGATCGAGGTGAAAAGGCTGGACGAGATCAGCCTCGATACGGCGGCGGGTGTCCTGTTGAAGATCGACACGCAGGGATTCGAACGGGAGGTTCTTGAGGGTGGGCGACAGATCCTGCCGAAGCTGAAGGGCATTCTTCTGGAGCTGCCGATTGTTCATCTCTATGAGGGCACCTGGCAGTTTCATGATGCGATCGAGTTCATGTCCGAAGCCGGTTTCGTTCCGGCGCAGATCCATCCGGTCAACTACCATTCAGCCGATGCGGTTTCGCTTGTTGAGGTCGACTGCCTGTTTCGGCTTCGTGACAGTCGCTTCGATTAGGCGTCTTCAGGCGCTTTGCGGGGTTGCTTGAACCAGCGACGTCAGCGTCCGGCCTGCCTCCGCCAAGGTGATCCATGTTCTGGATCGGCGGCGGCTGCCGGTGCCTCTGGCCGTGCCAGTGAGTCCCGGTTAAAAGGTCCCGGGGCGCCCGCCTGGCGGAATGGTAGACGCAGCGGACTTAAAATCCGCAGTTCGAAAGGACGTGCCGGTTCAAGTCCGGCGGTGGGCAGACCCTGATGCTGGGCAGACCCTGATGCTGGGCACACCCTGATGCTGGGCACACCCTGATGCTGGGCACACCCTGGTGGGGAGATCGGTTGGCCTGAGTGGCGTTTCGCCTAGGTGGCGTTTCGCCGGAGTTGTCTCGCGTCAGGCCGCGCCTAGTGGCAGATTTGGGCTAACGGTTTCGGACGTGCGCCGCGAAGCTTACGACATTGCCGCCGACCTCGATCCTGGGCGCCGCGGGGGTTGGGCTTTCCTCGGCCAGCATCTTGAACTGGGCATCGGTCCAGACGCTTACCAGATTGAGCACGCGGGTCTCCATCTCGTGCTGCTGCATGATGTCCAACGCCGTAGAGGAGGAAATTCCAAGGACGCGGGCGGCTTCATCCAAGGAAATGCCCGTGGAGACTTCAAGCATGAGCTGCTCGATCGTCGCTTGCGGGGCGGGGCGCATCAACTGAGACATATCTAATTTTCCATTCAGACTTGTGTCTAATTGGATACGATATTGCATGAATTAGATCGAATTTGAACTAACGATTTCGTGATATCGTTATGGCGGAGTGACGCTTTGGTCCGTGGCGGCAGCGGTTTCGTTTCACGCACCGGGGAAAACCCTTAGTCCAGATCTGTTCCTCGATCGCGTTAACCATTCCTTAATGATCCGCCGCTATATCAGCCGGCCATTGCCCCGGGGAACCAGGCCGTGCCGGTCGCAAAGCTCAGCGCCTTCGTCATTTGCTACAATCGTGCCGATGTGCTGGGCACCTGCCTGAGGGCTCTGCGGTTTGCCGATGAACTGATCGTCGTCGACAAGTCCTCCACCGACAATTCCAACGCCATCGCAAGCTCAATCGCCGATCGTGTCGTGGTCGTACCGTGGACGCCGACTGTCGAGGAAACCCGGTCGATGGCGCTGTCGCTGTGCCAGCACGACTGGGTGCTGTTCATGGACGATGACGAGTGCCTGCGCGGTGCCGGTCGCCGCATCCGAGCCGAGCTCGAGAACCCGCAGGCTGCGGTCTATGAATTGCCGTTGCGCCACTACATCCTCGGCTGCCATGACGAACGGGCCTATTATTGGCCGGAGCACCATGTCCGTTTGTTTCGGCGCGGCGCGGTCAGCTTCCGCGATACGATCCATGCCGGCATTATTCGTCATGCCGCACGCGTGGTTCGGTTTCCGATCGAGCATGGCGTCTGTATTCATCATTTTTCCAACGCCAGCGTCGCCGGTTGGATCGAGAAGACAAATCGTTACACGGCCCGTCCCGATCGGGATGGGATCGCGCCGGGCCCGGAAGGCCTGGCGGCATTCGCGCACCAGCGGATCGACCACTGGTTCGCCCGCACGCGCGATGACATCGCTGACGGATATCCCTCGGCCGCGGCCCTGTTGCGCGCGGTCTATGACCTGGTCGACGGCCTGAAGGCGTGGGAGGCCGACAGGGCGCTCGACGGCTGCGAGCTTCTGCGCCTGGCGTGCGCCCGACAGGAGCTGGAGCAGCAGGTGGAGCGCGAAACGCCGCCGGAGGTGTTGGCGGCGGCTGATCTGCGGCTGGAACTGGCGGCGGCCGGCGACATCATTCAGAGGCTTTCGGCTGAGCAAGCCGATGCGGAGCAGCGGATCGAAACCTTGTCCGCTCAGTGTGATGCGGTCAAGCAACGAAACCTTGCGCTATCCGCTGAGTTGTCGGAGGCCATGCAGCGCAGTGTGGCGCTCTGCGCACAACTCGACACGGCTCAGGCGGAGGCGGCGGACTTGCGCAGCAGCTTCAATGCGGTTGAGCAGCGCATAAAGGCGCTTGAGTGCATCGGTGCGCAGTCTGCAAAACAACTTGCCGACATGCAGGCCAGCACGTCCTGGCGCTTGACCGCGGGCCTGCGCCGGCTGATGGTTGTGGTGCGGGGTCATTGACGCGCGGCCGCGTTGGTTTTGCCATATGACATCGGCAGATTTTCATCATTCGCCAGTTTTTCGAACGGGCGCAACCAGATGCGGCTTCGCCGGCGCTGCCGCATAAAAGGTTGGCCGATCATCAAGGAGGTTACAACAATGAATTGTCCAGTGAAGTTGCGCGCGACGCTATCGGGCGCCGCCGTCTCACTGCTGGCCATGGCGGCGATCGGGCCTGGCGCAAATCCGGCCGATGCGCAAACGGCGTGTTCGGGGGATAGTGGCGGCATCAGCCTGTCGCCGGGTTTCTGTGCGACCGTGTTCGCCGACCATCTTGGCCATGTGCGGCACCTGGCGGTCGCGCCCAACGGGGTGGTCTACGCCAACACCTGGACCGGGCGGTACTACCACAACGACGCCGTTCCGCCCGGCGGCCTGGTGATTGCGATGCAGGATACCAAGGGCAACGGCCAGGCGGACAAGATCGAGCGCTTCGGGCCGGACTTTGCCCACGGCGACCATGGCGGAACCGGCATCGCGCTTTATCAAAATCATGTCTATGTAGAAACAAACGACCGGATCGTGCGCTATGCCCTGCCGGCCCAGGGCATCGCTCCGACAGGGGTGGCGGAGACAGTCATTTCCGGCCTGCCGCTTGGCGGCGATCATCCGATGCATCCGATGGCGATCGATGCGCATGGCAACATGTACTTCGATGAGGGATCGGCGACCAACGCCTGCCAAAGCCAGAACCGCATGCCTGGCGTACCCGGCAACAAGCCTTGCACCGAACAGGAGACTCGCGGCGGCACCTGGCGGATCGATGCCAACCGGCTGAACCAGCAATTCTCGCCGCATCAGCGTTTCGCCACCGGGATCCGCAACGGCGAGGGCATTTCATTCGATTCCGCCGGGCGGGTTTATGCGACCCAGCACGGACGGGACCAGCTCTATGAGAACTGGCCCAAGCTGTACAACCCGACGCAGGGGCAGAATGAACCAGCCGAGGAACTGGTTTTGTTGCAGCGTGGACATGACTACGGCTGGCCGGAATGCTACTACGACTCCGACCAGAAGAAGCTGGTTCTGGCGCCGGAATATGGCGGAAACGGCGGCAAGACCGTTGGCGTGTGTGCCCAGAAGCAGGGACCAGTTGCCGCTTTCCCGGCGCACTGGGCGCCGAACGACATGCTGATCTACCAGGGCAACGGATTTCCGTCAGCCTATAAGGACGGCGCGTTCCTTGCCTTCCACGGGTCGTGGAACCGTGCGCCTGGGCCACAGGGCGGCTACAACGTGGTGTTTCAGCCGCTGCGCGACGGCAAGGCTTCCGGGCCATTCGTCATTTTTGCTGACGGGTTTGCCGGTACACACCGGGAGCCAGGGCGCGCGGAGCATCGCCCGACCGGCCTCGCTGTCGGGCCTGACGGCGCGCTGTATATCGCCGACGATCAAGGTGGGCGGATCTGGCGGGTGACCTTCCAGGGCGACAAGTCCGGTCCTATCGCCGCCGTGGCCCCGGCCCCGCAGGCCACGCAGACGGCTTCGGCCTCGGCGTTGCCGCCTGAGGGCATCCATCCGGATGCCGGGGCGGGGCCGCTGCCGATCCCGCCAGGCGGCTCGCCTGACCAGGTGGCGCTGGGCGATCGGATCTTTCATGGCCAGGCCGGCGGCGGAACGTGTGCCGGCTGCCATGGGGCGGATGCAAAGGGGTCGGAGGTGGGCTCCAATCTGGCGGACGGGCATTTCGTCTGGGGCGATGGCACGGTGCAATCGATCAGACAGACGATCCTGCACGGCGTGCCGAAGCCCAAGGACCACACCGGGGCCATGCCACCGAAGGGTGGGGCGCAGCTATCACAGGCTGACGTTGCCGCGGTGGCCGACTATGTCTGGGCCATCAGTCACCGGCAGAAGCAGTAACGCCGAAGGAAACATCCCCCGCGGCCCGATTGCCGTGGGGGATGTGGTCGCGAGGTTGGAGCGCCTGCAGCCTGATTGTTAACAGTCTGCGCGCTCTATCTTGTTGTTTGAGCGAGCAACTTCATCACCCTGACCATTCCGGTCAGGGTGATGTTGCTCTAGGAGCGAGCCCGACCGCGCAATGCGGCGGCCCGTTTGACGACCGACCGGGCACGTTCCACAACGGGGACATCTATCATCGCGCCCTCGAACTGGACCGCCCCCAGTCCGGCGGCGTAGGCGGCATCGTAGGCCGCGATCATCTTTTCGGCGCGGTCCACCTCGGCCGGGTCGGGTGAAAATTCATCGTTCAGGACAGCGACCTGCAGCGGATGCACCGCGCTGGCGCACATGAATCCCAATCGCCGCGACCGCCGCACGATCGCCCTGAATGCCTCCTGGTCACGAAAATCGGCGATGGAGCCAATGAACCCCATTGGCATGATCCCGGCCGCGCGCGCGGCGAAGATGGTATGTTGTTTCGGGTAGAACAATCCTTCGGGGTCTGACTGCATGCCGACATCGGCGGCGAAATCCTCAGATCCCAGGCTCAGGCCCACGATCCGGGGGTGCGATCTGGCGATCTCGGCGATGCGGAAGAACCCCACCGCATTTTCGACCAGCGCAATGAATTTCACGCTTCCCGGTTTCAGCCCACGCTCGGTTTCCAGTTCGGCTACAATTTCGGCGCAGGCGGCGATGTGTTCCGGACTGTCGACCTTGGTCAGCATGATGGCTGTCACCCCGGGGATCACCGCAGCCTCCAGGTCGCGCACAAGCAGGCGCCAGGGGCGATTCACCCGCACCACCACATCGGCGCCGTTGCGATTCACCTGTGGAATCGCAGCCTCGATCAATGTTCGCGCGTGGGCCTTTTGCGATGGTGCAACCGCGTCTTCCAGATCCAGGATGATGGCGTCGGCCCCGCGATCGGCCCCGGTGCGGACGAATTTTTCCGCTGTCACCGGCACGAACATCAAGGACCGCCACACCGGCAGATCGTCGCGCATCGTCACTCCTCCCTGATCACGCCGGATGCAGCCAGTTTTGCCAGCTGATCCGCGTTGTATCCGATTGATTGCAAAACCGAGCGGGTGTGCTCACCCAGCGCGGGTGCCGGCGTTCGCAGGCGGCCGGGGGTTTCCGACAGCCGCGGAATGATGTTGTGCATCAGCACCGACCCTGCCTCGTCGTCCGGTGCTTCCACGATGACGCCACGGGCCTGGACATGCGGATCGTCCAGCAACTGGTCGATCTCGAAGATCGGCGTCGCGGTGACTTCGGCTGCCTCAAACACCGCCATGTTCTCCGCCAGGGTGCGTTCGGCGATCCAGGCGGCGACGATGCCGTCGCATTCGTCGATGTTGCGGACGCGATCGGTGTTGGTACGGAACTTCGGGTCTTCGATCACATCGGGGCGGCCGATGGCGCGGAACAGGCGTTCGGCCATGGCTTGGATGGACGCGGAGATGGCGATGAAGCGGCCGTCGCTGGTGCCGTAGACGTTGCGGGGCGAGGTGGTGAGCGAGCGGCTGCCGGTTCGCACCGGCTTCTCGCCGGAGACGCGGTAGCTGGCGGCGTCGGGACCGAGCACGGAGATCATGGGCTCGAGAAGCGGGAGGTCGATGACCTGGCCTCGCCCGCCGCGTTCGACGACGCGCAGCGCCACCATCACCGCGTAGGCGCCGTAGAGGCCGGAGATCATGTCCGCGAGGGCGAGGGGCGGCAGCACCGGCGGGCGGTCACCGTAGCCGTTCTTGGCGGCAAAGCCCGACATCGCTTCGACCAGGGTGCCGAAACCGGGACGGTCGCGATAGGGGCCGTCCTGGCCGAACCCGGTGATACGCACGATGATCAGGCCGGGATTGCGGGCGTGCAGGATGTCGGCGCCGAGGCCCATTTTCTCCAGCGTGCCGGGGCGGAAGTTCTCGATCAGCACCTGGCTGGTTGCCAGCAGGTCCAGCAGCGCATCGCGCCCTTGCTGCGGGCGCAGGTCGATGGCCAGGCTTTTCTTGTTGCGGGCGTAGACTTTCCAATGCAGCGACAGTCCCTTCACGCGCCAGGCGCGCAGTGGGTCGCCGACCTTGGGGTCCTCGATCTTGATGACTTCGGCGCCCTGATCGGCGAGCTGGAGGCTGACCATGTTGCCGGCGACCAGCCGGGACAGATCCACCACCCGAATGCCGTCCAGCGGGGCCGGCGCGGTGGGGTCGAATTCAATGCGTGGTATCATTGCGCTACTCTCTTGGAGGCCCACTATTTAGCCGGGCAGAGGGAAGCGCAAGCGATGATGGCGACGGCAGTCACGATGCACCCGATCTGGCAGTCCGGGGGCGTGATCCTGGCGGCCGGGATCGCGGCCGCGCTGGTGCTGCAACTTCTTGTGCAGCATTTTCTGCCGGCATCCGTGCGGGACCGGCACACCACGCTGGGTGCGGCGATCTTCTCGGTCATCGGCACCACGTATGCCGTGTTGCTGGCGTTCATGGCGACGGCGGCATGGGAGCAGCACAGTGCCGCCGTGGCCCTGGCCCGGCACGAGGCGGACTTGATCGGCCGGCTTTATAACGCGAGCCAGGGCGTTCCTGATCCGGCGGGGGCGGCGATGCGGGCCGACCTGGTGTCCTACCTGACGCAGATCATCGAGGGGGAGTGGCCGGCCCAGATCGCCGGACGGATGGTTCCGCTATCGGAGCCGCATCTGCGGCACCTCAATGAGATGGTGTTCGCGATGACGCCGGCGACGATGGGCCAGGCCAACGTGCAGCGCTTCCTGATCGAGGCGCTGACCGGCACCGGTGCGGCGCGGCGCGACCGCAGGCTCGCGACCCATGGCACGATTCCGGATCTGGTCTGGGTCGTGCTGTTGTCGGGCGGAGCGTTGATGGTGGCGTTCAGCTTTGTCCTGGGCGCCCCCGAACCCGGCCTGCATCTGCTGATGACGGCGGCGCTGGTCGCGTCGGGTCTGTTGGTGCTGCTGCTGATCGTCGGGCTGAGTTCGCCGTTCCATGGGGCGGTGACGATCGCGCCTGAGGCGTATGCGGGGGTGCTGGAGGAGATCCAGGCGGCGCGTTGATGCGGTTGGCGGGCGCGATGCGGACGGTTGCGTGGGTTCGGTCTGCCTGCCTGGCGTTGGCGCTGGCTGCGGGCGGCTGTGCGACGGCGCCGGTGTTCCAGCCTGCGGCGGACGACCGGATCGTTTATGTGATCGGGCGCGACTGGCACACCGACATCGCGTTGCCTGCGGAGGATATCGCCGGCCCGCTGGCGGTGCTGGAACGGCAGTTTCCGGGCGTGCAGGTGCTGACCTTCGGCTTCGGCGAACGGCAGTTCCTGATGGACCGCCAGACCGATTCCGGCACCATGCTGGCGGCCTTGTTGCCCAGCCGAAGCGCGCTGTTGGTGACGGCGCTGCGGGCAAGCCCCGAACAGGCTTTTGGGGCACGACATGTCGTCGCGCTGCGGGTGTCGCGCGCTGGTCTGGCGCGGATCGAGGCGGCGATCTGGCGCGAGTTTGAGCTTGCGCCGACGGCCCAACCGGTCCGGTTGGGCGATGGCCCGTATGCCGGCAGCGTGTTCTACGCCGCTACCGGCACCTATTATGGGCTTTACACCTGCAACACCTGGACGATTGAAACCCTGCAGGCCGCAGGGCTGCCTGTTGCTGCCAGCGGCGTGTTGTTTTCAGGTCAGGTGATGGGGGCGGCTCGCTGGATCCGCAGCCAGCAAGCCGCTGAACATTAGAGCGATTTCAGCCTGACTGTAAACAGTCAGCGCGCTCTATCTCGTTGTTTGACCGAGCAACTTCATCACCCTGACCATTCCGGTCAGGGTGATGTTGCTCTAGCGGGCGGGCGTTAGCGGGTCGGTGGAGTCACAACCGTCGTGTTGCCCTCCGGCGGCGAGGGGTTGCTGCTGCTGAACGACAGGCACCCGGCCAAAGCGAGCGGCAGCAGCAGGGCGATCAAAGCGAGGCGCATCGTGAGATTCCTTGGGTTATGCGTGGTCCCGAATACAGCCAACCGCCCATTCGCGCCGTTCAATAAGAATTGTGTGGCACGAAGTGAAACAGAAACTGCCCGGACGGCTATCGCTGGAACTTACGAAAGTCCGGCTTGCGCTTTTCGTTGAACGCCTGGACGCCTTCGCGCGATTCCTCGGTGGCGTAGTACATACCCAGCGCCTGCATTCCCATGCCGCCGATGCCGCGGATGTTGTCGGAGTCGGCGTTGAACGAGCGCTTTGCGATGCTGATCGCGGTGGGGCTGCGCTGCATGATCTCGGCGCACCAGGTTGCCACTTCGGCGTCGAGTTGGTCGTGCGGCACCACGGTGTTGACGAGGCCCATGGCCAGCGCCTCGGCCGCGGAGTAGCGCCGGCACAGATACCAGATTTCGCGGGCCTTCTTCTCGCCGACGACGCGGGCGAGGTAGGCGGTGCCGAAGCCGGGATCGACCGAACCCACCTTTGGCCCGACCTGACCGAAGATGGCATTTTCGGAGGCGATGGTCAGGTCGCACAGCGTGGCCAGCACGTTGCCGCCGCCGATCGCATAGCCCTGCACGCGGGCGATCACCGGCTTGGGGACGTCGCGGATAATGCTGTGGAGGTCCTCGACCGGCAGTCCGATCAGGCCGCGCCCATCGTACTGGCCTGCGTGCGCCGACTGGTCACCGCCAGTGCAGAACGCCTTGTCGCCGGCACCGCCCAGCACGATGACGCCGATCGCCTTATCCCATCCGGCGGCGTTGAAGGCATGGATCAGTTCTTCACAGGTCCGACCGCGGAACGCGTTCATTACTTGCGGGCGGTTGATGGTGATGTGCGCGACGCCGGAATCGACCCGGTAGAGAATGTCTTCGTACTGCAAGGGGGGTGCTCCTCAGCTTGCCATTGTCAGCCTGCCGTCGTCAGCCGGCCATTGTCAGTCCGCCTGACACACTGATCACCTGCCCGGTGATAAAGGCCGCATCGTCGCTGGCAAGGAACAGGATCGCACCCGGCAGGTCCTCCGGCTCGCCGATGCGGCCCATCGGGATGGCGCGCCGGAAGGCTTCCTCCAGCTTGTCGGGATTGCCGGCGCCCTTCTTGTAATCCTCGAACAATGCAGTGTGCGTGGCGCCGGGGCAGACCACGTTGACGTTGATCCGGTGGCGCGCGTGTTCGCGTGCCAGGGTCTTGGAGAACCCGATTACGCCGGCCTTGCAGGCGGCATACACTGCCTCACCAGACGAGCCCACGCGGGCCGCGTCGGAGGCGATGTTGACGATCCGCCCGCCGCCTCGGGCGATCATGCCCGGCAGCACCGCATGATGCATATTCAAGGCGCCAATCAGGTTGATCGAGATCAGCTTCTGCCAGTCGGCCGGGGTGGTGTCCTTGAACAACCGGAAGACATCCCAGCCGGCGTTGTTGACCAGGATGTCGATCCGGCCGTATCGCGCCTCAACCGCGCTGACCGCCTGCGCGACCGCGGCGTGATCGGTGATGTCGCAGGTGACGGCGGTGGCGTTGCCGCCGATCGCGGCGGCTACACGTTCCGCTGCCGCGCCGTCGATATCGAACACCGCGACCGTTGTGCCTGCCTCGGCGAAGCGGCGGCAGGCAGCACCGCCGATACCGCCGCCACCACCGGTTACGATTGCCACCTTGTCCTGCAAGCCGCGCATGATGCTGCTCTTACGTCGGTTCGATCGGCATGCGGGCGATGCTGAGCCAGGCGATCGGGGCGCCGGCGGCTTCCGCGGCCTGTGCGGGTTGCAGCCGTGGGTCCCAATCGGCGGCGATGAAGCGCCGTGCGCTGGTTCCCGCGGCGGCTTCCGACACCAGCCACAGCAAGGGCGGCACCATGATCTCCGGCCGCAGCATTTTCGAGCGGTCGCCCGCGTCGCCGACCAGCGGTGTGTCGGTCACCCCGCCCGGCACCAGCACGTTGCAGGTGACGCCGGTGCCGACCAGGTCTGCCGCCAGCACCGCCATCGCGGCTTCAGCCGTGGCCTTGTTCGCGCCATACAGCAAGTAGCCTTCGCGCACCATGGTGCCGAGGCTGGTCGTAACCGTGATGATCCGGCCGCGCCCGGCCTTCAGCATGTGGGGCACGACCGCGCGGGCCATAAGGACCGGCGAGGTGGCGTTTACCGTCTGAAACTGGGTCCACTGCTCCGGCGTGACTTCCCAGAATCGCAGCGGATTGCGCCGTTGATCGGGCTTGATCCCGGCCTGTCCGATGCCCGCGTTGTTGACCAGCACGTCGATCCGTCCGAAGGCACCGAGCGTCTCCGCGACGATGCGGTCGAACGAGGAGGCCTGCGCCAGATCGACGGCGACCGGCTTGATCGGGGCGGGCAGGGTGGAAAGCGCCGAGGCATTGCGATCGACGGCGACTACGTCGAACCCGGCTTCGCAGAGACCGAGCGCCATGGCGCGGCCCATGCCGCTGGCGGCGCCGGTAACGATTGCAACTTCCTTTGCCATGTTCATTTCCCCTCGGCGACGAAGCGATCGATCGTGCGATGCTTGAAGAACCAGGTTCCGTCGAGTTTCGCCAGCTTGTCGGAATAGGCGCCGCCGGAGCCGATTGCCGGGCCGCTCGGGGTGTTCTGGAACAGCACCCAGTTGGACTGTGCGGTGGCGGTGTCGCCGTTCAGGTCGATCACGATATTGGTTGTCAGATGCACGCGCCGCGGTCGCGGGCCGGTGGCGATGCTGCGGGCCTGGGCCACGATCCCGGCGCGTCCGGTACCGGTGCCGAATGCCGTTTCCCAAACTCCATCCGGGGTGAACAGCGCGGCCATATCGTCGAAGCGCTCCGCGTCGAGGGCGAAGCAGTAGCGTGCGAGCAGTTCGCGAATCTCGTCCTTGTCGGACATGGTTTCCTCCCCGGTTGATCGCCTTGCAGCGCTAACATATCCGGGGTGCCGGGGCAAAGACGTGGGGGGCGTTCGGGGATTGCCCGGGCGCAGGCGCTCAGGCGCGGCGAGCGATCATTTCTCTGCCGCTTCGATTCGTCCGGCAGCCATCAGCCCGATCATCACGCAGGTGAAGTGGGTGTTGGCGCGACAATCCTCCGGCATGATCGAGGCGTCGGCGACCCGCAATCCGGTGATGCCTTTCACGCCGAGATCAGGATCAACGACGCCGCGCGGGTCTTCATAGGCTGTCATGCGACAGGTGCCGGCGGCGTGCTGGGCATCGGCCGCCTGTTCCAGCAACATCCGGTCGCGTTCGGCGGCTGGAAGGGCGATGGCCTGATCCATTGTCAGTCCGGTTTCGGCGAAGGTGATGCTGGCGGCAATCGCCGCCATGGCGGGATGGGCCGCGATTGCCGCCATCCGGTGCATCACGTCGTGGGCGCGCAGCATGTCGCGAGGATCGTCCAGCATATTCTCGTCGACCTGGGGATCGAGGTCCGGATCGGCGGACACCAGGCTGACCGAACCGCGGGAGAAGGCGTTGAACACCGCGCCGCCGATCGCACCCTGCGCGGCCGGCAGTCCCGCCTCGCCGAGGGTGCGATGGTTGAAGCCGATCAGGATCATGTCGCGGAAGCCGCCGCCGCCCAGGCCGGAGGTATAGGTGACGCAGCAATTGGTGTGACGCTGGGCGGCATCGCGGGACACATGTTCATCACGCAGGCGGATGGTGGTGCGCAGGGTCGGATGGTCCATGAAGTTCTGCCCGACCGCGGGCAGGTGGTGGACCGGCATGATACCGTGTGCGGCAAGGGCCGCGTCGGGGCCGATGCCGGAGCGCAGGAGGATGGCGGGGGAGTGGATTGCGCCGGCGCACAGCAGGACCTGCCGCGCCGGGATCTCCGTCCAGCCCTGGCCGGCGAGGCGGACGCGCACACCGGTCGCTTGGCCGTCCTGCAGCGTCACCCGGTCGACCAGGGCGCCGCCCCGGATCTCCAGGTTGGCGCGGCCGCGGGCGGGCTCCAGGAAGGCTTCGTTGGTCGATATGCGCCGGCCGTTGCGGACGTTGTACGGATAGCACGACACGCCTTCGGTGTCGGGGGCGTTGAGGTCAGGATTCCACGGGTAGCCAAGACCCAGCGTTGCGTCGTGCAAGGCGCGGTCGACCGGGCCCCATCGATCCGGTGGCGCGCGGTAGACCGGGATCGGGCCGCCGGTGCGGCTGGCGCCGGGATCGTCCTCCATGGAGTCGAATATCGGCAGCACCTGGGCGGCGGACCAGCCCTCGCAGCCGGCCTCGGCCCAGGAATCGAAGGCGGCGGCGACTCCGCGGATGGCGATCTGAGCGTTGACGGCGGATGAGCCACCGAGCGCCTTTCCGCGCCAGTAGAATCGCGGGGGCTGGGCGCGGGTGCGGCGGGTCATCAGTTGCGGCCATTGCCAGTCGGCCTGGTGTATGGGGTCCTGCATGAAGGGAATGATGTTGGCGCTGCGCATGGCGGCAGGCGCCTCGTGGGCGCGCCAGTCACGGCCGGCTTCAAGCAGCAGGATGCGGCGGTTGGGGTTCTCGCTCAGGCGGGCCGCGGCGGCGGCACCGGCGGACCCGCCGCCGACCACGATGACGTCGTACGGGTCGTTCATGCGCGGGTGCCGGGTAGCGGGGATGGCGAGGGGCGAGCTTCGGCTTGCACGGCGGCGGTTCCTCCGTCGGAACAGGATGACTGTATCTACGGGGGCATGAATGAGCGGGTCAACCAGCCGGCTGGGCGCGGTCCGCGGTGTTCAGTGAGCCAGGGGCGCTGGCTCGTTCGCCGAGGTGGTGCGCAGCGGCAGGTCACGCAGTCCGAGTGCGACGATCAGCGCGGGGATCATGGCGACCGCGCAGGCGATGAAGGCGATGTGGAATGCCCCGACCAGCGCCGACTGGACATGCGGCAGCATCGTCGCCGGGACCCCGGCAATGGCCTCCCCGTGGTGGCGCACTTCGCCGAAGTCGATATGCGCGGTGATGCCGGACTCGATCAGGCGTGACGCAAAGTCCTTGGCGAGCAGGGCGCCGACCAGGGTGCTGCCGAACGCGCCGCCCATGGAACGCAGAAACAGCAGGCAGCCGGTGGCGGCGCCGATATCGCCGCGTTCCACCGCATTCTGCACGCAGACCATGCTGCTGGGCATCACCATGCCGATCCCGAGGCCCAGCAAGCCCTGGAAGAGTATCAGCAACAGGTTCGGGGTTTCACGCGTGATCAGGGAAAGCAGGATGAATCCTATCAGGCAGCTTACCAGCCCGGCGATCATGATCGCCTTCATCTTGCCGTAGCGGCGGGCCAGCGATCCGGCGATGATCGCGCCGACGCAGTTGGTGGCAAGGAACGGTACCATCAGCGCGCCGGAGGCGGCGGCGTCGACGCCCCCCACCAGCTGGAAATACAGTGGCAGCAGGAAGCTGCCGCCGAACAACGCCAGGGCTGCGCAGAACGCGATTCCGACACCGCGCACGAAGACGGCGTTGGCGAACAGCCTGGGGGGCAGCAGCGGGTCCGGGAACCGACGCTCCTGCATGGCGAACAGCATGATCAGCACCAGGCCGGCGGCGCCGGTGGTCAGGATAACCGGCGAATCCCACGCCATCTCCACGCCGCCCCAGCTCAACACCAGCAGCCAGGCGCTGACCGCGCCGGTGAGCAGGGCGGCGCCGGCCCAGTCGATGCGGGCCTGCTTGGCCCGCACCGGCAGCAGCCGCAACGCGCGGTCGCACAACAGCATCGCGATCAGGGCGATCGGCAGGTTGACCCAGAAAATCCAGCGCCACGACAGGGTGTCGGTAACCCAGCCGCCGATGATCGGCCCGGCAATCGAGGCAATGCCCCAGGTTGACGCCATGTAGCCCTGGTAACGGCCGCGTTCGCGTGGGCTGACGACATCGGCGATGGCCGCCTGTGCCATTGCCATCAGGCCCGCGCCACCGACGCCCTGCAGCGCCCGGGCGATGACGAGCTGGGCCAGCGTGGCGGCCATGGCGCACAGCACGGACGCGGCGGCAAAGATCGCCAGTCCCACCAGAAGCAGTTTCCGCCTGCCATAGATGTCCGAGAGCTTGCCGTAGATCGGCGTCGTCGCGGTGGATGTCAGCAGATAGGCCGAGACGATCCAGGCCAGGTGCCCGAAGCCGTTGAGGTCGGCGGCGATCGCCGGAACGGCCGGGATCACCACGGTCTGGTCAATGGCGGCGAGAAAGATGCACAGCAAGATGCCGCTGAGCACGCGCAGGATTTGCTGGTGGGTGAATTGCTGTGGGGTGTCGGCGCCAATCTGCGTATGCGAAGTCATTCTTGCCCCGGCGTTGTGGCTGCCCACGGCAGCGGCAGTCGAAGAGGCGAGTCATACCGCGGTGCAGCATTTTTCGGTATCGCTCACATTTCAACCCTGCCGCGCGCCGAACGATCAGCGTGGAGGGCGGCCTTGCACGGCGGTCTGCCGATGGTGGGCCAGGTTGCCAAAACAGCATCGCCACCGCTGCACGGCTATGGCACCTTTGCCTGCATGCGCATCCATCTTCAGAATCCTGACAACGACCCTTTGTTCGATTTCACCAGGGCGATGTGGCAGTCGGCGGTTGCCCGGGCACCGGACGCGGGTGGTGGCCATGACGGAGGTTCCGGCCATGAGGTAACCATTGGCGTCACACCGGCGGACTTTGTTGCCGCGATGCACGACGCAGAGGCGCTGGTGACCGATGCCAGTGTGATCAAGGCGCTGTTCCCGTGTCCTGCCCCGCACCTGAAGCTGATCTTCCTGACCAATGCGGGGCTGGACCGGCTGGCGCCGTTCGACTGGTTGCCGCCCGACGTGATGCTGATGAACAACCGCGGCACCCATGCGGCGAAATCCGGCGAGTTCGCGATCATGTCCATCCTGATGCTGGCGAACCGGATTCCGGCGATGGCGACGCAGCAGCGGCAGGGGGTGTGGCGAAAGATCTGGGGATCGGTGCTGTCCGGGCGCAATTTGACGGTCATTGGCCTCGGCACGCTGGGCGGTGCGACGGCGGAACATGCCGCGCGGTTCGGCATGCGGGTGACCGGGGTTCGCGCTCATCCGGCGCCGCATCCGGCCTGCGCGCGGGTGATCGGGACCGACGCGCTGGACGAGGCGATTCCCGAAACCGAATTCCTGGTGCTGGCGTGCCCGCTGACCGAGGCGACGCGCGGGCTGATCACCCGGAAGTGGCTGGAATGCCTGCCGTCGGGCGCTGGCGTGGTGAATATCGGACGCGGCGAGCTGATCGATCAGGACGCGCTGTGTGACCTGCTGGATGCGGGACATCTGTCGGGGGCTGTGCTGGACGTGTTCACGCCGGAGCCGATCCCGGCCGGCCATCGGCTGTGGTCGACGCCAAACCTTATTATCAGTCCGCACACCTCGGCGGACGATCCGCGGACCTATAATCCACAGAGTCTGGACATCTTTCTGGACAACCTGCGGGCGTGGCGGGACGGGCGGGCGCTGCCGAATCGTTACGACATCGAGCGCGGCTACTGATGCTGCCTACTTTGGTTGTCCTGCTGGCGGCGGCGACGATCGCGGTGCCGCTGACCCGGCGGTTCGGGCTGGGCAGCGTGCTGGGATATCTGCTGGCCGGCGTGGCGATCGGGCCTTCCGGCATGGGCCTGGTCAGCGACGTCGACCGGATTGCCGATATCGCCGAACTGGGCGTGGTGATGCTGCTGTTCCTGATCGGGCTCGAATTGCGGCCGCGGCGGCTTTGGGTCATGCGGCGGGCGGTGTTCGCGCTGGGGTCGGCGCAGGTCGTGTTGAGTGGGGCCGTGCTGGCAGGGCTGTGCTGGACGATCGGGGTTCCGCTGGCGGGCGCGGTGGTGCTGGGGGCCGGTCTGGCGTTGTCGTCGACCGCCATCGTGCTGCCGATGCTGGCGGAGCGGGACCTGATGCAAAGCCGAGCGGGGCGTGATGGATTCGCCGTGCTGCTGTTCCAGGACCTGGCGTTCATACCGCTGGTGGCGCTGGTGCCACTGCTGGCACAGCAGGCGCTGCCGGATCACGTACCCTGGCACGACGTGGCGCGGGGGGCGGTCGCGGTAGCGGTGATCCTGGTTGGCGGACGGTTTGCCATCCCGCGGCTGATCCACCTGCTCGGCGGCGCCCGGGTGCGGGAGGTGTTCACCACGGCGTCGCTGCTGATCGTGGCGGGGACGGCCTACATCGCCTCCCTGGCTGGGCTTTCGATGTCGCTGGGGGCGTTCATGGCCGGCGTGCTGCTGTCGGAGTCGGAATACCGCCACGAACTGGAGGCCGACATCGAGCCGTTCGAGGGGCTGTTGCTTGGATTTTTCTTCATCTCGGTGGGCATGGCGGCCAACCTGGGTCTTGCTTCGCTGCATCCGGGGCTGCTGGTCGGGTCGGTGGTGGCGCTGCTGCTGGCGAAGAGCCTGGTATGTTTCAGTCTGGCGCTGATTGCCCGCCAGGGCGTGGTGGAGGCGATTCGGTTCAGCCTGGCGCTGCCGCAAGCCAGCGAGTTCAGCTTCGTGCTGTTCGGCGCGGCGGTTGCGGCCGGCGCATTGGATGCCTCGGCCGCCGCGATGGCGACGCTGGCGGCTGCGGTGTCGATGGCGGCGACGCCGGTGCTGTTCGCACTGTCGGAGCGGTTCCTGATCCCGATGCTGGCGGCGGCGCCGGCGCCCGACTACGACACGATCGAAGCGGCCGATGCGCCGGTGATCATCTGCGGATTCGGACGCTTCGGGCAGATCGTCGGCCGCGTGTTGCGCATGCACGGGATCCGCTTTACCGCGCTGGAGCGGGACCTGGGTCAGGTGGATGTGGTACGGCGGTTCGGCAACAAGGTGTATTTCGGCGATCCGCGGCGTTTGGATCTGTTGCGATCAGCAGGGGCGGAGCAGGCGAAGTTGCTGATCGTCGTGCTGGATCATCCCGAGGACGTGCTGCGGATCGTCGAAGTGGCCAGGCGGGCGTTTCCGCAACTGAAGGTTTTCGCGCGGGCGCGCAACCGGCGGCATGCCCATCTGCTGATGGACCGGGGCGTGGACGGGCTGGTGCGGGAGACGTTCTTCTCCAGCCTGAAGATGGCGGAGGATGCGTTGCTGGCACTGGGCCTGCCGCCCGAGGATGCGGCGCGGTCGGTGGCGTTGTTCCGCGAGCACGACGAGCAGAACCTGATGGAAACGCATGCGATCTATCGCGATGAAAAGCAGTTGATCCAAAGCGTGCAGCAGTCGACGGAAGAACTGACGGCGCTGTTTGATGCGGATCAGAACCGGTAGCGACGTGCCGTGCGGGTGCTTGCGCGGCGGGCGCGGCCGGGCGATCAACCTCGTTCACCCATGGAGGAACCCGCGGCGATGCCCAAGACACCGGACTACTTTGTCGGCAAGACGATTGTCATTACCGGCGGTGGTGGCGGCATCGGCCGTGCCGCCGCGATGATCTTCGCGCGTGAGGGCGCCAATGTCGTAGTAACCGATGTCGATGCGGACGCGGCACGGCGGGTGGCGCAGACGATCGAGCAGAACGGCAAGTCGGCGATCGGGATCGAGGCCGACGTGACGTCCCGCGAGCAGATGAACGACGCCATCGCCGAGGCGATCGCCCGCTTCGGGCGGGTGCATTTCCTGTTCAACTCCGCCGGTGCCGCGGTGAACCGGTGCAAGTTCCTGGAAATCGACGACGCCCTGCTGAACAAGACGCTGGCGATCAATCTGTTCGGCACGATGTATGGGATGCAGGTGGTGATCCCGCACATGCTGGACAACGGCGGGGGCGTGATCGTCAATGTGGCGTCGATGACGGCGCGGCGTGGCGGGCCGGGTGCGTCGGTGCATTATGCAGCGGCGAAGGGGGCGATCGATTCGATGACGCTGGGGGTTGCGCGGGAGTTCGCGGATCGCGGGATCCGGTGCCTGTCCATCTCGCCGGGGCCGATCAACACCAACTTCCAGGCTGCCTCGCACTCACCGCCGGACTTCGTGCAACGGGCGGTGGCGGATGTGCCGATGAAGCGGCTGGGGGAGCCGGAGGAGATCGCCGAACTGGTGTTGTTCATGTGTTCGGATGCGTGCGAGTACATGACGGCCAACACCGTGTATGTGAACGGCGGGGGCGGCTTCCGGTAATCCGGCATGACGGTGATCGGGGTCGATTTCGGCACCACCAACAGCGTGGTGACGCGGCTGGCGGCGGATGGGTCGGTGGCGACGGTGCGCGTTGCGTTCGGCGCGGCCGAGATGGACGTGATCCGCTCCGTGCTGTGTTTCTGGAACGACGGCGAGCGGGACCGGGTGGTGCTGCGCAATGCGGTCGGGCCGGCGGCGATCGAGGCGTATCTGGACGATCCGCTGGACAGCCGGCTGATGATGTCGCTGAAGAGCTACCTGGCGCAGCGCAGTTTTTCCGAGACGCGGGTGTTTGGGCGACCGTTCACGCTGGAGGCGCTGATCGGGCTGTTCCTGCAAGCAGTCTTGCCGGATGCCGAACCCGGTGCGGTGATGGTGACCGGGCGGCCGGTGCGGTTTGCCGGGGATAATCCGGATGACGCATTGGGTGAGGAGCGGCTGCGCCGTTCCTACGCGGTTGCCGGATGGGGTTCGGTGCAGACGGCGCTGGAGCCGGAGGCGGCGGGATATCGGTTCGCGCGCGGGCTGGCGGCGCCGGCGACCGTGTTGATCGGCGATTTCGGCGGCGGCACCAGCGACTTTTCCGTCATGCGGTTCGAGCCGGGGTCGAACCGGCCGGTCGTGGCGCTGGGGCATGCCGGTGTCGGGATCGCGGGCGATACGTTCGATTACCGGATCATGGATGCAGTGGTGTCGCCCCGTCTGGGCAAGGGCACGACCTATCGGCCCGGTGGCACCGACCTGCCGGTACCCCCGGAATACTACGCGAGCTTCGCGCGCTGGCACCGGCTGTCGCTGATGCGGGCGCCGAAGACGATGCGCGATATCGAAGCAGTGGCGCGGGTGGCGGCGCACCCGGAGCGGCTGCGGGCGCTGCTGCGACTGATCCGTGATGAGCTCGGGTACGAGCTGTATCGCACGGTGTCGGGGGTGAAAGCGGCGCTGTCCGGGGCGGATTCGGCCGTACTGCGGTTCCGGCACGCCGATTTCGCGATCGAGGAGACGATTGCACGGACGGATTTCGAGGCCTGGATCGCGCCGGATATCGCCCGCATCGCAGCGACCGTGGACCAGGCGCTGGAGGAGGCAGGCGGGCCGGTGGTGGACCGGGTGTTCCTGACCGGCGGCACATCGCTGGTGCCGGCGGTGCGGCGGGTGTTTGTCGAGCGGTTCGGGGCCGATCGGGTAATCGGCGGCGGCGAGTTCGTATCGGTGGCTGAGGGGCTGGCGTTGATCGGGCGGGACCGGGGGCCGTGACCCGGTAGTGATGGCCGGCCGGTCGGGCGGAAGGTCCCCCGGCCTATCGGCAGGGGATGTCGGGACTACCCGATCCGCAGCAGCCTTGCGCCCTCGGCGCGCAGCCACGGAATGGCGGCCTTGGTATGGGCGGTCAGTTCATCCACCTGGGCCCAGAAGCGCGGGCTGTGGTTCATGTGGCGCAGATGGGCGACCTCATGGGCGACCACGTAGTCCTGCACGAAAGGCGGGGTCATCACCAGGCGCCAGCTCAAAGCCAGCGATTTGTCCGGCGCGCAACTGCCCCAACGGCTGGTGGTGTCCTTGATGGTGACGCGCTTTGGCGTGATGCCAATCAGGCCGGATTTGACCGCGACCAGGGCGCCGAGGCGGCGGCGGGCTTCCTGGCGCAGGAAATCGCGCACCCGACGCGACAGGAATTCCGCCGCGCCGGTCACCTGAAGCTCCTGATCCAGGAGGAATGCCGCCCCGCGGGCGTTGGCGACATGGCGAATGCGGTGGGGAACGCCGGCAATCGGGATGCTGGCGCCATCGGTGAAGGTGATGGCTTCCGGCAGCGCGGCCAGACGGTCGGAAACCCAGTCCGCGTGCCCCATCAACAGGGCCATGCCAGCCTTGCGGGTTGCTCTGGTGGGTAAAGTCACGACGACGGAGCCTCCGGTAGGGTCGATACGCAAGGAGACCCGGCGCGCCCGGCTGCTGCGGCGCCACTCCACCCGGGCTGGGCCGGATGGCAAAGCGAGCGTCTCAGGCTGGAGATCGTCCATGGCGGGAGTGGGCAGAGGTACTGCCGATTCGTCAATGGGTTCTTGAACCGCCTGGAATTTGCGGTAGAATGTTATGATATAACATTGCGAGATAGCATGATGATACAGCGGCGGTCTTTGATGGCGGGGTTGGTGCTGGCGCCGGTGGCGTCAGCCGGAGCGGTTCATGCGGCCGAGGCCGTCCGCGTGGTGGCAAGCTTCTCCATCCTCGGTGACATGGTGCGGCAGGTCGGCGGCGCGCTCTCGTCGGTGGAGGCGCTGGTTGGGCCGAATGGAGACGTGCATGTGTATGAGCCGCGGCCGCGGGATCTAAAGACCCTGCTGGCGGCCGGTGTGCTGGTGCGCAACGGCCTGGGGCTGGAGGGATGGATGGACCGGCTGACCCAGGCGGCCGGGTTCAAGGGACAAGTGGTGGTGGCCGCGTCAGCCGTAGTGCCGCGCACGATGCGGGAGGACGGGGCGGCGCTGACAACCGACCCGCATGCGTGGCAGGACCCGCGCAATGGCGTGCTCTATGTCAAGGCGATCGCCGAGGGTCTGGCGAGCGCCGACAAAGCGAACGCGGCGGTCTATCGCGCGAGCGGCGGACGCTACGCGGCGAGCATCCAGCAGTTGGACGGCTGGATCGAGGCGGCATTCGCGCCGGTGCCGGCACAGCAGCGGCGGATCATCACCACCCATGACGCGTTCGGCTATTACGGCGCGCGCTATGGGATCGAGTTTCTGTCGGCGGAGGGGATCAGCACGGAGTTCGAGCCGTCGGCCAAGTCGATCGCCGCCCTGGTGGCCCAGATCAAGCGGGAGAAGGTGCGGGCGGTGTTCATCGAGAACATGACCGATCCGCGCATGGCGCAAATGCTGGCGCGGGAAACCGGGGCGGTGCTTGGCGGCACGGTCTACTCGGACGCACTATCGCAGCCGGGTGGGCCGGCAACCACGTATCTCGACATGCTGCGCTACAACACCGGCCTGTTCGCGGCGGCAATGCGGCAGCCGTAGCGCGGGCGGGGCGGGCGTATTACCCCTGCATCTCGGAACATGGCGGCACCCCAGGACGCGGCTGGATCTCAGAACGCGGCGGCATCCCAGAACGCGGCCTTCAGGCGGCCCCTATCCGGCATTCCATCGGCTACGCCGACAGAACCTTCACCAGCTTCGCCCAGTCCTCGATAGCAGCCTCATTGCCGGGCGTGAGCTGGATGGTGAACTGGGTGTAGCCGGCGTCGCGCAGGGCGGTGATGCGCTCGCACAGTTCGGCTTCGGTGGCGGTGAAGGTTGTCTGGCGGATCATTTCGGCGGTGACGAAAGGTCGCTCGATGTCCTTCACCTTCATCAGGTGGCCACGGTGGTTGTCCAGGTAGCGCGCATCCTCGGGCTTGAAGGTCTTGGCAAGCTCGATGTAACCGGCGACCGGTTCGACCAGGTGCGGCGGGACCGGCGACGTGTTGGGCAGACCGGACAGCGCCTCATCGGCTGCGCGGTGCAGCAGCACGGCGGCGCGTGGACCGGCCTGGGCCATGGCGCGGTCGCTGTCGGCGGCTTCACCGGGCTGCAGGACGCAGCCTAGGGCAAAGGCCACGGCAGTCAGGTCGGACATGTCGTTGCCGCCCCTGTCCCAACTCTGCTGCATCGCCTTCATCGCGGAGACACCGCCGGTGACATCGCCGACGAAGTTCAGCCAGCCGGCGCCAAGCCGGGCGGTCATTGCCCGGCCACGCGGCCCATAGGCGGAAATGTGCAGTTTAACCTCGTCGCGGAGGTTGATCAGCTTCAGTTCAGGGTTGAGGAAGGTGATCTTGTGACGCCCGCCCTCAATTTCGAAATCCGTGGTTTCGCCTTCGAGCAGGGCCATCACGACGCGGATGTATTCTTCCATGTCGGATTGCTTCATCGCGCCAAGGCCCATGGTGCGGCGGCCGGTGAAGCCGGTGCCGACGCCGAAATCGATACGGCCTGGGGCGAGGGCATTGAGACTGGCGAAGGCGTTGGCGGCGACCGGGGCGATGCGGTTGGTGGGAATCAGCACCCCGGTGCCGAGGCGGATGCGTGCGGTATGGGTCGCGGCGGCACCCATCGCGACGAAGCAGTCGGCACACAGCATCTGGGTGTCGTAGAACCAGGCATGGGAAAAACCGAGCTCCTCGGCGCGTTTGACGGTTTTCCAGCTGTCGGCGGCGGTGGCGAGGGCGATTCCGAATTCCATGCCGCCTACTGGATCACACCGCGGGCGAAGCGTCCACCGCCGGGCGAGTCGCGGGGAGGCGTGTCGCGGTCGCCGGGATGCGACGGTGATTCGCGTGCCGGCGCGGTCGGTGGCAATCTGGTTCCCGGTGGTCTGGTTGCCTGTGGTTTGGTTGCTTGCGATCTGGGGGAGCAATGATGTCCGACGTTGTCCGCGCGTCTTATACCTTCACTGATTTTTCGCTGCGGTGCGGCGAGGTGCTGTCCGAGGTCACATTGGCTTATGTCACACGCGGCCGGCTGGCGGCGGATGGGCGAAACGCGATCCTGGTCACCCATGGCTACACCAGCGGGCCGGCGATGATCGAACCGGGGGCCGGTTCGTCCGAGGGTGCCTGGAGCACCCTGGTCGGGCCGGGCGCGCCGATCGATACCGACCGGTACTTCGTCGTGTGCTCCAACATGCTGGGGTCGAGCTACGGGTCGACCAATGCGGCGTCGGCCGATCCGCGGACCGGCAAGCCGTACGGGTCGCGGTTTCCGAAGATCTCGGTGGCCGACATCGTGACGGCGCAGAAGAGTTTGCTGGACCATCTCGGGGTGACGCATCTGCGGGCGGTGGTGGGGCCGTCCTATGGCGGGTTCCAGGCGTTCCAGTGGGTGGTGACGTTCCCCGATTTCATGGACGGCATCGCCCCGGTGGTGACCTCGCCATTGCCGCCGAAGTCGGACCGGGTGGAGACTTTGTCGGCGTGGTTCGACAAGGACCCGAACTGGAATGGCGGCGACTACTACGACAAGGGCGGTGTGCACGCGACACTGACCGCGCTGCGTGCGGATACGCTGACGCGGTATGGGTTGCTGGCGAGCCTGTCCGAACGCCTGCCGGCACCGGGGGCGGCGGAGGCGGAGCTGCGGCGGATCGCCTCGGCATGGGCGGATGTGTTCGACGCGAACTCGCTGTTCATCCTCGGCGGGGCGATGGCGAGCTATGACATCACCCCCGATTACGGACGCATCAGGGTGCCGGTGCTGTATGTGCTGTCACGCACGGATGCGTTGTTTCCGCCAGCCCTGGCGCCGCGGGTGATGGCGGATCTGCGGGCGGCGGGGGTGGATGCGACCTATTTCGAAATCGACAGCGAGCACGGCCACCTAGCTTCCGGGGCGGATGCGGCGAAGTGGGCGCCGGCGCTGCGCGCGTTTGTCGCGAAGCTGGAAGGCGCCGCCCGGTCGTAGAGCGGCGATCATGGGCCCGGTTGTGTTACCATTTTGTAAGTCGTTGCGTGTTACGCAGTCTCGACCGGCTGTGGTGTCGCCCACGGGTTCCTGTTCCTGACAAAGACAGGCGCACCTTTTTCCCTGGTGCGCCTGTTTGTGTTTGGGCTTGGCATAGCGGTCGACTGCCGACACATGAGGACGAGCTTCCTCTTACTGTTCGGATATCCACTGCATGAACCCTGTTGACGATGCGATAGCCTCCCGCCGGTCGATCCGACGGTTTTTGCCCACGCCGGTGCCGGCGGACACGGTGGAAGCCATCCTCGAAGTGTCCGCGCGGGCGCCCAGTGGCACGAACATGCAGCCGTGGCGGGGGTATGTGCTGGCGGGGGCGGCGAAGGATGCGCTGATCACCGCAGTGCAGGCCGTGTTCGATGCCGAGGAAAAGGGCCATGTGCAGGAGGTCCCGTATTACCCGGACGAATTCTTCGACCCTTATCTGTCGCGACGGCGGGAGGTTGGTTGGGGGCTGTACGGGAAGCTGGGTATCGCGCGGGGCGAGACGGCGAAGATGAAGGCGCAGCATCGGCGGAACTTCCAGTTCTTCGACGCGCCGGTCGGCATGATCTTCACCATCGACCGGCGGCTGGCGACCGGGTCCTGGCTGGATTACGGCATGTTCCTGGAAAACATCATGACAGCGGCGCGGGGCCGGGGGCTGGACACCTGCGCGCAGGCTGCCTGGACCCATTATCACAAGGCGATCCGGCCGGTATTGGGGCTGGCGGCGTCAGAAACCGTCGTGTGCGGCATGGCGTTGGGTTACGCCGATCCGGATGCGGTGGAAAATTCCCTGGTCACGGTGCGCGCGCCGGCCAGCGCCTTCATGCGGTTCGACGGGTTCGCTTGATTCGCAGGGAGCCATGTTATCGAGCCATGTTCTTCCCGGGCCTCTGGAACACGGGGAGAACATCGCAGCGGGCCTGCGTGTCATGGAATGAGAGCGGTTCCTCTGGTAGAGTCAGGGGTCGGCTGGCGAGATCAAGCCGTGGCAATCCGGTCACAAACGCTCTATATTGTGGGTTTGTGTCCTAACCTTACCACATATGGTCTGCGGCGAATCCGGGACGCTGTGGAAGAAGGGTCTTTCGTAAGATGACAATGCCAGGAGAGACCACCGTGCTCGATGCCGTTCAGATGCCAGGTCGTTATCAGGTCCGTGTCGATCGCTCCCGCGATGCGTTGCTGACGGATTTCGGCCGAGCCACCCTGACCGACCGGTATCTGATGCCGGGCGAGGAGTTTCAGGACCTGTTTGCGCGGGTGGCTTCGCAGTACGGCGACAGCCACGCCCATGCGCAGCGGATCTACGACTATATGAGCAAGCTGTGGTTCATGCCCTCGACGCCAATCCTGTCGAACGGCGGCACGACGCGCGGGTTGCCGATTTCCTGCTTCCTGAATGAGGCGACCGACAGCCTGGACGGCATATTGGGGCTGTGGAACGAGAATGTCTGGCTGGCGTCCAAGGGCGGCGGGATCGGATCGTATTGGGGCAATCTGCGCTCGATCGGCGAGAAAGTCGGCGCCGTGGGCAAGACCTCGGGGGTCATTCCGTTCATCCGGGTGATGGATTCGCTGACGCTGGCGATTTCCCAGGGGTCGCTGCGGCGCGGATCGGCGGCGGTTTATCTGCCGGTGTGGCATCCGGAGATCGAGGAGTTCATCGAAATCCGGCGGCCGACGGGCGGGGACCCGAACCGCAAGGCGCTGAACCTGCATCACGGCATCCAGATCCCAGATGAGTTCATGCGGGCGGTGGAGGCTGACGGGCAGTGGGCGCTGCGTTCGCCGAAGGATCAGAGCGTGGTGCGTTCGATTTCGGCGCGCGCGCTGTGGGTGCGGATCCTGACCGCACGGATCGAGACCGGCGAGCCGTACCTGGTATTCTCCGACCACGTCAACAACGCCAGGCCGGAGCATCACAAGCTGGCGGGGCTGGAAGTGAAGACGTCCAACCTGTGCAGTGAAATCACCTTGCCGACGGGGGAAGACCATCTTGGCAACCACCGCACGGCGGTTTGTTGCCTGTGCAGTCTGAACCTGGAGAACTGGGCGGAGTGGGAAGACCATCCCACGTTCATCGAAGACATCATGCGGTTCCTGGACAATGTCTTGCAGGACTTCATCGATCGGGCGCCGCCGGGGATGGAGAAAGCAAAATACGCCGCCATGCGGGAGCGGTCGGTCGGGCTGGGCGTCATGGGGTTCCATTCGTTTCTTCAGGCGTTGAATGTGCCGTGGGAAGGCGTGGTGGCGAAGGTCTGGAACAAGAAGATTTTCCGCCATCTCCGGGCACAGGCGAACGCAGCGTCGGTGAAGCTGGCGGAGGAGCGCGGGGCTTGCCCGGATGCGCTTGAGTATGGGGTGAATGAGCGGTTCAGCCACAAGCTGTCGATTGCGCCGACGGCCTCGATCTCAATCATTGCGGGGAATTCGTCGCCGGGGATCGAGCCGATTGCGGCCAACGTGTTCCTGCAGAAGACGCTGTCGGGGAGTTTTTCGGTGCGCAACCGGCATCTGCAGAAGCTGCTGGCGGAGAAAGGCCACGACACCGACGAGGTATGGTCGTCGATCACCACGACGAAGGGATCGGTGCAGCACCTGGATTTTTTGAGCGAGCAGGAGAAGGCGGTGTACAAGACCGCGTTCGAGCTGGATCAGCGCTGGATCGTGGAGCATGCCGCGGACCGGGCGCCGTTCGTATGCCAGAGCCAGTCTGTCAATGTGTTCCTGCCGGCGAATGTGCATAAGCGCGATCTGCATCAGATTCATTTCATGGCGTGGAAGAAGGGCGTAAAGTCGCTGTACTACTGCCGCAGCCTGTCGATCGCCCGGGCGGACACGGCCAGCGACCGGGGTGTGGCGCCGGCGGCGTTCACAGGCTTGATGGCGGGGGCCACGGTGCCGGCGAACGACGAGCCGGGGCGGGTGGCTGTGGTGGCGATGGCGGGGGTCGTGAACGCGACGGACTATGAGGAATGTCTGGCCTGCCAGTAGGGGGCGTCTAGGGGCGGTCGGTGCGGGGTATCTGATAACGGGTACCGCCGCGCGGGGCGTTGGCCGTGTCTAGTTGATGTTCATGGCTTTGTACTGCTTCGATCCTTGGCCTTGAAGACTTGACCAGGATTAGCAAGTGCATTTGGCCCTATGATTCCATTACACGTTCGTTGAACGGAGTTACACGGTTCGGCTCTGGTTGGGGCAAGCGTTAGTCTCCCTTTGTGAGACATACCTGCTGGTTCCTACGCATCATCTGTGGTAAGATATTTTTGCCAAGAACAGAGAGGGCATCGTGAACTGGATCGCGCGTATCTGGAGCGCCTATCTGGCGGACAGAGACGCCATCGTACCGCTGCTAGTCCCTGTTGCAAGCCTTATGGGAACTACTGCGACACTATCCGTGGGCGTTGCGATCGGGTGGGCAGCAATCAAGCAAGCGAAGATTGCAACGTCGATGGCGGAGACCGCGCGTCGCAGGCATGAAGAGCAGACCGATTCAGATCGCCAGCGAAGATTGGCAGAAAACTTCCTTAAAGCGGTAGAGCAATTGGGAAGCGAAAGCCTCCATGTCAGACTTGGTGGCATCTACGCCCTCGAATACATCGCCAGACAGAGCCGGGAGCATTATTGGGCGGTCTTTGAGATGCTGACCGCATTCGTGAGGACACGCGCTTCGTGGCAGAAACCCGTCTCATGCGAACATCCGAACGCTCCCGATGCGCCGGGTAAGTCGCACAAAATGGCTCAGGATATACTTGCAATTTTGACCGTGATTGGGCGGCGCACGTCCAGCGACCGGTCTTTTGAGAAACAACACAAACTATCGCTGGATTTGTCGAGTTGCGATCTTAGGGGAGCTGACTTCCACAGATTTCAACTCGATAACGTCGATTTTTCCGGCGGGAACCTCGAAGGAAGCACGTTCGAGCACGCTAGCCTTGAGTTCTCGCGGTTTATGGGCGGGCGCTTGGCTGGGGTAGATTTCGGGGATGCTCGACTTACTGCAGCGAGTTTTGCTGGTGCATGTCTGCGCGACGCTTATTTCAACGGTGCTTCTCTCCAATTCGCGGTTTTGGTTGGTGCAAATTTGGAGGAGGCCTGTTTTTATCGCGCTGATCTCAGCCATGCGCTATTTAGCGAAGGCGTTTTGGTGAGGGGGGCAGATTTCCGGGAGGCAACGGTCGATGGCGTTTGGCTTGATCAGGTCGAGCATCTCGATTCGAGCCAACTTCAACAGGCACGTGGCGATGCGGACACCATACTTCCGGGGGGGATTGTTAGACCGACCCATTGGGCGGCAGTCAATCTAGCGAAACTGCGTCCATCGCCGTGCCTGTAGTGTCCCTGTAATTCACGATCAAGCCGTGCTTGACCAAAATATTAGTATATAATTCATAAACTTTTAAAGGCGGCGATGGGGCTCAACGACCCGCACCGCCGACCAGTGCTCCGCCGGTTCCCTACCCCAGGGCCACCGTATTTCGATCCGCAATGGACATCGTTGCCTTGGCAGTGCGTCGACGGCACCAGCGAGTCCTTCATGCTTTCTCCATTTTAAACACGGAGGCAGTGGGAGGGCCGCGGAGGGCCGCTGAGGAAGTGGAGATTACGATATTATGAAGCGCTTCAGGCCGTCTTTGAGGCGCGTTGCGTGGAAGTTCATCAGTAGTCCCACGGGCAGCCTGCTCATGCGCCGATAGGTCAGTAATTGCGCTTCATACGCCGGGAGAAGTGCCGGAACGGCCTTGACCTCCAGGATCACGGTATCGGCGACGAGCAGGTCGGCGCGAAACCCCAACGGAAGCTGCGTGCCCTTGTAAAAGACCGGGATACCAAGCTGACGCTGCAGCGGAATGCCAGCTTGCTCAAGCTCAAACGCCATACAGGCAGCGTAGACTGACTCCAGCAGTCCAGGCCCGGTTTGGCGGTGGACTTCGATCGCCAAGCCAATAATACGCTCTGTCAGGTCTCGATGTTCGAGCAACACCGCTCCGTGGCCCTCCGCGGTCCTCCTGCTTTCTCCGTGTTAAAGATGAAGAAAGGGTGAACGGTCTCGCTGATGCCGTCTAAGGAACGGTACCGTGCATGACAATCATCGCCGTGATTGCGGCTACCCTGCCGCCTACCCCACGCGCTCCCGCCGGCTCTCCGTCCGCAATTGCCCGCAGGCCGCCAGGATGTCCTGTCCGCGCGGCGTACGGATCGGCGATGCGAACCCTGCCGCGTTGACGATCGACGCGAAGCGGTCCAGCGCACCCTTGGTGCTGGATTCGAACTTTGACCCCGGCCATGGATTGAATGGGATCAGGTTCACCTTTGCCGGCATCCCGGCGATCAGCCGCACCAGCTCACGCGCCTCGGCCTCGGAATCGTTCACGCCCTTCAGCATGATGTATTCGAAGGTGATGCGCCGAGCGTTGGATGAACCGGGGTAGCGGCGGCAGGCGGCCAGCACTTCGGCGATCGGGTATTTGCGGTTGAGCGGCACCAGTTCGTTACGTAAATCGTCGCGCACCGCATGCAGCGACACGGCAAGGTTCACGCCGAGTTCCTCACCGGCCCGGTCCATCATCGGCACCACGCCCGAAGTCGACAAGGTGATCCGGCGGCGGGACAGGCCGATCCCCTCCCCATCCATCACGATCTTCATCGCCTTGGCGACGTTGGTGTAGTTATAGAGCGGTTCGCCCATGCCCATCAGCACGATGGTGGACAGCAGCCGTGGGATCTCGCCCTTCGGCGATGGCCACTCGCCATACGAATCCCGCGCCGCCATGAACTGCCCGACGATCTCCGGCGCACCGAGGTTGCGCACCAGGGTCTGGGTTCCGGTGTGGCAGAACCGGCACGAGAGGGTGCAGCCGACCTGCGAGGAGATGCACACAGCCCCACGATCTTCGACCGGGTCGGGGATGTAGACGGTTTCGGCGTCCTGGCCGTCGCGGAAGCGGAACAGGAATTTGCGGGTGGCGTCGACGCTGGTCTGCACCACCGCGGCCTCCGGCCGGCCGATCACGAACCGTTCCGCCAGGCGCGCCTGCAGGGGCTTGGCGATCGAGGACATACGGGCGAAATCGGTGACGCCCTGGTGGTAGATCCAGTGCCACAACTGCTTGACGCGGAAGGCAGGCTCATTGATCGCCGCCATCTCGGCAGCCAGTTCACCGCGGTCCATGCCCACCAGGTCGCGCCGGCCATCGGGCAGCGCGACATCGGGTGGATCGAACAGCGCCGACTTGGCCAGTACGCGGACGCGATCGGCTTCGGTAAGGTCGCTCATTTGGCGGGACATGCCTTCACGATCGCCTTGTAGGCTTCGCCGAAGCCTTTCAGGCTGAACGTGTCCGTTACTTCCTTGGATCCCGGTGAGCGGGCGATGGCGCGGCTGCCCTTGGCGAAGGCAGCCACCGCGGCCTTGCCGTCGCGGGCGAAGGCGTTGCGGCCGGCGGTGTAGAATTCCAGCCCGGTCTGGTCGACCTGGACAGTGACGGTGGCGTTGGCAGCATAGGCGAAGCCGGCCTCGATCGCCACGGCATCGCGGCCGGAGGCTCGTTCGGTGACCGTCAGCACGACCGGGCCGCGACCCGGTAGGGTTGGCGCCGAGCTTTGGACGCGGGTGAAGGCGTAGCAGACGGTGGCGCCGGATTCCTGGTGGGTGGCGGCGGTCCAGTCATCGAACTTGCCGATCGACTTGGGGCCGGCGGGTGCGGGATGAGCGGCGGGATGCGCGGCCGGCGCCGGCTTCTTCGTCTCGGCGGCCAGGGCGGGCAGGGCGAGCAGCAGCGCCAGGACCGCAAGGCCGGCGACTGGACGATGGCCGGCGAAGAGGCGGTGGGCGGCGACTGGACGATGGCCGGCGAAGCGGCGGTGGGCGAATCGTATGTTCATGACGGCACTGATAAAGCCGGCGCGGACGCGGAACAAGCGTGGTGCGGTCATGGCTTCTTCGCGTCCGCGTGAAGCCAGCCGGGGATGGTCCTGCGGAACCGCGGCGGGCCGTGGCCAGTGGGTGGCAATGGGGGCTGCAACGCGTCGTCCGGTCCGCCGGAATGCACCGGGCGATCGGCGAATCGACCGTGCTGCAGCAGGCGGTCATACAGCACCAGGGCGCCGGCGACGGCGAGGTTCAGGGCGAATCGGGTGGGGATTCGGACGATGTGGTCGCACCGCTGCTGCAGGTCGTTGGACAGCCCAGACCGCTCCGGCCCCAGAACGTAGGCGGCGTTCAGCGGGTGGCGAAAAGACGGCAGCTCGATCGCGTCGTCCAGCAGCTCGATACCGACCAGGGCGCAGCCGCGCGGCAGCGACAGATCGGCGGGAGTGTCATAGCGCCACATTGGCACATGCAACGGTGTGTCGGCGGTATCCGCCTTGCGGGCGGCACGCGCGTCCCATCCGGTGGCGATGGTGAAACAGAACGCGGCACCGAAGGCATGGCCGGTGCGCAGCAGGGCGCCGACATTGGCGGTTTTGGAAATACCCTCGGCGCCGATGCCGAAATAGCCGCGGGTTCGCGCTTCAACCATGGCGCCGATGTAGACCAGGATCGCGCCGCATGACATGGGGTAACGTCATGACCGACGCCACAGACTCGCTTCTTGCGGACCAGTATGAAGCCTATCCCTACCCGCGGCGCGACCAGCGCGATGAGGCGAAGCGGCTGGTGGTGGGCAGCCCAAGCCATCTGCGGGAGATCGATTACTGGGTGTTCGGGGCGCGCCGGCCGGCTAGCCAGGCGCTGAACGCACTGGTGGCGGGCGGCGGCACCGGGGACGCGACGATCATGCTGGCGCAGCAGATGACCAGTTTGGGGCGGGCGGGACAGGTGACCTGGCTGGACCGCTCTGCGGCCGCATTGGCGACCGCAAAAGGCCGGGCGGCGGCGCGTGGCCTGACCAACATCGCCTGGCAGCAGCGGTCGCTGCTGGACTTGCCGGGGTCGGGTCTGGGGCCGTTCGACTACATCGATTGCTGCGGCGTGCTGCATCATCTGCCCGACCCGGCGGCTGGGCTGCGTGCGCTGCTGTCGGTGCTGGCGCCGGGCGGGGGCATGGGGCTGATGGTGTATGCGCCGCACGGGCGCACCGGCGTCTACATGATGCAGGACGCGCTGCGGCGGCTGGCGCCACCAGACGAGCCGCCGCAGCAGCGGCTGGATACGGCCCGGCGGGTGATGAAGCACCTGCCGGAAACGCAGTGGCTGCGGCAGAACCGCAATTTCGACGACCACATCAACGGCGGGGATGCCGGGCTGTACGACCTGCTGCTGAACCCGCGCGACCGCGCCTACTCGGTGCCGGCGTTCAGCGCATTGCTGCAGGAAGCGGGTCTGGAAGTGACGTGCTGGGTTGAACCGATGCGCTATGACCCGGTGCCGCTGCTGCCCGACCCCAAGCTGCGCGCCCGGATCGACCGGCTGCACCCGACGGAGCGCGCCGCGCTGGCCGAGGCGCTGGCCGGCAACATGGCGGTCCACATCGTCTACTGCGTCCGTGCCGGCTCGCCGGCCCAGCGCGCCGATCCGTGTGATGCGGCTGCGGTGCCGGTGCTGCGCGAGATTACCGGCGAAGCCCTGATGCGCGCGGTGCGGCCGGATGGCACGATGCCGGTGACGATCGACGGGTTGCGCATTCCGGTGGCGTTGCCGCCGCTGGCAAGCGCGATCCTGCCGCTGATCGATGGCACGCGCAGTGTCGGCCAGATCGGCACCCTGCTGGCCACGCGCGGAACCAAGACCGATGTATTCATGAAGGCCTGGCGCCAGACCTTTGCCGCGCTGGAGCGGATCAACCGGCTGCTGCTGGCGGCGCCGGGCTGATCAGGCCATTGCGACCGCGGGCGGTGTCCTTCCGGCCGACCTGACTTCAGGTGGTGTCATGCAGGCCACGCGGTTTTCGTCGGCCGCGGCCGCGTGGTGCATGCTTGCGGCGGTGGCGGGATCAGCCGGCAGGAAGGTCTCGATCGCCAGTTCGGCGACAGTGACATCGAGCGGCGTGGTGAACGCCGTGGTGGTGTTGAAAAACGCCAGCTCACCGTCGAAAGTGGCCAGCCGGAGCGGAATGGCAACGGTGTCCGGCGCCGCCGGATTGGGGCAGGCGGTGCCGCAGGGGGCGGGATAGTCGCGGATTTCCTCCAGCAGGTCGGTCAGCACCGGGTCGCAGGTGGCGTCAGCTTGCCGGCGCAGGCGCTGGACCACCTGGGCGCGCCACTCGGCCAGGTTGACGATGCGGCAGGCGAGGCCGGCCGGGTGCAGGAACAGCCGCAGGAAATTGACCGGCGGCCGCAGAAGCGCCGGTTCGGCGCCGGCAACCAGGTGGGCGACAGCGCGGTTGGCGGTCAGCATGGTCCAATGGCGATCGACCACCAGCGCCGGATTGGGGTCGTGCGTTGCAAGCAGCACCTCGACGCTGCGGCGAACGGCGTCCATCGCCGGGGCGTTGTAGGGATGGTTGCGGAACGTTGGCGCGAAGCCGGCGGCTTCCAGCAAGGCGTTCTGGTCGCGCAGCGGCACCTGCAGGCACGCCGCGAGATTGAGCACTGTCAGCCGGCTTGGCCGGGCTCGTCCGGACTCCAGAAAGCTGAGGTCCCTGGTGGACATTTCGGCCTCGCAAGCCAGGGTAAACTGGCTCTTGCGTCGTTTTGCCCGCCATTGGCGCAGCAGCCCGCCAAGATCGTGCGCCGGCGCCCCAGTGAGCAAGCTGTGTTTATCCTTTCACGCCTATCGGATCGAGATACACCGGCACCGTCTAACGATAATCACAAAATCGTGAATTCTGCGTGTCATTGCGTGAAATCATCCGGGCGTGGCGCATGGCCATGTGTTCGGATCACGATTAATCTGGTGGTCATGTCCATGGTGCCGACGATCACGATCTATTCCGACTACAAGAGCCCCTATGCCTTCCTGGCAAAGGATCTTGTTCTAGCGTTGGCCCGCGAGACCGGCGCGGCAATTACGTGGCGGCCCTATGTGCTGGATATACCGGCGTATCTCGGCAGTGCGGTGGTGGATGCCGACGGCACGGTGCTGGAGTCGGCGCGCAATGCCCATCAATGGCGGCGGGTGCGCTATTCCTACATGGATTGTCGCCGGCAGGCCCGCAAACGCGGGCTGGTGATCCGGGGCCCGCGCAAGATCTTTGATTCGGCGCCGGCCGCAGCAGGGATGCTGTATGCGCAGCAGGCCGGAGACGCGGCGTTTCAATACTACCATGACTCGGTTTTCACGCGGTTCTGGTTGCGTGAGCTGGATATCGAGGATGTGGCCGAATTGGCCTCGGTGCTGAACGAAGCGGGTGCCGATGGCGCCGGGTTCAGGAATTTTCTGCCGCAGGGACTGGAACAGGTGGCGGCGATCAGCCGGGCGGCCGAGGCGAATGGTGTTTTCGGCGTTCCATCGTTTGTCATCGATGGCGAATTGTTCTGGGGCAGCGAACATCTGGCCGACATGCACGCCTTGCTGACAGGCCGCGATCATGTCGACTGAGGCGGATTTTGCACAATTCGTGGCTACGCTCGGGCGCGGGCCGGGCCGGTCCAGAGCGCTGACGCGCGAGGAAGCCGAAGCCGCCTTCGGCATGGTGCTGCGTGGGGAGGCGGACCCGCACCAGGTGGGCGCCTTCCTGATGTTGCTGCGGTTCCGCGGCGAAGACGCCGAAGAGATCACCGGGATGGTGCAGGCGATGCGGGCGCATGCCGGCCCTGGCCTGCAGGGGCTGAACGTTGAACTGGATTGGCCGTCCTACGGGGCCGGCCGCACGCGGGGGGCGCCCTGGTTCCTGCTGGCGGCGCTGGCACTGGCGCGTTCCGGCATCACCGTGCTGATGCATGGATCGAACGATTTCTCGTCGGGCATCACGGTTGAAGCCGGCCTGGCGTCGCTGGGCCTGCAGAGCGGGATCGAGTCGCTGCACACACAGCGGTTCGCTTATGTGCCGGTGCGGGCGATGGCGCCGGCGGTGGAGCGACTGCTGGACATGCGGCGGCTGTTCGGGCTGCGGTCCCCGGTCAACACCGCGGCAAGGCTGCTGAACCCGGCGGATGCGCCGTTCGGGGTCGATGGGGTGTTTCATCCTCCGTATATCGAGGTGCATCTGGCGGTGGCGGAGCGGATGCGTCGCCAGCGGCTGCTGGTGCTGAAGGGCGGCGGCGGCGAAGCGGAACGGGTGCCGCTGAAGCCGGGCGCGGCTGTCGTTTGGGATTTGGCGGCGGGGCGGCAGACGCTGGAACTGCCCCCGGCGGACGGATTGCGGGCCCATCCGGCGGCCGAGGATACGCCCGACAGGTTTGCCGCGGTCTGGACCGGGGAGGCCGTGCCGCAGACGCCGCTGGCTACGATCCAGGCAACGATCGCACTGGGTTTGCTGGCGACGGCGCGCGCGCCCGATCCGAACCAGGCAATGGTGGACGCGGCTTCGATCTGGGCGCAGCGCCGGTAAACGGCTAGAAGTCCCGCATGCGCTATATTTCGACCCGTGGGCAGGCGCCCGCTCGTGATTTCGCCGATGTGCTGCTCGCCGGCCTGGCCGAGGACGGTGGTCTGTTCATGCCGGAGACCTGGCCGCATTTCGGCCCGTCCGACTGGCGGGCCATGCGCGCGCTGCCGTATCCGGAGCTGGCAGCGCGGGTCATGCAGCCGTTCGTCGGCGGATCGATCCCGTTCGAGGTGCTGCGGCGCATCTGCCACGAGGCCTATGCCGGGTTTGGACATTCCGCGATCGTGCCGCTGGTGCAGTTGGAGAACGGCCTGTTCGTGCAGGAGTTGTTCCATGGCCCGACGCTGGCGTTCAAGGACATGGCGATGCAGGTGCTGGGACGCCTGTTCGACTACGTGCTGACGCAGCGGGACCAGCGGGTGACGATCGTGGGCGCGACCTCGGGCGATACCGGGTCGGCGGCGATCGAGGCCTGCACCGGACGCGACCGGGTGGACATCATGATCCTGCATCCGCGGGGGCGCACCAGTGAGGTGCAGCGTCGGCAAATGACCACGGTGCTGGCGCCGAATGTCGGCAATATTGCCATCGAGGGCACGTTCGACGACTGCCAGGACATGGTGAAGGCGCTGTTCGCCGATGCGGGGTTCCGCACGGATATGCGGCTGTCGGCGGTGAACTCGATCAACTGGGCGCGGATCGCTTCGCAGATCCCTTACTATGTGGCGGCGGCGCTGGCGCTGGGCGGGCCGGACCGGGAGGTCGCGTTCAGCGTGCCCACCGGCAATTTCGGCAATGTGCTGGCGGCGTGGGCGGCGCGGCGGATGGGGCTGCCGGTGGCGCGGCTGATCGTGGGATCGAACCGCAATGACATTCTGGTGCGATTCCTGGGCTCCAACGACATGTCGATGGTGCCGGTGGAGCCTTCGCTGTCACCCAGCATGGACATCCAGGTCAGTTCAAACTTCGAGCGGCTGTTGTTCGAACTGCTCGACCGTGATCCGGAGGCCACGCGGACGGCGATGCTGGTGTTCCGCAGTACCGGGCGGATGAGTGTGGCCGATCCCCTGTGGCATCGGGCACGGGGTGTCTTCCACGGGTTCCGGCTGGACGATCCGGGCACGCTGGCGGAAATTCGGCGATTGCAGGCGGCAACCGGCTATCTGGCCGATCCGCATACCGCCATCGGGGTGGCGGCAGCGCGGGCAATGCCGTGTGCCGGCGGGGTGCCGGTGGTGGCGATGGCGACCGCTCATCCGGCCAAATTCCCCGATGCGATGGAGCAGGCGACCGGGCACCGCCCGGCGCTGCCGCCACGGATGGCCGACCTGTTCCAGCGGGAGGAGCGGTTCAGCGTGCTGCCAAACGACCTGGGGGCCGTGGAGGCGGCGGTTCGGGCCTTGGTCGGGCGGAACACCGGGGGATAGCGAGCGGCGCGGCTGGCGCTAGTGGTCGCATTGCGCCATAGGGCGCATCACTGGTCGCATTGCGCCATAGGGCGCATCACTGGCCGCATTGCGCCATACGGCGCATCACTGGCCGCATTGCGCCATAGGGCGCATCATTGGCCACTGCGTGCCATACGGCGCATCACTGGTCGCTTTGCGCCCGTCTTGGCTTGGGCACCGTGCCTATGACGTCGGCAGCCTTCAGGCGGTCATATTCCTCCGCCGACAGGCCAAGCCGCCCGCACAGGATTGCTTGGTTATCCTGCCCCAGCGTTGGGGCGGCCCGACGCACCGGATAGGCGTCCTGCCCCTCCCGAAAGGCTGCCGACGACTGCCAGTGCATCCCAATGAACGGTCGATCGATGCGGTGCCAGAAACCGCGCGAGACCAGATGCGGGTCGTCCACCAGCGCCATCGGTGTCCGCACCACGCCGGCGGCAATGCAGGCTGTCTGCAGTGTCGCCATCGCTGAGTCGGCATCGCGTTGGGCTGTCCAGGCTGCGATCGTCGCTTCCAGCCCATCCTGCTGTTCGCGACGTTCGTTGGCCGTCAGTCCTGCAAGGTCAGGACGCTCCAGCACCCCGGTTAACGCCCGCCACATCGCATCCCCGGTCACCGAGACCGCGATCCAGGAATCGTCGCCGCGGCATGGGAAGCACCCTTGCGGGACGAACAGCGGGTGGCGGTTGCCGATGCGCGGTGGCGTTTGGTCGGTGGCCGACTGCGCGATCAGCGCCGGGGCGACGAGCGGCAGCATGCACTCCACCTGCGACAGGTCGATGTTCTGGCCCATCCCTGTCGCCTGCCGGTGCAGCAGCGCCACCATCAGCGCCGCAGCTGCGTTGAACCCGCCGACCGGGTCGCCGTATGCGGTCTGGTTCATCGTCGGCGGATCATCGGCAAATCCGGTGATCGTCGGCAGGCCGGAGGCATGTTCCAGCGTTGAACCGTATCCGCGACAGGCGCTCCAGGCATTGTCTGATCCGAATGCCGGCATCGACAACATGACCAGCCCTGGGTTGACGTCCTTCAGCACCGTCCAGTCCAGGCCAAGCTTGCGCAGCACCTCGGCCGAGTAGTTCTCCAGCACCACATCAGCCTCGGCGACCAGCCGCTTCAGCAACGCCACCCCGTCCGGATTGGTCAGATCGAGCGTCACATCCAGCTTGTTGCGGTTCATCAGCTGGAACCAGGGGATCTTCTCGTATTTCTGTTCCGCGATGAACGAAGCCCGCAGGTCCGTGCCGCGCCACCAGTCCGGATACTGGCAGGCCTCGACCTTGATGATTTCCGCCCCGAGGTCGCCAAGGTGCCTCGCGGCTGTGGGGCCAGCCCAGCCCATGGTGAGGTCGATGATGCGCACGCCTTGCAGCGGCAGGGTTTGCCTTGCCGGCGCAGCGGGAGGCCGGTCCAGGGCGGGGACGAACCATTCCGCCTGGTCCGCCCCGGCAAACGGTGCGTCGCCGCCAGCGCGCGGTGGGGTGGCTGTCAGGTGCTGCGGCAGCACTGGCGCCTCGAACCCGATGTCGCCGATCCGCACCGGCACGAAGGCACCACGCGCCCGGTGCACGTGCTGTTCCAGCAGTTCGGCCATGGTCGGGACAACTGCGAGCGGCAGCTTGTATTCCAGTCCCAGTTCGAACCATTCGGTGGCGGTTCTGGTTTCCCAGATCGGCTGGAAGATCGCGTCGATCTCGTGCGACCTGGCCAGCCGGTCCACGTTCACCGCGTATTTCGGATCGCGCGCCAGTTCGGGCATGCCAAACATGGTGCAGATCCCGCGCCACTGGCCGGGTGTGACGATGGTGACGCCGATCAGGCCCTGCCGGGTCTGGTAGATGCCCACCGGATAGTTTCGGCCGAAACGATTAACCCCCGGCCGCCGGCGCGATGCGCCTGCGTCCCAGGCCACCGCTGCCTCATATTCCGCGACGTTGACGGCGGATTCGTGGACGCTGACGGAAAACCGTCGTCCGCCGGAGGCCCGGTCGAACAACCCGGCCGCCGAGGCGATGAAGGCCGCGAGGCCCGCGATCACGCCCGACTGGCAGTCGGTGGCGAGCGTCGGTGGCCCTTCGGCACGGCCGGTCAGGGCAACCAGGCCGCCCAATGCGCGCACCGTTGCCTCGGTCGCGGCGTAACCGGCGTATGGACCGGTTTCCCCGAACCAGGAAATCGTTGTGGTCGATGCCGCGGTGTGCAGCGTGTCCGGCGCCGCCTCACCGCCCAGTCGCCGCCCATCCAGCACGAGCGCTGCGCCGGGCAGCAGTGCATCCCGCGCCGCCTGCGTGTCCGTCACGCTGCGCTTGTTGGTGTTCAGCCAGGTGAACAGGCCGCTTTCGCCGCCTTCCAGCACCGGCGGGAACGCCCGCAGCGGATCGCCCCCGGCCGGTTCCAGCTTCACCACGTCCGCGCCGAAATCGGCGAACAGCTTGCCGCAATAATCCAGCGCAATGCCGGACCCAATCTGCAACACCCGGAATCGAGACAATGGCATGGTCTAGGGCCGCATCGTGAACATGGACTGCCCCGGCGTGCGCAAGGGCGCCGCCATGTTGGCGAACTCGCACAAAAGCGGCCTTGTGTCGCGTGGATCGATGATTTCCTCGATGATGAATGCCTCGGCCGACCGGAATGGCGAGCGCATCCGTTCCAGCCGTTGCTCGATTTCGGCCAGCTTTGCGGTGGGATCGTCGGCGGCGGCGATCTCTGCCCGGTAGGCTGCCTCCACGCCGCCTTCCAGCGGCAATGAGCCCCAGTTACCGGACGGCCAGGCGTAGCGGATCGGGGTCTGGGTGTGCGGCACATGGCCGCCGCCACCAACCCCGAACACGTTGCGGATGATGACGGCGCACCACGGGATGGTCGACTGGTGGATGGCGCTGATGGCGGTGACGGCGTGGCGCATGGTGGCGGTCGATTCCGCTTCCAGTCCCACCGCGAAGCCGAAGCAATCGACCAGGTGCACCATCGGCAGGTGGAAGGTCTGCGCCAGGTCGACGAAGCGGGTGATCTTGCGTGACGCCGCAGCACCCCAGGCGCCGCCGCCGTAGAGCGGATCGCCCGCCAGGATCGCCACCGGCCAGCCATCCAGCCGCGCCAAACCGGTGATGATCGGGCGGCCGAAATGCTTGCCCATTTCGAAGAAGCTGCAGCGATCGACCACCGAGGCGATGATCTTGCGCATGCTGTAGGCCTTGCGCCGGTCCTTCGGCACGATGGAGATCAGGTGGTCGTCGCGCCGGTTCGGATCGTCCTGACTGGTCTGGCGCGGCGGCAGTTCCCAAACCGAGGTCGGCAGGTAGGACAGGAACTGGCGGGTGCGGGCGAAAGCCTCCTGCTCGCTATCGACGGCGTCGTCCACCGTGCCGGCCTGCACCTGCACCTGATGCCCGCCGAGGTCCTTCTTGGTGCGCTTTTCGCCCAGGCGTTCCACCACCGGCGGCCCCGCCACGAACACCGCCGAGGTGTCGCGGACCATGATGGAGTAATGGCTGGCGGCCAGCCGCGCGGCGCCGAGCCCGGCGACGGAGCCTAATCCGAGGGCGACGACGGGGACGCGCCCCATGTTCTGTGCGCACAACCAAAGGCCGGAGCTTTGCCCGATGCCGCCCGGCAGGTTGGCGTAACCGGTGGTTTCGATGGTCTTGACCGACCCGCCGCCGCCGGAGCCTTCAATCATGCGTATCAGCGGCAGGCGGAATTCGCCGGCCATCTTCTCCGGCATGAAATACTTGCCCTTGATCGAGGCATCAGCCGATCCGCCGCGTACGGTGAAATCGTCGCCGAAGATCACCACCGGGCGGCCGTCGATCGTGCCGCGGCCGAACACCCCGTTGGCCGGCATGAAGTCGGTCATGATCTTGCCGGTTTCGTCGTAGGTCGCCTTGCCGGCGATCGAGCCGACTTCCAGGAAGGAGTTGGCATCGAGGCACTGGTCGATGCGTTCGCGGACCGTCAGCCGGCCGCCCTGGTGCTGGCGGGCGACCCGTTCGGCGCCGCCCATTTGCTGAACGATGCGCTTGCGTTCTGCGAGTTCGTCAAGCTCCGCCTGCCAGCTTTCGGACATTGGCGGGGTGATCTGATCCATACGGTGTGCGCTCTTGGTTGGGACGTTCGGGTGGGGATGTTTGCAGCGGGGGAGCGGGGGGTCAAATCTGGGTGGTGAGAATTGGCGGGGGCGGCTGGGGCGTATGAAGAGATGTTGGTGATGCAGCAAGCCGATTGCGGGCCGTTCGGCCAAGCGCCGGGCCAAACTAAGGAGTTTGCCCGTCAGACGAGGTGTAGTACAATGTTTGCGTTGTTATACATCGAGAGGTTGCCGTGCCCAAGCCAGTTACTCTCGCGGCCCGTGTGGACGCCGATCTCGATGCTGAGCTGACACGTCTTGCCACCGCGGCCGGGCGGACCAAATCATGGCTTATCAATGAGGCTCTGCGTTCGTACGTCGTGAACGAACAGCAATTCCTTGCCGCCGTTCAGGAAGGCAAGCAGGCGTTGCGCGAAGGCCGGGTGATCGACCATACCACCGTCGTTAACGCCTTTGATCGGCTTATTGCACCAGGCACATGACGCCGCTTCGGTGGACAGAACCCGCCAGCGCCGATTTTCTTGAAATTGTGGAATGGCTCAAGGCGAGAAATCCAGTCGCCGCCGCTCGGGTCGGACGGCGTATTCTTGATGACGCCGAAAGGCTCGCCGACTTTCCCTATCTCGGTCGACCAGGCCGCGCACCGGATACTCGCGAATTGGTGGTTTCAAGCTTTCCGTATCTGATCGTATATGCGGTTGAGCACGACCACGCCTTTTCTGATCGGCCTGAGGCGGTCGTCATCCTGCGAGTATTGCATGATGCGATGCGTTGGCCGGCATAGGGCAATTAACACGACAACTCTGGGATCTTCTTTCCAGCCGCGCAGTTGCTCGTTATGTTCTTGAACTTGATGCTGACCACAAAAGTGAAACCGCTTATTGTTTTCTGCGCGCGATAGTCTTTTCCCATGTCGTCCGAAGATGCTCTCACTTTTGTCGGTATGAAGGGTGGGGGCCCAGGCGAGGTCGGCGTTCGACTGGCCATAACGTTTGCTCTTGAAGTGTCGGGCGAGCCCTGAGACGTACGCCTATGCGACCACCGCCCCCAGTCCCCCCTTCCCCCCACCCCCTTTCATGGCGAATATACCCACCCACGGCAGCACAGGGGGCGACCACAACATGGATGCGATCAGCAGCGACAGCCTGATCCGGGACCAGGCAGGCCTGGATGCGATCTACGGCGAGTCCTCGCCGGGCGCGATCCACAAGGAGGTCGACTACATCCACCCGCACTACCGCGCGATGATCGAGGCCTCGCCCTTCATGGTGCTGGCCACCGTCGGGCCAGAGGGGCTGGATGCCTCCCCGCGTGGCGACCCGGCCGGCTTCGTCCACGTGCTGGACGACAAGACCCTGCTGATCCCCGACCGCCGCGGCAACAACCGCATCGACAGCCTGCGCAACATCATTCGTGACGACCGCGTGGCGCTGCTGTTCCTGATCCCCGGCGTCGGCGAAACCCTGCGGGTCAACGGCCGGGCCGCGATCTCCACCGCCCCGGAACTCATCGGCCGCTTCCCGTTCCGCGACACGCTGCCGCGCTCCGTCATCGTCGTCACGGCCGAACGCGTCTACTTCCAGTGCCCGAAGGCCATTGTCCGCTCCGAACTGTGGAACCCGGACAAGCGCATCAGCCGCAAGGCGCTGCCCAGCACCGGCACCATCCTGCAGGACGTCACCACCGGCATGATCAACGGCGACCAGTACGACCGCGACTACCCGGAACGGTTGCGCACCACGATCTACTGATCATGAAGCCGCGCCTCGTGCTGGCCTGCCTGACCACCACCGCGGTGGTCGCCCGGGCGCGCCAGGATTTCGATGCCATCATCGCCGAGGGGCGGGACGACATGACGGTGCCCGAAGTCATCCGGGCGGCGGCCGCGTTGCAGGCCGGCGCGATCATGTTCACCAACACGTTGCCGCTGGATGCCGGCGCCATCGCCGCGCTGCCACCCAGCGTGCGGGTCGGCGCCACGATCAGCGTCGGCTACGATCATGTCGACCTCGCCGCTGCCCAGGCCCGCGACATCATGATCACCAACACCCCCGGCGTGCTGGATGAGTGCACCGCCGACCATGCCATGATGCTGCTGCTGGCCGCCGCCCGCCGTGGCGGGGAATACGACCGGATCATGCGCCAGGGCTGGCGCTACCGGATCGGCCAGGGCGAGAAGCTGGGCGTGCGCGTCAACGGCAAGCGCGTCGGCATCCTCGGGATGGGCCGGATCGGCCGAGCCTTTGCCCAGCGGGCGAGGGGGTTCGACATGAAGGTGCTGTATCACGCGCGCAACCGGCTGCCGCCGGAACTGGAACAGGGCGCCACGTATTTCCCCAATTTCCACGCCATGCTGCCGCACTGCGATTTCCTGTCGGTCCATGCCCCCGGCGGCGCCGCCACCAACCGGATCATCAACGCCGCCGCCTTGGCGCTGCTGCCGCCGGATGCCGTGCTGGTCAATGTCGCCCGCGGGTCGCTGATCGACGAGGATGCGCTTTACCGGGCGCTGACTTCGGGCAGGCTGTTCGCCGCCGGCCTGGATGTCTTCCAGGCGGAACCGGACTATGATTTGCGCTTCGCCGCGCTGGACAATGTGGTGCTGTCGCCGCATGTCGGCAGCGCGTCGAGGGAAACCCGCGACGCGATGGGCTTCCGGGCGCTGGACAATATCGCGTCCGTGCTGGCCGGCCGGCCCGCCATTGACCCGCTCTGGAGGCATTGAATGCACGTTCTGTTCGTGACGCGACACCTGCCCGACGCCATCGAAGCGTTGGCGGCAAAGGATTTCAACGCGCGCCTGACCCCGTCTGACGTCGCGATCCCGGACCTGGTCGCACGCGCCGAAGGGGCGGATGCCGTGCTGTGCTGCCCCGGCGACATGCTCGACGCCAAGACCATCGCCGCACTGCCGGCTTCGGTGAAAGTCATCGGCACCTTCAGTGTCGGCTACGACCATATCGACATCGCAGCGGCCAAGGCGCGCGGCATCAAGCTGTGCAACACGCCCGAAGTGCTCAGCGTCGCCACCGCCGAATGCGCCATGCTGCTGCTGCTGGCCGCCGCCCGTCGCGCCGGGGAAGGGGAGCGGCTGGTCCGCTCCGGCAAATGGGCCGGCTGGGCGCCCACCCAGTTGCTCGGCTCCCAGGTCTCCGACCGTCGCCTCGGCATCGTCGGGATGGGGCGCATCGGGCGGGAGATCGCCCGGATGGCGCGCGGCTTCGGCATGGAGATCCACTACCGCGACATGGTTCGCCTGCCGCCCGATCTGGAGCAGGGCGCGACCTACCACGACAATGATGACGACTTCCTGCCGCTGTGCCAGTTCCTGTCGCTGAACGCGCCCGGCGGCGAGAGCACGCGCAACTGGCTGAACAGCGGTCGCATCGCCAAGTTGCCGCGGGGCGCGGTGGTGGTGAATGCCGCCCGCGGCACGCTGGTCGATGATGACGCGCTGATCGCGGCGCTGCGCAGCGGCCAGCTTGCCGCCGCCGGGCTGGACGTCTACGCTGGTGAACCGACGCTGAACCCGGCCTACACGACGCTGGAGAACGTCGTTTTGCTGCCCCATTTGGGTAGCGCTACCACGGAAACCAGGGATGCCATGGGGCGGATCGTGCTTTCCGGTATTGCGTCGCTGTTGGCCGGCGAAACCCCCTCGAACGTCGTCGCGTGAGGATCGCTGTCGGCGGCTTTCTGCATGAGAGCCATTCCTTCGCCCCGCGCCCGACGGTCTATGCGGATTTCCTGCACCCCGGCGGCCTGCCGGCGTTTTCTGCCGGGGCAGGGCTGTTCGACGCAATTCGGCCGTGCTCTGTGCCGCTGGCCGGGGCGATCGCGGTGGCTGAGGAGGCTGGGGTCGATCTGGTGCCGCTGGCCTGGGGCTTTGCCAACCCGGCCGGGCCGGTGGAGGACGAGGCGTTCGAGCGCATCGCCGCCCGGATCTGCGCGCCGTTGTCGGTGGCGCTGGACGAAGGCAGGCTGGATGGCGTCTACCTGGATCTTGGTGTCGGGTTGGCGAAGCAATCGGCTGACGTGGGATGTCCAGCGGCGCAGAGGCAAGCTGGCCAGATGCAAAGTGGTTTGGCGTTACTCTGCCGCCCCGAGCACCAGGCACACGTTCTGGCCGCCGAACCCGAACGAGTTCGAGATTGCGTGCCGTACTGTCGCCGCCCGCGCCACGTTGGGCACGCAATCGACCGGCAGCGCGGGATCGGGAATGTCGTAGTTGATCGTCGGCGGCAGCAATCCGTGGCGGATCGACAGCACCGTGAAGATCGCCTCCACCGCGCCGGCGGCGGTCAGCGAATGGCCGATCATCGACTTGTTGGACGACATCGGGATCGAGCGCGCCCGCTCGCCAAACACGCCGTTAACCCCGATCCACTCCATCTTGTCGTTTTCCGGCGTTCCGGTGCCGTGGGCGTTGATGTAACCAATGGCCTCAGGCGCCAGTCCGGAATCCGCCAGGGCCTCCCGCATGCAGGCAATGATCGGCTTGCCGTCCGGCGAGGACCGGGTGCGATGGAACCCGTCAGCGACCTCGCCACATCCTTCCACGATACCCAGCACGACGGCCCCCCGCAACCGGGCGGAAGAAAGGCTCTCGAGCACCAGGGCGCCGGCGCCTTCGGCCATGACGAACCCCTCGCGATCCTTGCTGAATGGACGCGAGGCGGATGTCGGCGGATCATTGCGGGTCGATAGCGCGGACAGCAGTGAGAAGCGGATCAGACTCTCCGGGTTGACCGAACTGTCGGTCCCGATCACCAGCGCGACCTCGCTCTCGCCCCGGCGGATCGCCTCGACGCCCAGCTGGATCGCCGACCCGCCGGACGCGCACGCGGTCGATGTGGTGATCGGCGAGCCCTTGGTGCCGAACCGGTCCGCCAGGTTTTCGCCCACTGAGCCGAACAGGAACCGGTGGTGGTATGGCGTGAACCGACCGGTGTCGGCCGCGCGGATCAGGTCATTATAGGTTACCGTCTCTTGCGCGCCCAAGGTCGCGGCAATCGCCAGCCGTTGCGGCCATTCGATTTCCACCGGCGGCAGCGCCAGGAACAACGGTCCTGGAAAGTCCCCGACGCGGCCGATCCCTGCCTGTGCGATCGCTTCCTCGGCGACCAGTTCCGCCAGCCGTTCTGATAGCGCCGGTGCCGAGGGTTCGGCCACGGACACGAAATCGACCGTGCCCGCGATCGTCGTTCGCAGGCCATCGATGGGGAAGCGGGAGATCCGCTTGATCCCCGACACCCCGCCTGTCAGCGCCTTCCAGTTATCGGCCTGACCCTGACCCAGCGAAGTCAGCACGCCCATGCCGGTGATGACGACGATCGGCCGGCCCAGATGATCGGTATCCTTCATCGCCGTGTCTCCTCAGGCCGCGGTGACCAAGGCCATCGCCTCGCCGCGCCAGTGTCCCCAGGACGTCACCAATGCCTGCCGCAGCGGGCCGGTCATCGCCGATTCGGCGTCTTCCAGCGGCGGGAACAACGACCCGCGCTGCACAGACATTGCCGCCAATGCCAGGCTGGCCGGAAACGACGGCTCCAACACGGCACCCAGCGCGGTCGCACACCCGCGCACCGGCAGCCCGACGGTTTGCAGAAACGCCTGCTCCTCCATCGTCGGGGCGGCGGCGCCCGAGGCGCCGGAGAACACTGCCGTCGTCGCCGGATCGAAGTGCTGCGTCATCGTGGCCAGTTGCGCCTGGGCATTGGCCGTTGCCTCGCCAGGTCCGCGCCGGCAGCGATCCGTCTTGACCGAGGCGATATGGCCGTATGCCGCGACGCCCCGCGCGGCTGCATGCGTTCGGCTTTCGATCACCAGAAAGCAGCCCAGCGATCCAAGGGCCATGCCGCCGCCTGACGCTTGGCGCGCCCACACAGGCTCGAACGGAGCCCGCCGCAACAGGCCATTCATCTCATACTGCAACAGGAAGTCGGGGCGCTGGATATTATGCGAGCCGCCCACCAGCATGATGTCACCCTGGCCGGCGGCGATCCTGGCACATGCGATGCGCACCGCGTCCGCGCCGCTGGCTTCCTCGCCCATGAACGTCCGCGACGACCCGATCACGCCGTGCACGATCGAGATATTGCCCGCCAGCAGGTTCGACAACTGGGCCAGGAACAGCGTTGGCCGCAGGTCTCCCAGCAAGTGTTCATTCAGATAGGCGCCCTTGTTGTCGGCCTTCGGGTAGCCCGACAGGATCGTCGAATCGACCGCGCAGTCGCGCTCCCCGCCGCCGGCGGCCACGATCATGCCCATCTTCGACAACAGGTCCGTGTTGCCCTTCGCCCCCGCCGAATCGAGCGCGAGGCCGGCGGCATAGACACCGATCCGTTGCCACGGCTCCATCTGGCGCTGGTCCCCCCGCTTGGGAATCTGCTTGTCCAGTTCCATCGGTGCGATCGGGTGCACCGCGAACGGGGAGAAGCTCGTGGTGTCCAGCACCGGGGAAAAATCCTGCAGCGCGGCCCAGTGCGCGTCCACCCCGGACCCCAGGCACGAGACAATGCCGATCCCGGTAATCAGGGCGTCGCGCTCATGCGCCATTCTGGTATTCCTCAGGTAGACCGATGCGCCGTGCGGTTTCCAGCATCGCCGCCCGTAGCGTCTCATTTGGGAATGGCACCACGCCGTAGCGGATGTCGGCCTCGGTCACCTTCTTGCCGCCGGATGCGATACTCGCCTTGACCACCGCGTAGCCGGAGCCTTCGTGCAGCAGGCTGGCTTCGACCTCCAGAGCCTGGCCGGGGGCGACGAAGCTGCGCATCTTGGCTTTTTCGACCTGCATCAGGAACGGCATCCTGGCGCACCGTAGCGATGCCAGCACCAGCCAGCCGCCGGTCTGCGCCATGGTTTCGACCAGCAGCACGCCCGGCATGATCGGATAGCCAGGGAAATGGCCTTCGAAGACCGGGGATTGATCGGGAACCTGGCAGGTGGTCACGATCCGCCGGCCCGGCACGTCCAGCGTGGTGATCCGATCGACCATCTGGAAATATTCCAGGCGCATCAGCTCACCACTGCACTGTCATGCGCGGCTCGCTCAGGCCGCTTTCGCGGCGACCAGCTTGTCGATGTTGGCGCATAGGTTCTTGAGTACGAAATATTCGTCCGTCGTCACCGTGCCGGCGTTGACGTCCTGCGTCCATTGCTCCAGCGGCATCTTGATGCCAAACACCTTGTCGATGGCGAAGGCGACATCGAGGAAGTCGAGGCTGTCGATGCCGAGATCGTTGATCGCATGGCTTTCGGGCGTGATCTTGTTCGGCTCAATATCGCAAGTGTCGGAGATAATCCCCGCCACGGTTTCGTACGTCGATGCCATGCCCTAACCCCTGAGAAAGTCGCGCGGCACTATCATTGTCGCCCCCGGGGTGCAAGATGTCGACGGTCGGGCGAAGGAAAGCAAGGCCGGGGCTTTGCCCCGCACCCCAGCAAAGGTGAAGCCTTTGCAATCCAAACCAATGATGGGTCCCAAAGGGGCGTTGCCCGTGGCGGGTTCGGGCAGACCCTCGCTCGCATCCTCGCTCGCCCGATCTTCCTTCGTTCACCCGGCCGGCCGCAGTGCTGCTTCGGCGGCCGCGGCGATGCTGAACAGGCGGGCGTCACCCATTGTCTCGCCCATCAGCATCAGTCCCACGGGCGCCTCGGCTTCGGTGTGGCACGGCACGGAGATCGCGCATCGGTCGAAGAAATTGCCCAGCGCCGTATTGCGCAGGATCAGCATGTTGAGGCTGTTATAGGCGCGTTCGTCGTCCAGATCGGCAATTCGCGGCGCCACGATCGGCACGCTCGGCATCAGCACGCAGTCGTAAGGCGCGGTCGCGCGATCGAATGCGGCGATCAAGCGCGTGCGCGTATTCAACAGGTCGATGTATTCGGCGGCGCTCATGTGCTCGCCGCGGGCGATGCGCACCCGGATGCGGGGGTCGTATCCGCTGCCTTTGGTGGCAAGCAAGGGCCGGTGCCATGCATAAGCCTCCGACGCCGCGAAACCGCCTTTGGCGTTGGCCGCCGGCAGTTCGTCGAACGCGGCGAAGCGCACCCGCTCGATCCGCGCACCCGCGGCCGACAGGCGTGAAAGGGCCCGTTCGAACGCGGCGGCCACGGTATCGTCCATGCCATCCAGCACCATCGTCCCGGGCACCGCCAATCGCAGGCCGAGCAGGCTGACCGGCGTTGGCGCTTGCGGCGTCTGGTCAGCCAGGATCGCATCGATTTCCGCGCAGCACGCCACGCTGGGCGCCAGCGGGCCGACCGAATCCAGCGATGGTGCCAGCGGCAGCACGCCGGTGATCGGGATGCGCCGGGCGGTCGGCTTGTAGCCGACAATGCCGCAGAAGGCGGCCGGGATGCGGCAGGATCCGCCGGTGTCGGTGCCCAGCCCGGCCGCGGCCATGCCGTCCGCCACCGCCACCGCGGTGCCTGATGAACTGCCGCCCGGAATGCGCCGGGAGGCTCGATCCCACGGGCTGGACGGCGTACCATAGTGCGGATTGATGCCCAGCCCGGAAAAAGCGAACTCGGTCATGTTGACCCGCCCGACCGGGATGAACCCCGCCGCCAGCATCCGCGCCACAACCGCTGCGTGGGCCTTTGCCTCGGGCGCGTCCGCCAGCACCGCCGAACCGGCCGGAGTCGGCTCGCCCGCGATATCGAACAGATCCTTCAGCGCAATCGGGATGCCGGCATATTGCCCCGGCGCCCGGCCATGCCGGCGCAACAGATCGCTCGCGTCCGCCATCGCACGGGCCTGTTCGGCCTGCACCTTGATGAACACGCGCTGACCCTCACCATTGGGATCGGCAATGCGCGCGAGCGATTCCTCGATCAGTGCCCGGCTGGTGGTGGTTCCCGTGGCCAGGGCCTGGGCGAGTTCGTCAATCCTGCGCATGATGCCTCCAAACGTAAGTCCGAGGAGCATGCCATGACTGACACGCCTGCCAAACCGGTTCTGCTGACGGGGGCATCGGGCGCGCTGGGGCGCGTGCTGGTGAAGGCCCTAGGTGCACAGGGTTGGCGTCTGGTGCTGACCGACATCGTGCCGTTTCCCGACACTTTGCCTACCGGCGCCAGCTTCGCCAGGGCCGATCTGTCGGACGGCGTGACCATGATGCGTCTGGCCGAGGGGTGCGGAACCATCGTCCATCTCGGCGGCGTTTCGGTGGAGCGCCCGTTCGAGGAGGTGATCGGGCCCAACATCCGCGGGCTTTACCACATCTATGAGGCGGCCCGGCGGGAGCGGGCGCGGGTGATCTTCGCTTCGTCGAACCATTCCGTCGGCTTCCACGAACGCACCGAAAGCATACCGGCCGACACCCAGTTCCTGCCGGACGGCTTCTACGGGTTGTCGAAGGCCTATGGCGAGTTGATGGGCCGGATGTACTGGTTCAAGCACGGGGTCGAAAGCGTCAACCTGCGCATCGGGTCGGCGACCTTGGAACCGGTGAATGCACGCATGCTGGCATCCTGGCTGTCCTATCCGGATTTCAGTCGCCTGGTCGAGCGCTGCGTGCTGACCCCCAAAGTTGGGCACGCCGTCATCTGGGGGGCTTCGAACAACGCCCGCATGACCTGGTGGCGCGATGATGACCGGGCGACGCTGGGCTGGACGCCGATCGACAGCGCGGACCCGTTTGCCGGCCAGTTGGCCGGTGCGGTCAGCGGCGACCCGGTCGAGGAACGTTACATGGGTGGCGCATTCTGCTCTATCGACTACTCCCGCAACGAACCCGCCCCCGGCGGCCTGTTCGGAGACGGCAAATGACCGACGGCGTGCTGTACATAGGCAACAAGCGGTATTCCTCATGGTCGATGCGCGGCTGGCTGGCGGTGAAGCTGGCCGGCCTCGACGTAGATGTCCGCGTGCTGCACTTCACGCGCCCGGGCCCTACGAAGGGAATTGCGGAGCTATCCCCCAATGGTTTGGTGCCGTTTCTTGATCATAACGGCGCGCAGGTGTGGGAGTCGCTGGCGATCTGCGACTATTGCGCCGAGTTCCACCCGTCGCTGTGGCCGACCGAGCGGATTGCTCGCGCGCATGCACGCTCCATCTCGGCGGAAATGCACGCCGGCTTTCGCGACCTGCGCATGGCGATGTGGATGAACCTCGGCCGCGATTTCAGCGGCCTTGGCCGCACGCCCGGTGCGCTTAAGGATATTGCCCGCATCGAAGCGATCTGGGGTGAAACCCGCACCCGCTTCGGCGGTGGCGGACCATTCCTGTTCGGCCATGAGTTTACCGCGGCCGATGTCATGTTCGCCCCGGTCGTCGCCCGATTCCTGAGCTGGAAGCCCGAACTGTCCAGCGCCACGTTGACGTATTGCGCCGCCGTGCGCGGCCAGCCGCTGGTTGCCGAATGGTATGAAGGCGCCGACGCCGAACCGGCGGCGTGGTTGATCGATGACTACGAGACGGCCGCGTTGAAGTAACGAACTCGTTCAGGCGGGGTTGCTGTCACCGGCGCCTGTTCGAGGCCGCTCAGGCGGTTTCGCAAGCTTCCGGAGAATCGGCGAATGCTTGGACGCTGCGTGCAACGTTGGTGACAGGTTGTACCATAATGCCGACCGGGGAGGCCCATCCCGTCGCCGCGTATTGACGTTCTGCACGTGACGTTATCTGATGGCTGCGAAAATAAAAAAATACCGGAGGACGTCTACATTGAGAAAAGTTACTCGCAGGACTGCGCTCCGATCCGGACTCGCCCTTGGCGGATCGATCCTGCTGCCGCGCTTTGCGAAGGCCGCGGAATTCAATTTCAAATTCACCAGTGCGCAGCCCGCCTCGCACCCATCCACCATCCGCTTCATTGAGGCGGCCGAACGGGTCAAACTGAAATCCGGAGGCAAGTTCGAAGTCACCGTCTTCCACTCCGGCCAGCTCGGTACCGACATCGATACCTTTACCCAGGTCCGCATCGGCGGCGTCCAGATGATGGTGCTGTCCAACCTCATCAGCGCCACCGCCGCGCCGCTGACGTCGCTGTGCAGCATTCCGTACGCGCTGCCGACCTACGACCACGTTTGGCGCGCCATGGATGGCAAGCTGGGCGCCCTGCTGAGGGCGGACCTGGAAAAAGCCGGGTATATGTCTACCGAAAAGATCCCTGACGACGGCTACCACCAGGTGACGGCGTCGACCAAGCCGATCAACGACGTTGCCGACCTGGCCGGTTTCAAAATGCGCATCCCGCCCAGCCCGCTGCAGGCCTCCACCTGGCGTGCGCTCGGCGCTGCGCCAACGTCGATGAACTTTTCCGAGTTGTACACCGCTTTGCAGACCGGCGTGGTGGACGGGCAGGAAGGCACATCCTCGCTCGCCAAGACCACTCGACTATACGAGGTGCAGAAATACTGCTCGCTGACCAGTCACCTGTGGGACGGCTGGTATGTCCTGATCAATCCACGAGCGTTCAAGAAGCTGCCGCCGGCGATGGCCGACCTGCTGATGGAAAGCTACAACCAGGCCGGCCTCGATGAGCGCAAGGACATGCTGGAACTCAACGAATCCGCCCGCACCTTCATGAAAGAGAAGGGGGTCATCTTCAACACACCACCTGACTTTGCCCCGTTCCGCAAAAAGCTGTCCGATGCCGGCTTCTACAAGGAGTGGAAGGAAAAGATGGGCCCACAAGCCTGGGCATTGCTTGAGGACATCTCCGGGCCGCTGGTCTGATCCGCCAAATGGACACCAACCCGCTGGCCGGGCGGACCTCCGGCGCGTCCAGCCGGCCATCCCGCCTGCTGGCATGGGAACGCCGCCTGATGCTGGCGGTCGAGCTGTTCTCTGCAGTTTGCGTGCTGGCTGAAATCACCATTCTGTTGGTCGGCGTGCTTGCGCGGTATGTGTTCCTGCACCCACTGATCTGGACCGATGAGCTGGCCCAGGCGGTCTTTCTCTGGCTGGGCATGATCGGCGCCAGTGTTGCGCTCTATCGCGGTGAACACATGCGCATGACCGCGTTGCTGACCGGTGCAGGCCCACGCCTGCGCGCCGTGCTCGACATCTATGGGGCCGCGGCAGCGCTGGTTTTCCTGGCCGTAGTGCTGCAGCCCTCGGTGGACTACGTTGCCGAAGTTACGCGGCTGGAAATGCCCGGCCTAGGAGTCTCCAAGGCTTGGCTGACAGTGCCGCTGCCTTGCGGCTTCCTGCTGATGATCGTGATCTCGCTGCTGCGACTGTTCCGCCACTTCCGGCCGGCAACCGCGAGCGCCATCACCGCGCTGGCCATCGTCTGCGCCTGCGCGGCGCCCTTTGCCGATACTTGGCTCGAAAGCTTCGGCAACCTCAATCTGGTCCTGTTCTTCGTGATCATCGTCGGCGCCTCAGTATTGGCCGGCGTGCCGATCGCGGTAGCCTTTGCGCTGTCCACCTTCGCCTACATGATCTTCAATACCGATGTGCCGATGCTGCTGTTCGTCGGCCGCTTCTATGAAGGCATGTCGCACCTGATCCTGCTGGCGGTGCCGCTGTTCGTGTTCCTCGGCCTGCTGATCGAGATGACCGGGATGGCCCGCGCCATGGTCAATTTCCTGTCGTCGCTTCTGGGCCATGTACGTGGCGGCCTGTCCTATGTGCTGGTTGGCGCGATGTACCTCGTGTCCGGTATCTCCGGCTCGAAAGCCGCTGACATGGCCGCCGTGGCACCGGCCCTATTCCCGGAGATGATCAAGCGCGGCTCCCGCCCCGGCGACCTCGCAGCGCTGCTGTCGGCCACCGGCGCCCAGACCGAAACCGTGCCCCCCAGCCTGGTGCTGATCACCGTCGGGTCCGTAACCGGCGTCTCGATCTCGGCACTGTTCACCGGCGGATTGCTGCCCAGCATCGTGTTGGCGATCACGTTGTGCATGGTTGTCCGGCATCGCTATCGCGGCGAGGACATGTCGGGGGTCAAGCGAGCCACAGGTAGTGAAATCGTCCGCTCCCTGGTGATCGCGCTGCCCGCGCTCGCGCTGCCCTTCATTATCCGGTTCGCCGTGGTGGAGGGAATTGCCACGGCCACTGAGGTCTCCACCATCGGCATTGTCTACGCGATGATTGCCGGCCTGCTGATCTACCGCCAGTTCGATTGGTCGCGGATCCTGCCGATGCTGGTCGCCACCGCCGCCCTGTCGGGCGCCATCCTGTGGATCGTCGGCGCCGCCACATCGATGGCCTGGGCGCTGACGCAATCCGGCTTTTCACAAAGCCTGGCCAACGAGATGGCGGTGCTGCCGGGCGGGCGCTTCACCTTCATGGCCGTGTCGATCATCGCGTTCGTGATCCTGGGCAGCGTGCTGGAGGGCATACCGGTTATTGTGTTGTTCGGCCCGCTGCTGTTCCCGATCGCCACCCAGATGGGCATCCACGAGGTGCATTACGCCATGGTGACGATCCTGGCGATGGGGATCGGCCTGTTTGCGCCGCCGTTTGGCGTTGGATACTACGCAGCCTGCGCCATCGGCCGGGTCAACCCGGACGAGGGGATGGGCCCCATCCTGGGCTACATGCTGGCGCTGGTCGCCGGATTGATTGTGGTGGCCGCGGTCCCCTGGATCTCGATCGGGTTCCTATAAATCAGGCGCCATGGATATCATGCTGACGACGCTCCGGAAGCCGAGCGGGATCCGCCGTGCGATGTTGCTTGCCAAGGACGCGTCCGTTGCGGGGCCTCGCCACCGCTGCTGGCCATCAGTATTCGAATTGATAGGTCAGCCCGACGCTTGCGGCATCGGACCCGCTGGTGCTGCCGGTGGCGGACGTGCTGCTTGCCCCTGCGGTCGCCTCCAGCTTCAGGCCCTTGGCCAGATCGACCTGCACCGTCGCCTGCGTGCCGTTGCTGGCGGTGCTTTGCTTTGCCCCCAGATAGACGCCGCGGGTCAGGTAACTGCCCGCTTCCAGCGTCGGGTTGCCGGTACTGCTGCTGCCTACCGACAGCCGGTCGAGCCCGAACGTGTTGCGCAGGCTCTCCAGCGGGTCGAACCCAGACGTCGCGCCGGACATCGAGGCCAACGCGGCGGCGATTTCGGCAAGCTGGAACGGGCTGAGCTTCGACGTCGAGGTGTTGAACAGAAGCTGCGCCAGGATCTCATCCTGCGGCATGTCGGGCACGCTCGACAGGGTGATCTTTGGATCCTTTGCCGTGCCACCGATCGTTAGCGTGGCGGTGATCGTTGCCGTGGTCGATGTGGCAACGAAATGGATCGACGGGTCGGCAAGGCCGCCGCCGGAAAAGTCGACCGAGCCCTCGGTGAAGTTGAGGGTGCTGCCGACGATGGTGAATGTGCCGCGGCGCAGGTGCAGGCCCCCGTTGGGAACCGGGTTGCTGGTGGTGCCGCGGAATTGGATGCTGCCGCCCAGTTCCGCGTCCAGGCCACGGCCGCGGACAAACACCTGCTGTGGCGCGTCCAGCGTCAAATTCAGGGCGATCTGCGACGGCGGTTCGGCCGGCGACGGCGGTGGCGGCGGTGTATTGGCATCACGCACCGGCAGCACTGCTATGCTCGGCGGCAATTTGTCGGGAATACGGATATCGGCTCGGCGGACATGCACCGTGCCGCCGACCTGCATGTCGCCCTTCACGTTGCCCTGCACCGCCAGATTGGCATCCAGCGTCGCGGTCATCAGGTCACTCGACAGCGGGCGGGCATCGTCGGCGGTGAAGTGAAGATCAACCGGCATGGCGCCCGCCAAGCTGATCGAGCCCGTCCCATGCAGGCTGCCGGGCCCTGCTTTTCCGGTGAAGCTGGCGAGACGAATCGTGTCCCCTGTCGCCTGGACGGTTGCGGCCATGTCGCTGACATGGGCGCCGACAGTATAGTCGACGATGTCGCCCCTGGTGAGGTTGGCGCTGCCCTGAACGCGTGGGGCGGCGGCGGTACCGCTGACCCCGGCATCAAGCGTGACCTGCCCGCGGGCGCGTCGCCCGCTCGCCATCAGGATAGGGTCGAGCATCGCCAGGTCCAAGCGTCCATTCGTCTTCAGATCTATCGCGCCGGTTGTTGCCAACGGCACTGTTCCGGTGACCCCGACATGCGATGGTCCGGCCGTCAACGTCGTATCGATGCGCGCGGTGGTGCCGAGCAGGGTGGCGTTGGCGATCAGGTTGGCGGAGGGAAGCGCCTGCCCAGGCCCTTGCTTTTGCCTCACGCCTGTGGCGGTCAATTTTACCGTGCCCTCGGGGCGGGCGGTGGTGCCGGTCAGCCGCGCATCCGCGGCAATAATGCCGGTAGCCGCGAAGGCCGGATTGACGATCGTGCCGATGTCGGCCGGCAGGTTGCGCAGGCTGGCCGTCAGATCCAGCGTGCTGCCCGCCTTGCCGGCGACAGTGAGTTCGGCCTGACGGAAGCCCAGCCTGATCCGGTCCATCGCGACGCCGTCGCTGAAGGCGATCCTGGCCGGTGCGAGCAGCTTGAGCACCTGTTGCTTCCAGCTTGCCTCCAGCCGGTTCAGCGCGAGGGACTTGTCCGTCACGTTCAGCACGCCGGCGGTAGCAAGCTTTGCCGGCCCATCCCCGACTGATGGCGCGTTGGCGGTTACAGTCATCTCCAACGCGTCCAACGGCCCCTTGGCCGCCACGCGGGCGGATACCGACTTTGCGCTGCTGGCGGAGACGCCATCCGCGGTAAAGGTGCCGTCGACGGTGGGATGCCCCGCAGGGTCGGTGACGGTCGCATTCAGTGCCGCTTTGGCGATCGAGGCGGTGCCCGGCAATCCGGCGTCACGGACCGTCAGCATCAGCTTTGCGGCCTGGTCGTCGGATTCGAGCGTTGCATTGGCCTGACCGGTGACAGGGCGCCCCAGCAGTGGTTCGAAATCGGCCAGATGGCCGATGTCGAGATGAAGATTGCCGATGGGGATCACCGCCGGCGGGGTCAGGCTGGCGCTGCCGCCGGCCTGCAGCGACTTCCATGCCGCCTGGTCGATCGTGACCTTCATGGTCCCGTCGGATTGTTCGGCTGTCAGCGCCAGGGTCAGTGGCGCGTCCAGCAGGTTGCCCGCGGCATTGATCGTGGCATGCGGGGCGCCGGGCAGGCCGGTGGCGTCCACCTTCGCCGTGAGATGACCGGACTGATAGCCCTTTGCTGCCAGATCGGCGCCCAGATCGGCCTGCACCGCGAGGTCCTTCATCGGCCCGGCGACGTGCCCCTTGGCGTCCAACGTACCCGATATGCTGGGTTGAATCGCTGCCAGATCGGCCAGCGCGACGGTCCAGTTCAGGTCGACCGCCTGGTTCGCCATCCCGCCCTCCGCGGTCACCGCAAGCGCCTTGCCGTTGACTGCAAGGTGCGACAGCGTGAGGTCCTGTCCGTGCATCGACGCCGCAAGGTCGATCGTTCCGGCTTCGCCGATCAGGGCGGGTACAGGGGCCATGCCGCCGGTAATCCCGATCTTGCCCTTGGCGGCGGCGGTGGTCGTGCCGTCCTTGATCTCGGCGGAGATGTCGAGCTCTGTGCTGCCGCTCAGGTCGGTGCCCGCCGCCGCAGCCAGCGGCGCCAGGTTGGGCAGGGCCAGATGCGCCTGCACCTGCTGGACCCCTTCGGTATGGGCGACGCCGTTGGCGGACACCAGGGCATGTCGCAACGTGAAGGTCACTGGTCGGTCAGGTGCATCCAGGCGCGCCGATACGTCGAGCTTGATCGGGTCGCCAGCGAACAGGTCAGGCTTGGGGCCGGGGATATGAAGGTCTTTCAGGGTGGCACGCAGGTCCACCTGGCCCTGGTTTCCACTGACGTCCGCATCCAGCGCACCGATCCGGGCGCCGGCGGCGGCCAGGGCGTTGATCTGGATGGTGCCGTTGGCATCGGGCTTGATCCAGGGGCCATGCACCTTGGCATCCACCAGGATCGACTCCCAGGATACATCCGGGGCAGGGGACATTGCCGGCGCCCGGGCTTTGACCGCGACATCGGCGGCCTCATGCTGCAGGTCGACTGTGCCGGCGGCGGACGCTGTCAAGTGGCCGGCGGCGACCGCGACATTGGTGTCCAGCCGATCACGCGGCCCATTGACCGACGCATCAATCGTGACCGCGCCCAGATCCGGCAGTTTCGCAATCGCTGAAATCAGGCCTTTGGCCGGCTCGTCTGCCTTGACGGTCGCCCGGATGGCGTCGGGTGTGACCTCGCCGTCAACGATGTAGCGGCCGGGGCTGTCAAGCCGGTTTGCCTCAAGATGAGCGTTCCCCTCGGTCAGAGTGGGAAGCCTCGCCGAACCGTCCAGCGCCAGGGTGGCGGCGACGCCGGCAACCGGGGCGCCGATGAGCGCCTTGCGAACACGAAGTTGGCGTAGTTCAACCTGCACCGGCATGTTGAACGAACCGCTGCTGGAACTGGCCTTGCTTTCCGATTCCGGTAGCCGCGCGAAATCCAGTTGGTCTGCCTCTAGAAGGTCAATCCGAGCGATTCGATGGACCAATTGCAGCGGTGACCAGTCCAGTATCAAGCCGCTTATGGTCAGGTAAGGGCCCTTGGCGTCCGATACCTGCACCTGGCCGACGCGTAGCGCGTCCGGAAACCGTCCGGACAGACCCTGAAGGCGCACCATGCCGCCGGTCAGGCTGGCGGTTTGCGTCTCAATCAGGCGGCGCCCCGCATCGACATTGGCGACGGTGGCTACCAGGGCGACCGCCAGGATCGGAATCGCCAGAATGACGATGACGATCCCCACCGCCCATTTGACCACGCGACGGGTCAAAACGCCTGCCCAATACCGATGTAAAGTTCCAACGAATCACCGCCGGGCAGCTTGTTCAGTGGCACTGCGACATCTGCCCGGATCGGACCGATGGGCGTGTAATAGCGGGCGCCAACGCCGGCCCCGGCATGCCAGGCGCTGCTGAATGGTGCGCCCTGCGCGCTGACCTGCCCCACGTCCACAAACCCGACAATCCCGTAGCTACTAAGAATACGCTGCCGTATCTCGACAGTTCCCGTCGCGATCGCGGTGCCGCCGGTTGGATTGCGGTCGGCGAATTGCGGTCCCAGTGATTGGTATCGATATCCGCGCACCGTGCCGCTGCCGCCGGCGTAGAATCGCTGGTCGGGCGGAATGTCAAACAGGCCGACGCCGGAGACCTGTCCCAGCAATCCGCGCAGGGCCAGTACGCTGCGCCCATCGTTCAGCAGGTCCAGGTAGGTTGAACCCGAGATCTGCGATATCAGGAACGTCGCGCTGGGGGTGCCCAGGGAATGCGTCGGCGTCACCATCAGTGTCGCGCGGATACCGTCTGTCGGGTCCAGCAGGCTGGTCGTGCTGTCATACTTCAGGCTGGCCGGGAGGCCGACGAGATTATAGTGATTGGTCTGCCCTTCCTGCAGGATTGATTCCTGCTCCCCCGACACGCCCAGGCTGCCGCTCCAGTGCGACGAAAACTTGCGGTTCAGCGCGATCTTCTCCAGCAGGGCGGTCTGGTCGTAGGCCTGCAAGGTCTGCTTCACGGCATTCAGGTCGATTTCCAGCTGCTGGTCCCGCTGCAGGAAATCCGGCTTCAGGAACTGCGCGCCAACCTGATACCCCGGTTTAACGATTGCATTGCCGCCAGCCTGATAGGCCGCGGTCAGGTTCAACTGCTCAGCATTGCCGAACAGGTTCCGATCATGCCAGGCCGTTGTGACGTTCACGCCCAGATCGGTGGAATACGCCAATCCGAGGTCAACGGCATGCAGCGGTCGCTCCGTCAGGTCAAAGGTGATCGGCAACTGGCCCTGCGGGTTGAGCGCGGAGGCTGGTTCTGCGCGCACCACGGAGAACACGCCGATGGACGAGAGGTCGGTTCGCGCGCCCTCGATCACCTGCGGGCTGAACGGTTCGCCTTGATGGATCAGCAAACGCTTTCGCACAAAGGACTCATTCATATCCTTCAGGCCACTCAGGGTGATCGGACCAATATCGGCCTTCGGGCCGGGATCAGGCTCGAATGTCACGTTCATCAGGTTGCGGTCCGGATGCAGGATCGCGATCGGCGTGGGCACTTTTGCCAACGGGTAGCTGTCGGCCCGCAGCGCATCCAGAAGGCGGCCTTGGGCCGACAGGATCTGGGCTGCCAGCGCCGGCTGACCCGGCTCAAGGTTGAGATGGCCGGGAATGTCAGGTGGCACCTTCGTCGCGATCGCGACCGAACCCAATTTGAACAGCGGTCCGAGGTCGAACGCCACGGCGACCTGCAGCGGTGGGTCCGCCGGCGCCGAATCGATGAACCCCGGCAGCGTCGGGTCGTCCAGAGGGTGTCCGCCGATTGTCGTGGTAACCTGGCCTTTGTAGTAGCCGAAGCTCCGTAGCGCGGTGACGAACCGATCGGCATCCTGACGCGCCCGTTCAGTCAGCGCGAACCCTGCCACCGGGGCTGATTTCTGCAATGAAATCAACGTGGAGCTGCCGGTCAGCGCGGCGTCCAACGCGGCTTGGCCGGTCGGCTTCAGTGTGACGTTGTAGGGTTGCGGGTCGGCAGCCTGCGCCAGCTCGATGCCGGGAGAGGCGATGGCCAGGCTGCAGGCGACGGCCAGCCACCGCGCGGCGGCAGGCACGGAAATCCAGGAACGGTGCATGTGGAGAGTGTAGCTCAAACAGGCGGCGGCAATGAAGCCGTGGCTGGTTTCGCCGAACGTTCACGCCCGCGCCATTGTTCCGTCGCAACTGCACGGCTATCCCGACGTCATGGCACACGATTTTAATCCTGTCGCGACCACACGGCGCGGAGCCGGCCCGTTGGCTGATCCAGACCATGATCCGGGTTTCTTGCTTCGCCTTCCAACCGGGCGCGAGGGTTGGCTGGTGGCACGGCGCGTTCGCGTTCTAAGGCGCGGGCTTGCGGTTTTGGCTTGGACCCTTCCGGCGATGCTGATCCAGGCCGGGTGCCTGATCCTGCCCGGCCGGGCGAAGGTCGCATTTGCCCGGCTTTACTGGCGCGTGTTCACCCGCCTGATCGGTATCCGGGTGCGGGTGATCGGCACGCCGGCGAAGCCGGCCGGCACGCGCAGCGTGGTCTATGTGTCCAATCATTCGTCCTGGGTGGATATCCCCGTCATCGGTGGCGTATTGGATGGCTGCTTCGTCGCCAAGGGGGATGTCGCCGGCTGGCCGCTGATCGGAACCATCGCCCGGCTTGGCCGCACCGTATTCGTTTCGCGCAGTCGCGCGTCCACCGGTAAGGAACGCGATGCGATGCGGGCGACGTTGGCAGCCGGCGACAAACTGATCCTGTTTCCGGAGGGCACAAGTTCCGACGGGTCCCGCGTGCTGCCGTTCCGCACCGCATTTTTTGCGATCGCGGAGGCCCGCAACGACGAAGACGCGACCCGGCTTCCCCTGATACAGCCGGTATCGGTGGTGTATGACCGGCTTGGCGGGCTGCCGGCCGGGCGCGCCAGCCGGCCGGTGTTCGCGTGGTATGGCGATATGGACATCGCCTCGCATTTTTGGCGTCTGACGCAGAATATCGGATTGCGGGCGACGATCCTGCTGCACGCACCGTTGGACCCGGCCCGCTTCGACGATCGCAAGGCGCTGTCGCTCGCGGTCTGGAACATCGTCGCCGACGGCGCTTCGACCCTGCGGCAAAACCGCCCCGCGGTGCCGCTGGACCTGCCGCAACAGGGTCCGTCCGGAACTGTTGCCGGCGAACCCGCGTATGCCTGAGTGTTTTAGCTCCCCTCGATCCGCACCAGCCGGTGCTGCTTGCGGCCGGCGGACAGCTTGATCGCGCCGTCACGCAGCGCAGCGGCCGTTACCGGCATTGCTTCCTCGGTGACGACCTCATCATTGACCCTGGCACCACCGCCGCGGATCAGTCGGCGCGCATCGCCGTTGCTCGAGGCCAATCCGGCAAGCGTGAACAGCCTGAATGCGGGGATGCCGCTTCCCAGGTCGGCGGCCGCGACGGTGACTGTGGGCAAGGTGGTGGCTGCCTCGCCTTCCTCGAACGCCAGCCGCGCGGTTTCAGCCGCCGCCGCGGCCAGCGCCGGCCCGTGCGCGAGGCTGGTAGCCGCTGTCGCCAGGATCTTTTTGGCCTCATTGATGTCGGCGCCGGTCATGGCCTCCAGCCTGGCGATTTCTTCGAGTGGCAGATCGGTGAACAGGCGCAGGAACCGGCCAACGTCGCCATCTTCGGTGTTGCGCCAGAATTGCCAGTAATCGTAGGCCGACACCCGGTCCGCGGTGAGCCAGACGGCACCCTGCGCGGTTTTGCCCATCTTGGCGCCAGACGCAGTCGCAATCAGCGGGGTCGTCAGGCCGTACACGGCCCGTGCGTCGGTCCTCCGCGTCAGCTCCATCCCGGCGACGATGTTGCCCCATTGGTCGGACCCGCCGATCTGCAGCGTCACCCCGTGTCGACGGCTGAGCTCACGGAAATCGTAGCTCTGCAAGATCATGTAGTTAAACTCAAGAAATGTCAGTGGCTGTTCCCGGTCCAGGCGCAGCTTTACCGAATCGAACGACAGCATTCGGTTGATCGTGAAGTGAACGCCGACTTCGCGCAGCAACGGGATATAGCCCAGCGTGTCGAGCCAGTCGGCGTTGTTGGCGAGCATGGCGTCGGACGGGCCGTTGCCGAACCGCAGGAACGGATCAAAGCACCGCCTGATGCCGGCCATATTGGCCGCGATCACCTCGTCGGTCAGCAACTGGCGCGATTCGTCCTTGCCTGAAGGATCGCCGATCCGCGTCGTTCCGCCACCCAGCAGAACGATCGGCTTGTGCCCGTAATTTTGCAGCAGTCGCAGAATCATGATCTGCACCAGGCTGCCGACATGCAGGCTGTCGGCGGTGCAGTCGAAGCCGATATAGGCGGTGAGCGGGCCCGTGCGCATCGCAGCGGCCAGCGCCTCGGCGTCGGTGCACTGGAAGATGAACCCGCGCGCGGCGGCTTCTTCAAGGAAACTGTCGGTCGTCATGGCGGCTTGCCCAATCAATGTCCGGCGCGGGTTATCACACGGTGGCCTGGCGGCAAATGCCGCTGGCACGCTTTCAGGCTGACTGTCAGCCGTCACCGTTTACCGCTGCGCTGGTTCGCGCCGGAACCGTCAGCTTCCTGTTGCGGTCAGGGTGACTTTGCTCCAACTGAGCAGATACTACTCGGGCGCGGCGGTCAGCATCGCTTCGCCGCCGTGATCGTCCTTCACGGTCGCAGCCAGGACGCGCCAGCCGCGCTTGTCCCTCGCCACCAGATACTCCCGGTCGTGGATCGCCGCGACCTTGGCGTCATCATGTTCGATCACCAGGCGGAACTTCAGGTCCGTCGTTTTCAGCGCAGCCTCCAGCGCCTGGGTCACATCGGCCTGCGTGGCCTGGTCGGTGACGGCGGAGCAAATCCCGTCGTCGGACGACACCAAAACCAGCTTCGTTCCGCCCGCGGAGGCGTCGAAAGCCTGGCCCGGCGCATTATGGAGGAACGCGGCACGCGCCTGCTCCGGCACCGGCGACAAGCCGGACTGTGCCGCCCAGTCCCGCAACGCCGCAGGCCGGCCGGCAAACGGCAGGCACCCCTGGAGGAACAAGCCCGTCAGCTCCTCGGCTGCCCCGGCTTGCGCCACGGCCGGCACCAGCAGCCACGCAGCTACAAGCAGCGCCGACAGACGTGCCGCGGCCTTCAGCGGCGTAACGCCATCTGGATCGGGCCTTCGCGTCGCCCGTGGGTGAACTGGTCGACCGCCGGGTTCCCGCTGTCCATGAGTTGTTCGGCCGGGCCGGACCAGCAGATGCGACCATCCAGCAGCATTGCCGCCTGGTCACCGATCCGCCTGGCGCTGGCCATGTCGTGAGTGATGGCAATCGCCGTGCTGCCCAGATGCTTGACGCAATCCACGATCAGCCCGTCGATCACCGCACCCATGATCGGGTCCAGGCCGGTGGTTGGCTCATCGAAGAACATGATGTCCGGTTGCGAGGCGATTGCCCTGGCCAGTGCGACCCGCTTCTGCATGCCGCCGGAGAGTTCCGCCGGCGCCAGATCCCCAACGCTTGGGTCCAGCCCAACTTCGCGCAGGAATTCGTCTGCCTTGGTGCGGGCCGCCGAGCGGGCCATCTTATGGCGGGCGATCAGGCCGAATGCCACGTTCTCCCACACCCGCAGGCTGTCAAAGAGGGCGCCGGCCTGAAACAACATGCCGATTTGCGCGCGCGCCATCTCACGCTCATTGCGCGGCAGCCGCAGGATGTCGCGTCCGTCGATCTCGATGACGCCGTCGTCCGGGTCGATCAGGCCCAGGATGCACTTCAGCAGCACCGACTTGCCGGACCCCGATCCGCCGATCACCACCAGCGAGGTCCCGCGCGGAACATCGAGGTCGACACCGTCAAGGACCGGCTTGGAGCCGAAGCGCTTGTAGAGTCCGCGAATGCGGATTTTCGGAGTTTGTTCACTCATTGGAAGGGTAATGACGCCTGGATCTTGTGCGGGCAAGGGATCGGGAGTTGCAGCCCGGTCGGGAATGGGCCTTAGCTGTATGGGTTCGCGCGCCGACGCCGACAAGGCATGACGCGCCCAAGGAGGAGAGCGATCATGAATGATGTCGTGGGAACGACCGGCAAACTGGCACATGCAACAGTGCAGAATGCCAAGTACGTGACTGGGCGGCGGTCCTTTTTCAAATACCGCGACCTTGGTGTGACCGAGGCGACCGACGGCAGGTTGCGCGCCCAGGTTACCTCAGCCACGCGTGGCCTGGGCGAGGAGACCGGCTGGCACTACCACGAGTGTGAGCACCAGCTGGTCTATATGCTGAAAGGCTGGGTCGACCTGGAGTTCGAGGACGGCCGCAAAATTCGCCTGATGCCGGGCGATTCGCTGATGATCCCCGGTGGGATGCGTCACAACGAGACCGGGACGGCCGACGAACTGGAATTGCTGGAGGTGTCGGTTCCGGCGGAGATGAAGACCGTGGTGTGCGATCCGCCGGCCGGAATGGGCTAGCAGCGGCCGCCGAGGCCCGGCGGCAAACGCCAGCGACCCGTTGTGCGGGCTGCGCGGGTCACCTACTTGATCCGCATGCAGCCCGTCCTCGCCCTTACGCTTGCCCGCAGGGAACTTCGCGGTGGCGTTCGTGGCCTGTGGATCGTGTTGTTGTGCCTGGCGCTGGGGGTTGGCGTCATTGCCGCCGTGGGCACCTTGCGCGCGGCTGTCGATGCCGGACTGGCGGCCGACGGGCGGGCCCTGCTCGGCGGTGACCTGGAGATCGACGGCGGGTCCCAGCCGCTGCCGGACAGCTTGATCACGTGGTTGCACGCCCGTGGGGCGGCAACGTCCCGTGTCGTGCAGATGCGCTCCATCCTCGTCGCGCCTTCGGGCGAGCGGCAACTGATCGAGCTCAAGGCTGTCGATCAGTCATGGCCGCTGGTCGGCAGCACGGTTGTGGATCCTGTCCAGCCGATCGCCGCTGCCCTGGGGGAACGCGACGGTTACTCCGGTGTGCTTGCCGAACAGGTGGTGCTTGACCGCCTGCAACTGCACCCAGGTGACCTGGTCCGGCTTGGCACTGCCACGTTGCGCGTCGCCGGCGCCATTACCGCCGAACCCGACCGTGTCAGCACCGCCGCCCTGCTGGGGCCGCGTGCGCTGATCTCGGATGCCACCTTGCCGAAGACCGGCTTGATCTCGCCCGGTGCCATGGTGCGCTATCAGGTCCGGCTGACCGCGCCCGATCCCGCGGCAATCGCCCGCGACATTCGCACCGCCTTTCCCGGACAGGGATGGCGGGTACGTGATCCTTCCGACGCAGCGCCTGGCGTTAGCCGGTTCATCGATCAGACTGCGTTGTTCCTGACGCTGGTCGGGCTGACTTCGCTGCTGGTCGGCGGCATCGGGGTGGCCAACGGGGTGCGCGCATGGCTCGACGCCCGGTCGCGAACGATTGCAACGCTGCGCTGCCTGGGCGCCTCCGCCGGACTGGTCTTTGCCATCTGCCTGATCCAGGTGCTGACGCTGGCGGTTGCCGGGATTGTGGTTGGCCTGGCTGCCGGCGCGTTGCTGCCGTTGTTCGGCGCGCGGTTTCTCACCGCTGTCCTGCCGGTGCCTCCGGTCCTCGGCATCTACCCCGAACCGCTTCTCCTGGCCGCCTTGTATGGGTTGCTGATCGCGCTGTGCTTCGCCCTGTGGCCGCTGGGACGCGCGGCGCGGATGCCGGGCGGCGCGTTGTTCCGCGATGGGCTGGTGCCGGAAGCCACCCGGCCGTCCGGCGTGCTGATCGCGGTGAATGTGGCCCTGGGCACGGCCCTGGTGGCGCTGACCGTGATGACCGCGACCGACCGCCGCTTCGCCTTGTATTTCTGTGTCGCGGCGGCATTGACCTTGGCGCTGTTCCGGGCCGGCGGGTCGGCAGTGACATGGTTGGCCAGGATGGTCCCTGGCCTGCGCTGGCCCTCGGTCCGGCTGGGCGTCGATAACCTGCATCGTCCGGGGACCCCGGCGCCGTTGTTGCTGCTGTCCGCCGGCCTCGGGCTCTCCACGCTGGCCGCGGTTGCCCTGATCCAGGGCAACATGCAGCACCAGATCCAGGAGCAGCTTCCGACCAACGCGCCCAGCTTCTTTTTCATCGATATCCAGAACGACCAGCTGGCCCGGTTCGAGGCGCTGGTCCGGGGTCAGCCCGGTGTCAAGGACATGCACCAGGTGCCGTCCCTGCGTGCGCGGGTGGTCGCCATCAAAGGCGTGCCGGTCGATCAGGTTGTGACCACACCGGAAACCGCCTGGGCTTTGCGCGGCGATCGCGGCCTGACCTATGCGGCGACGCCGCCCGACGGTACGCACCTGGTCGACGGCAGCTGGTGGCCGGCCAATTACGACGGCCCGCCGCTGGTCTCATTCGATGCAGCCATGGCAAAAGGCTGGCATGTCGGCATCGGCGACGTGATCCGGGTGAACGTGCTGGGTCGCGACATCGACCTGAAGATCGCCAATCTGCGCGATATCGCCTGGCAGTCCCTGTCGATCAATTTCTTCATGGTGGCCAGCCCGGGCCTGCTGTCGCACGCGCCACACACCCACATCGCGACCGTGCGCATTGCCGATGCCGGCCAGGGCGCGCTGCTGCGGACGATCACCGACGCGCTGCCCAACGTGACGGGTATTCTTGTGCGCGACGTGCTGGCGGCGATCAGCACATTGCTGCGCCAGGTCTCCGCCGCGCTGATGGTGACCGGCGCGCTGACCTTGTTGGCAGGCTCGTTCGTGCTGGTCGGTGCGATCGCCGCCGGTCAGCGCCGGCGGGTGCGGGAGGCGGTGATCCTGCGGACCCTGGGCGCTACGCGGGCGCAAATCCGCGCGGCCTGGCTGACTGAATTCGGCATCATCGGATTGGTTGCCGGGGTAATCGCCGCGCTGGTCGGATCGGCCGCCAGCTACGGCATCGCGCATTACATTTTGCACACGGACTGGATTTTTCTCCCGCGTACGCTGATTTACACACTTGCGGGAGCACTCGCACTCATGCTGCTGTTCGGATATGGTGGAACGGCGGCTGCCCTGAGGGCAAGGCCGGCGTCAATCCTGAGGAACGAGTAGTGCATCAGTTCGGTCTCCGTCCGGCCCGCTGACGGACCACAAACGAAGCGAGTCGGTGGACAATATCCCGGCTATGACCGGGGCGGGAAATCGGCTATAATGATTGCGGGCTTACGCTCGAAAGGAAACAACGGAACCATGGCTTACAGTCCGCAATTCGGGGCCTATCCCCGAGCATCTGCCGCCACCACGGCTGTCTTCGACGCCGGGCTGCGGGCTTATATGCTTCGTGTGTATAACTGGATGGCATCAGGGCTGCTGTTGACCGGAGTGGTGGCCTACACCATCGCCCATACCAGCCTGATCGACGCGTTCTATCCGCTGGTGCAGACGCCGTTCGGCTTTTCCCATCATCCGACGGTGCTTGCCATGGTTGCGATCTTCGCGCCGATGGCATTCGTGCTGGTGCTGTCGCTGGGGGTCAACAAGCTCTCCACCACCGCGGCACAGGCACTGTTCTGGGCGTTCTGCGCGGCGATGGGCGCCAGCCTGGTGAACATCTTCCTGATCTACACCAACGAGTCGATCGTGCGGGTGTTCTTCATCACGGCTGCGACCTTCGGGGCCACCAGCCTGTATGGCTACACGACGAAAACCGACCTGACGCGGATGGGCGGCTTCATGATGATGGGCCTGTTCGGGATCATTATCGCCAGCCTGGTCAATTTCTTCTTCCAGAGCAGCGCCCTGCAGTTCGCCGTCAGCATCATCGGCGTGGTCGTGTTCACCGGGCTGACCGCCTATGACACGCAGCGTATCAAAGCCAGCTACCTGCAGTTCGCCTACGCCGAGGGTGTGGACGGGGCGGTCAAGCGGAGCGTCTATGATGCGTTGAGCCTGTATCTCAACTTCATCAACCTGTTCATGCTGCTGCTGCAGCTTCTGGGCAATCGCAACAACAACTGAGACCGGGTTCAGATCCGGGGATCGGTGCCAGGGCGGGGTTTTCCCCGCCCTTTTTGCTGGGCCCACTACTTTTGCCGGGCCCGCTATCCTTGCCGCGCTCACTACGCGTTTGCAGCGGCGAACCATCCGAAAGCCATCGCCGGGTGGCGGTGACAGGCTGGCCTTGCCGCGGCACACCAGGTTACCGATGGTGCGCCGCCGGCAGTCCTGATCTTTCCTTGCAACGGCCTATTTCTTCTTGGAAGCGGCCTTGCGAACAGGGGCCGCGGTGGCCTTCATCGGCGCGCAGATTTCCACCGACGCCGGCACAAGGTTCTTGCCGGCGGCAAAATCGGCCAGTTCCGCCTGCGACGGCAGCGCCAGCACCTCATGGAAGATCATACCGTTGCGCGGGCAGAAATCGCCACCGAGGTCACTGCCCTGGCGCGAGATCGCGTTTGCCAGGTCGGTCACGAACCGATCATGTTCGGTCTGTCCCGCACGGCCATAGCGGTGTTGAAAATATGCGTCGATGGCTCGCTCGTTGCCCTGCAGGTCGGTCTGGTAGCGTCGGATGAAGGCGTTGTAGCGTTCATCGTCATGGCAGCCCGTGGCCAATACCATCAGCTCGCTGCGCAATGCCTGGACTTCGAACGCCGACTGGTCCGAAAGTGAGGAGCATTTCTGCTGTGCCAGCACGGGCTGGGCGGACAACATGGTCAGCGCGACAACGGCACTCACGATTCGGCGCATGGGAGTCCTCTTGCACAATGCGCACGGCTATACGCGCGCCGCAGTCTTCAATTCAAGTGGTAAGGTCGACCCACAATGCCTTGATCCCGCTTTTGTCAGGGTGCTGGAATCATCCTTAGACAAGGCTTTATGATCCAGCCTGCACAAAAAGCTGAAACGACCCGCCAAGGGTCGGCAAACAGGGGGAAATCCATGAGTGACACGGTGCGCGATTCACCAGAAGCTGGCGGACGCTGGCTGCAGCTCACACTGGGTGTGGTCTGCATGGCGCTGATTGCCAACCTGCAGTATGGCTGGACCTTGTTCGTCGACCCGATGCACGTCACGCGCGGGTGGAGCCTGGCCGAGATCCAATGGGCGTTCTCGATCTTCATTGCCACCGAGACCTGGCTGACCCCCGCGGCAGGCGCGATTGTCGATCGTGTCGGGCCCCGGTCCGGTCCCGGCCTGATGATTGCCGGCGGCGGGCTGCTGGTCGGAGCCGGCTGGGTGATCAATGCCTACGCTGACACGCTGGCGCTGCTGTATCTTGGCGCGGCGGTCGCCGGCACCGGTGCCGGTGCGGTCTACGCGACCTGCGTGGGCAATGCGGTCAAGTGGTTCCCCGACCGGCGGGGTCTTGCGGTCGGCCTGACGGCTGCCGGCTTCGGCGCCGGCGCAGCACTGACCGTCATTCCGATCCGCCTGACGATCACGACGTCAGGCTACGCCCAGGCGTTTCTGTGGTTCGGTATCGGCCAGGCTGTCGTCCTGCTCCTTATATCTCGTATGCTGCACGGTCCGGCCCGCCCGGTTACCATCGCCGCCAAGGCGAACGTGAACCTGCAGCAGAACACCAGGAGTGTCTCCAGCGCCCAGATGCTGCGCTCGCCGATCTTCTGGCTGATGTACGTCATGTTTATCGCCGTCTCCGCCAGCGGGCTGATGGCCACCGCCCAATTGGGACCGATCGCCAAGGATTACGGCATTTCCAACACCGTGATCTTCCTCGGCGCCAGCACGCTCAGCGTTGCCCTGCTGGTCGACAATGTGCTGAACGGCCTTGCGCGTCCGTTTTTCGGCGGCCTGTCGGATCGGATCGGGCGCGAGCGGACAATGGCGCTGGCGTTCACGCTGGGGGCGGTCAGCTACTGGCTGCTGGCGATCGCGGGGCACGCGCCGTGGGCCTTCGTGGTGTGCGCGGGACTGATCTTTTTCACCTGGGGCGAGATTTTCTCGCTGTTTCCATCCACCTGCACGGACACGTTCGGTCCCGGCTATGCCACTGCCAATGTCAGCCTTCTGTACACCGCGAAGGGCACCTCGGCCTTCCTCGTGCCGCTGGCGAATGTGCTGAAGTCGGCGACCGGCAGTTGGGAATCGGTGCTGCTCGTTGCGGCGGTTACCAATGTGGTGGTCGTGCTGCTCGCCTTGTTCGTGCTGCGGCCAATGCGGGCCAACCAGATGCAGCGCGGCCGGATCTCCGCGGTATCCCAGGGGTAGGGTGCGCTTTATCGTGTTGGCCGGGGGAGCAACTTTGTCAGCTTGCCGGGTCTGAACGACGTAAAGTTGCTCCGGGCTGCCTGACGTTGCGTGTGCTTTGTGTTAGGGCCCGCACATGACATCCGCAGAACGCTTCGCACTCGGCAGTCTGTGTGCAGGTTGCGGCGTGCTGGCCCTGAAAGGCGCTGCTTGGGCGTTGACCGGCAGCGCCGCGCTGTACTCGGACGCGCTGGAAAGCACCGTCAACGTCGCCGCCAGCCTGATCGCCTTGATGGCGCTGCGCTTCGCCGCTCGGCCGGCCGATGCCAATCATCCCTATGGCCATGATAAGGCTGAATTCTTTGCGGCGGTCATCGAGGGGGTGATGATCATCGTGGCCGCGCTTCTGATCTTCGCCGAGGCGTGGACGGCGTTTCTCCATCCGCATGTGCTTCTCGCGCCACTCCCGGGAATTGCGCTGAACGCCCTTGCCACGGTGATCAATGGCGGCTGGTCGTTCATGCTGCTGGCGGCCGGGCGGCGCCTTCGGTCCCCCGTCTTGCAGGCTGATGCCAGGCATCTGCTGGCCGACGTGGTAACCTCGGTCGGGGTCACCGTCGGCGTGCTGCTGGCCGTCGTGAGCGGGTATTACGTGCTCGACCCGCTGCTGGCCTGCGCGACCGGCGTCTATGTCCTGTGGTCGGGCATGCGGATGATACAGGCCTCGGTTGGCGGACTGATGGACGAGGCGCCCGAACCGTCGGTGGTGGACCGGATCAAGGCGCTGGTCGCCAACAGTGCCTCCGGCGCGATCGAGGCGCATGATTTCCGCAGCCGCCATGCCGGCCGCCTGACTTTCCTGGAATTCCATCTAGTGGTTCCCGGCAGCATGACGGTCGCGGCCGCGCATGCGATCTGCGACCGGATCGAAGATACACTGCGGGCCGAGATGGGTCACTTGATGGTCACCATCCACGTTGAACCCGAGGAAAAGGTGAAGCCAGGCGCGGTTCGCGTGCCCTGAGCGCGGGGCACCGATAGCTTGACTCGCCTCAGGCCGATGCGTAGAACCCCCGTCTTCCGCCAGATCGGACCCGGTTTGCCGCCGGGTCCTGGTCTGGCCCCCAACAGTGATCGAAGAACGCATGGCCAACACCGCATCGGCGCGCAAGCGCATCCGCCAGACTGTCACTCGTACCGCGCGTAACCAGGCGCGCAAGTCGCGCATGAGGACCTTTGTCAAGAAGGTTGAGACAGCGCTTGCCAGTGGCGACAAGACGGCGGCGGCTGATGCCCTGCGCGCAGCGCAGCCGGAGATGCAGCGTGCATCGGGCAAGGGCGTGATCCACGCCAACACGGTCGCGCGTAAGCTTTCACGCCTCTCTGCCCGTATCAAGGCGCTGCCCAGCGCCTGAGCGCGGCAGCTGATGTAGCCTGTCGGGTGGTTGACCGCCATCCGTGACAGGCGCATCGTAGAACTATCCTTGGATAGTCGTTACTCCAAGACCCTCGTATCGTTTCTGGCGGTTCAGTCTGCTTCTGTTGAGAGGCAGGGTTTGCCCTGTACGGTTGTCGATCTGGGTTGGTAATGTTATTGTGTTCATTTGGATTTTTCTTGTGGATGCCAATTTATGATTGCCTCCACCCCAAACTCTGACATACTTGGACCTGCCAGCCGGAAAGCAGCAATTTTCGAATTGAACCCTGTCGAGGGGCGGGGAAACTGCGTTCGGACGGGTCAAAAAGGGGGAAGGTCCGGACAGTCTCATTTTGCCGGTAACGCATATTGATACTGGCTGCGTGGGTTGACGCAGGGGGGGAATATTGGATGACCACGGCTGAGCCTGAGATCGTGGAGTTGTCGCAAGTCGCGGCCCAGTGGACACGGATCAGAGGTCGTTTGCAGGCTGAGGTCGGTGAGGTCGAGTACCGCACATGGTTACGCCAGATGACGCTGGTGGGCGTTGACGGTGATGAAGTGACCGTCAATTTGCCGACTCGGTTCCTGCGTGACTGGGTGTGCACACGCTATGCCGACAGGCTGCGGATCTTGTGGCAATCGGAAAATCCTGCCGTACGGCGAGTTGAACTGTGCGTCGGCGAAACGGTTCCGCAACCGGCCTTGCGAGTTGAAAATGTGGCGGCTGTGCGCGAAATGCCGGTCAGCGAACCCCCCAGCTTACGGCCGGAGCCGTCCCGCCCCGCCGCCTCGCCCACAGCCAGCCAGGTTTGGCAGGAGGACCGTGTTGAACCACGCTCCGACCTGGCCGCGCCGCTCGATCCGCGGTTCACGTTCGATGGATTCGTCGTCGGCAAGCCGAACGAGTTTGCCTATGCCTGCGCCCGGCGCGTCGCCGAACGCCCGTCCAGCCCCGGATTCAATCCATTGTTCCTGTATGGCGGGGTTGGTCTTGGGAAGACCCACCTGATGCATGCCATCGCCTGGGAGCTGACGGATCGCCACGCCACGCCCGTGTCCGTTGCCTATATGTCGGCGGAAAAGTTCATGTATCGCTTCATCGCCGCGATCCGCAGCCAGTCGACGATGGAGTTCAAGGAGAACCTGCGCAGCGTCGACGTGCTGATGATCGACGACCTGCAGTTTCTCATTGGGAAAGACAACACTCAGGAAGAATTCTTTCACACGTTCAATTACCTGGTGGAGCAGGGCAAGCAGATTGTTGTTTCGGCCGACAAGTCGCCTTCCGACCTGAACGGGCTGGAGCATCGGCTGAAAACCCGTTTGGGCTGCGGCATGGTTGCCGATCTGCACTCCACCACATACGAGCTGCGGATTTCGATCCTGGAGGCCAAGGCGGCCCGCGCGGGGGTTGATGTTCCGGGCAAGGTGCTGGAGTTCCTGGCGCACAAGATCACATCCAATGTGCGCGAACTTGAGGGGGCCCTGAACCGCCTTGTTGCGCACGCGAACCTTTTTGGCCGGGTGGTGACGCTGGAGTCGACGCACGAGGTACTGCACGACATCCTGAAGGCTCATGATCGTCGGGTAACGATTGAAGAAATACAAAAGAAAGTTGCTGAACATTACAGTATACGTCTGACCGACATGTCCTCGGCCCGTCGCGCCCGCGCCGTCGCCCGGCCTCGTCAGGTGGCGATGTATCTGGCCAAGCAGCTGACCAGCCGCAGCTTGCCGGAAATTGGCCGGAAATTCGGCAACCGCGACCACACGACCGTGATGCATGCTGTTTCCCGCGTCACCGAGTTGATGGAGCGGGACGGTGCGTTCGCTGAAGATGTCGAGTTGCTGCGCAGGCTGTTGGAGTCGTGACGGACCGGCGGCACGCGACCGGCGAGGCGGGACCGGCGGGGGCGGGATCAACGGCGCGCTGCTGCTGATCCCGTTTCTGATTCTGTTGCAGCGGCTCTGCCGGGTCGAACCCTGCGTTTCATGGCAGGGTCAAAGGGCTGCAGGCCGGAGGAAACGGGGTTTCAGCAGCGGCGAGGCAGTGGCGCGAATTCCTTCATTTTCGCGCTCATGACGAAGTCGCCGAAATTCATTTTCATGTCGTCCGCGACGCCATTTTCCCAGTAGCGCATCGCCACCTCGTAAGTCGGCGTGACGGCGGTTTTCGTGTGGTCAAAGAACGCGATATTGACCCGTGTGCTCGGCAGCGGCGCCAGCGCCGGCCACTTGACCTGCATCGGCGGCTTCCAGTCCAGCATGACGATGAAGCTATCCTCCACGCCGGAATCATCCGTGCCGTCGAACAGCGGCAGCGACAGGAAATGCTTTTTTTCACGCGCTGCGGCGACGATCGCGGCGGTGTGCGCCATCGGGAAGACCGTGCCTGCGGGCAATGGGCTCGTGCTGTCGTGCGGAGTGCTGTAGTGCGCTTCTCCCGCGGCGCCGGCTTTCGGCAGCGTGGCCTCGCCGTCGGTCTGGCTGGTGACCGCGGTGTCGGTGGTCTGGCGCATATGGTAGCGGAACTTCAAGCCGTCCTTGGATTCCCACGTCGCGTAGTCGGAGGCCATCTCGATATCCTGGCCTTCCGAATTGGTGATGGTCATGCGAAGCCGCTGGCGAACCGCCCACCCGTCGCAGGCGTCGGTCACCTCGTAGCCCATGGTGCCGCGGGCCGCGACCACGTCGTTGCCGGTCGCATGGTCGAGCGTCAGGGTGTACAGCGCCTTGTGTGCCAGCAACGCACCAGCAGCCGGCGCAGCAGCGGGTGGCGGCGCATTGGCGGCAATGGCCGGATGGATCGCAAGTGTGGCTGCCAAACAGAACGCGCCGATTGTGGCGGGTAAACGCATGAAGAACTCCGCTGGTATGGGCCGGCGCGTACGGACGAAAGATAGCCATGTGTGCATCATCGTGCCATTGCCAACCTGACCATCCGGCGTCCGACAGGGCACAGGTGACTTATGTTTGACGGCGCGTGCCACGATTTGCGGTCTGACAGCCGGTCCCACGTGCGGGCGTTTGACGACGTGTCCCACGTCTGGGTGTTTGAGGACGTGTCCGACGTCGGGGTGTCTGACGACGTGTGCCACGTCTGGTGTTTGACGACGTGTGCCACATGGGGGGCGGTCACCCCTTGGGCTTGGCTGGCGGAAGATCGATCTTCAGCGACAGTTCCTTCAGCCGCGCAGGAGGAATTGGCGCCGGTGCGCCCATCATCAGGTCCTCGCCGCCTTGGTTGAGCGGGAACAGGATCACCTCGCGGATGTTGGGTTCGTCGGCCAGCAGCATTACCATGCGATCGATCCCCGGGGCTGACCCGCCATGCGGCGGCGCGCCGAAGCGGAACGCATTCAGCATGCCACCAAACCTCGCCTCGACATCGGCCGCGGTGTAGCCGGCGATTTCGAACGCCTTGATCATGATGTCCGGACGGTGGTTGCGGATCGCACCGGAGGACAGCTCTATCCCGTTGCAAACGATGTCGTATTGGTATGCCTTGATGGTCAACGGGTCCTGGGTGAGCAGGGCCTCCAACTCGCCCTGCGGCATGCTGAACGGGTTGTGGCTGAAATCGACCAGCCCGGTCTCCTCATTCAGCTCGAACATCGGGAAGTCGGTAACCCAGCAGAACCGGAAACTGCCCTTTTCCAGCAGCCCGAGCTCCTCGCACAGCCGGGTGCGGACGGCGCCGGCGAATTTGGGGGCGGTATCCTTTTTGCCGCCAACGAAGAAGACAGCGTCGCCGGGTTTCAGGTTGCAGGCGAGGCGGATTTGTTCCGCGCGGTCCGGCTCGAGGTTGCGCGCGATCGGGCCCTTCGGTCCGTCCGTATCATAGGTGATGTAGCCCAGGCCGCCCTGGCCCTCTGTCTTTGCCCAGTCATTCAGCTTGTCGAAGAAGCTCCGTGGCTGGTGCGCCGCGCCAGGGGCGGGGATCGCGCGGACCATTCCACCAGATGCAGCGATGCGGGCGAACAGGCCGAACCCGGACCCGGCGTAGTGTTCGGTGACATCGGCGATCCGGATCGGGTTGCGCAGGTCCGGCTTGTCGGAGCCGAATTCGAGCATCGCCTGGTCGTAGGGAATGCGCGGGAAGGGCGGCTTGGTGACGCCCCGGCCGGCGGCAAACTGCTCGAACACGCCGGCGATGACCGGCTCGATCGTGTTGAAAACGTCTTCCTGGGTGACGTAGCTCATCTCGAAATCGAGCTGGTAGAATTCACCGGGCGAGCGGTCCGCCCTGGACGCCTCATCACGGAAACAGGGCGCGATCTGGAAATAGCGGTCGAAACCGGCGACCATCAGCAATTGCTTGAACTGCTGCGGCGCCTGCGGCAGGGCGTAGAATTTGCCGGGATGCATCCGCGCCGGGACCAGGAAGTCACGCGCACCCTCCGGCGAGGATGCGGTCAGGATCGGCGTCTGGTATTCCATGAACCCGGCTTCGATCATCCGCTGGCGCACCGAGGTGATGACCTGGGAACGCAGCATCATGTTCTTGTGCAGCTTTTCACGCCGCAGGTCGATGAAGCGGTATTTCAGGCGGATATCCTCGGGGAATTTCTCATCCCCCGCCACCTGCATCGGCAGCACCTCGGCAGCGGATTGCAGCAGCAGATCAGCGACCCGCAGTTCGATCTCCCCGGTCGGCAGCTTTGGGTTCACGGTGCCGGCCGCGCGCATCACGATCTGTCCGGTGACGGTAATCACACTTTCCGGGCGCACCGCATCGGCCTCGGCGAAGGCCGGCGATCCGGCGGCAAAGACGCATTGGGTGATGCCGTAATGGTCACGCAGGTCGATAAACAGCAGGCCGCCATGGTCGCGCTTGGCATGCACCCATCCCGACAGGCGGGCCTCGGTTCCGGCGTCGCCGGCGCGCAGGGCGCCGCAAGTGTGGGTACGATAGGCGTGCATGGTCTCAGTGTCCCGGCAGTCGGTCAGGGGCGGCACACAAGCCTTGGGTCATTGGTCAAGTCAAGCGGTTGTCGGTGCCCGCACAACCAACCACCGGGTGCGCCCATACCGGCTGCAGCGACGACGTAGCACCGCATGGGAAACCCGGGCGTTGGCGGAACCCGCCGGATGACGGCCTGAATGCACACTCATGTGTTTACCGGTGTCTGGTTACGGCATCTGTCTACCGGCTTGACGGTTGCTGCGGTTGGCTAACATCCGCGCGCAATCTTTCAGTGCTTGCATTCCGCAGCGCGGCATCCAAACATTAACCCCATGTTCGGCTCCGACTCCGGTTTCGCCGCTCGCGTCAAGGCCGTCCTGGGCCCGACGAACACCGGCAAGACGCATCTGGCGATCGAGCGGATGCTCGCGCATTCAACCGGAATCATTGGTTTTCCGCTACGGCTTTTGGCCCGTGAGAACTACGACCGGATGGTGGCGATCAAGGGTGCGCGGTATGTCGCCCTGATCACCGGGGAGGAGAAAATCATCCCGCCCGAGGCGCGTTGGTTCTCCTGCACCGTGGAGGCGATGCCGCTCGACCGCCATGCCGAGTTCGTCGCGGTCGACGAAATCCAGCTATGTGCGGATGCCGATCGCGGCCACGTCTTCACCGACCGCCTGCTGCACGCCCGCGGCATGGTCGAGACCATGTTCCTGGGCGCCGAAACCATCGCCCCGCTGATCCGCCGCCTGGTGCCTCAGGCGCAGATCGAGACCCGGCCCCGCCTGTCGCAACTGACATATGCCGGTCCCGCCAAGCTGGTCCGCCTGCCGCCGCGCACCGCCGTCGTCGCCTTCAGTGCCACCGAAATTTACGCGCTCGCCGAACTGATCCGCCGCCGCAAGGGCGGCTGCGCGGTTGTGATGGGCCGGCTGTCCCCGCGCACCCGCAACGCCCAGGTCGCCCTCTACCAGGAACGCGAGGTCGATTTTCTGGTGGCTACCGACGCCATCGGCATGGGCCTTAATATGAATGTCGACCACGTAGCGTTCGCCGGCCTCGGCAAGTTCGACGGTCACCGTCCGCGTCGCCTGACGGCCTCCGAAGTTGCCCAGATCGCCGGCCGGGCGGGGCGGGGGATGAAGGACGGCACGTTCGGCACGACAACGGAATGTCCGCCGATCCCGGAGGAGGTTGTCGCCGCGGTCGAGGCCCACACCTTCGAGTCGCTGGACCAGCTTTGCTGGCGCAACAGCGACCTCGATTTCGCATCGGTCGACAGCCTGATCGACAGCCTGAATGCGCCGCCGCCGCGAGCCGGGCTTGTGCGCGGCAACGAAGCCTCCGACCTGGAAACGCTGACCGCGCTGGCACGTGATGGGGACATCCGGAAGTTGGCAACCGGTCGACGGCGATTGCGCCTTCTGTGGGACGCCTGCCAAATTCCTGATTTCCGCAAGCTTGCCGACGACACCCATGCCAAGCTGTGCGCCCGCGTGTTCGGCCACGTCGCCACCGATACGACGTTGCCGACCGATTGGCTCGCCGCGCAGATCGCTGCGCTGGACCGGGCCGACGGCGATATAGACACGCTGATGCAGCGGCTCTCCGGGGTGCGGATCTGGTCCTATATTGCCGCCCGATCCGACTGGGTGAAGGACACGCTGCATTGGCAAGCCAAGGCTCGCGATGTCGAGGACAAATTGTCCGACGCGCTGCACGAGAGCCTGACCAGCCGTTTCGTCGACCGCCGTTCCGCCCACTTGGTCCGGCGCCTGGAAGAAGCCGACGGCAAGGACCTGCTGTCCGCGGTCACCCGCCGCGGTGAAGTCGTCGTCGAGGGGCACCCGGTGGGTCAGATCGAGGGGTTCGGGTTCATTCCGGATCCTTCGGCGGTTGGCGACGAAAAGAAGCTGGTGCTTCGCGCCGCGCGTCGCGCGCTGCGGGCGGAAATGCCGCGCCGGGTTGCGATGGCGGAACACGCGGGCGACGACGTCTTCACTCTGACCGACGACCACCGCATTACCTGGGAGGCCGCACCCGTGGCGCGGCTGGTGCGCGGTGCCGTGCCATTGCGCCCGCGCGTTCAGGTGCTGGACAGCGAATTTCTCGATGGTGCGGAGCAGGAGCGGGTTCGCGCGCGTCTGCAGTCCTGGCTGGATGGCCAGATTCAGGCTGATCTCGCCCCGCTGTTCGCTGCCGAGGCCCAGGCGCGCAGTCATCCGGCGCTGCGTGGGCCGGTGCATCGGCTGAGCGAATCGCTTGGCCTGATCCCAGGCGTTGATGAGGAGACGCTTTCAGCCGAACTGCGTCCCCGTTTGCGGGCGCTTGGCGTGCGCTCCGGCCGGTTCGCCCTGTTCATGCCGGCCTTGATGAAGCCCCGTGCGGCGATGACGCGCGTGCGGCTGTGGGCGGTGCACCATGGTGTTGCCATGCCGGTGCTGCCGAACCCGGCGCTGGTGTCGTTGCCGGTCGACCAGCCGGACTGGCCGCCTGGCTTTGCCGCGATGGCCGGTTGGATCGAGGCCGGGCCGATCCTGCTGCGCCTCGACATTGCCGAGAAAATCACCGGCGAGCTTGGTCACCGTTCGCGCCGCGGGCCGGCTGCGCTGCCTTCCGGGCTCGCGTCACGGTTTGCGATCAAGCCCGACATGCTGCCAGCCGTGCTGCGCCAACTGGGGTTCCGGGTTTTGCCCGCAGCCGGGCTGGCTGCCGATCAGCAGGGTCCGCCAGCGCCGCCGATGCTGATGCCGTTACGTCGCCGCCGGCCGGCTGCGATGGCGGATACGCCCTCGGCAAAACCAGCCAGCGGGCCGTTTGCGGCGTTGGCGGTCCTGCGAAGTGGAGGCCTGCGATAGCCGATATCGAGGACAAGGACTGGCAGCGACTCGACAAATGGCTGTGGTGCGCCCGCGTGTTTCGTGCGCGTACCGATTGCGCCGAACTTGTCGCCCAGGGCTCGATCCGGATCAACCGCCAGCCAACCGGAAAACCGCATGCCAGGCTGCGGGTCGGGGACGTGTTGACCATTCCGGTGCATGGGGAGGTGCGGGTCTGGCAGGTCGCTGCACTGGCTGCACGGCGCGGGCCGGCAACCGAAGCGCGATTGCTCTATGTTGATGTCAGCGATCTGTCATCAACACCTTGCGTTTCGGCAGATTCATCGGCATATCGCGCGACAAGATAGTCGGCCGGGGGCCGCATTTTCCCATCATTCAGGGGTTGCCTAATGACCTATGTGGTCACCGAAAACTGCATTCGTTGTAAATACATGGACTGCGTTGAAGTCTGCCCGGTCGATTGCTTCTACGTCGGTGCGAACATGCTGGTGATCCACCCCGACGAGTGCATCGACTGCGGCGTCTGCGAGCCGGAATGCCCGGCCGAAGCGATCCTGCCCGACAGCGACGACCGGGGGACCGCCTGGCTTGAGCGCAATCTTGAATTCGCCAAGATCTGGCCGAACATCACCCGCAAGGGAACGGCGCCGGACGATGCCGACGAGTGGAAGGACAAGCCGAACAAAGGTGAGCTCTTCTCGCCCGAACCCGGCACTGCCTAAGACCTCAGCGGGCCAGCGGGCCCTGCTGACCTCGGGTCACACTCGCGCTATGGTTGTCGCGCGCAATGGTTGTCGGGTGCATCGGAGCCGATTGCATCCGGAGCCGATTGCAGCTGGACGGCGAGGATCCGCCAGGGCGGCGGCACCAGCTGGAATGAGGTTGAGCCGCCCACCTGTAGGGAACCAGTCAGGGTCAGCGAGACGGCAGGCAACATCATGAATGAGCAGACAGTGGAAGAAGGTAACAATCAGGCCGCCGAAAGTCCGGTGGCGGCACCCCAAGCCCGTCCCGTTGTCAGGCCCCCGCACAACGGCCCAAACCTGACTCCGCGCGCAATTGCCAAGGCGGAAATCTTCGTCGAGGGCGACCATGTGGTCTATCCGACGCATGGCGTTGGCAGGGTCGAACGGATCGCGATTGAGGAGATCGCCGGCCACAAGCTGGAATTGATCCACATCACCTTCGAAGAAAACCGCATGACGCTGCGGGTGCCGGTGGCCAAGGCCCGCACCGCCGGTCTGCGCAAGCTGGCCACCCGCAAGCTGTTCGATGAGGCGCTGAATGTACTTCGGGGCAAGGCCCGGGTGAAGCGCACGATGTGGTCGCGCCGGGCGCAGGAGTATGAGGCGAAGATCAACTCCGGCGATCCGCTGTCGATCGCCGAGGTGGTGCGTGACCTTCACCGTAATGCGGGTCAACCTGACCAGAGCTTTTCAGAACGGCAGATCTATGAAGCGGCGATGGACCGGCTGGCGGCCGAACTGGGTGCGCTGGACGGGACCGACAAGCAGACGGCAATCAACAAGTTGACCGACTTCCTGAAGACTGTCTGATCCAGGGCGGCGCCGCACCCACCACGCTGGCAGGTATTGGTTACACGGCAGCGGCAACCCGTTGCGGAGCTGCCGCGGACGCTGTGCCTACGACGCCGTACACGCCCCGCTCGCTTGGCATCGGCGCAAACCGTGAAGTGATTCCCAACACGGTTTCGGCGCCGCCCAGATACAGCAGACCGTCCGGTGGCATGATCGCGGCAATGGCGTCCAGCACCCGGGCTTTCGTCGCCTGATCGAAATAGATCAGCACGTTGCGGCAGAACACCACATCGAACTTGCCCAGTGAACGCAGGTCCGACAACAGGTTGAACTCGCGAAACTGCGCCATCGTGCGGATGTTGTCAGCGATGCGCCAGTTGGCGTCCTCCTTCTTGAAATAGCGCATCAACATCTGAACCGGCAGGCCGCGCTGGACCTCGAACTGCGAGTAGACACCTTCCTTGGCGCGCGCGAGCTGATCGCGGGCGATGTCGGTGCCGACGATCTCGACCTTGCGGCCCGCCAGGATAGCACTTGACTCGGCAATGATCATCGCCAGTGAATAGGCTTCCTGGCCTGATGACGAAGCTGCCGACCAGACGCGTAACTGGGCACCGGGCGGACGCGCGGCGACCAGCCGGGGCAGCGCCTGGCTTCGGAAGTGCAGAAACGGCTTGTCGTCGCGGAAAAAGAAGCTTTCGTTGGTGGTCATCGCCTCGATCACCTCGCGCCCCAGCGCATCGGCGCCCGGGCGCCGCAGCCGCTCCGCCAAGCCGTTCAGATCAACCAGTTTCTCCCGCTTGATAAGGCCTGCCAACCTGGTTTCCAGGAGGTAGAGCTTGTCCATTCCAATGATCAGGCCGGACTTGCTCTTGAGCAATGTGGCCAGCGTCTCGAACGCGAGTGGCGAAATCGGCGCGCTCATGCATGTGCCCCTTTCAGGATTTCCAGGAGCCGGGGTGCAATTTTTGGCAACGGCAGGACAGCGTGACACAGGCCGGCGGTGGCGATCGCGCCGGGCATGCCCCAGACCACGCTGCTTGCTTCGTCCTGACTGATGGCGGCGCCGCCGGCTTCGATCACCTTTTTCGTTCCCAGCAGACCATCCTGACCCATGCCGGTCAGCATCGCCACCAGCACCCGCCCGTCACACGCCGCGGTCGCAGACCGCAGCATCGGATCGACTGACGGACGACAGAAGTTTTCCGGTGGGTCGACGGTAAGCCGCACGCGCATTCCGCTTCGGCCGCCTTCCACCAGCAGATGCCGGTCACCCGGCGCGAGGTATATCCGCCCCGGCACCAGCGATTCACCGTCGCGCGCCTCGGTGCAGGGCATCAGGCCCAGGCGGTTGAGGTGGTCGGCCAGGATCGGCGTAAACGTGGCAGGCATGTGCTGGGTAATCACGACCGGCACGCCAACCGACCGGCCCAGGCCCTGGACCAGCGTGAACAGGGCCTGTGGCCCGCCGGTCGAACTGCCGACAGCCAGCAAACGTGGCAGGGCAAGCGGGGCAGGGCGTAGCGCAAGGGGCGAGCGCGCGCGTCCTGTCGGGCTTATCCGGCGGCGCATACGCGCGAGCCCCTTGACCTTCTCCAGCAGCTCCCGCTTGAAGCCGTCATCGCTGACGGTGCCGATCGTCGACGGCTTCGGGACGTAATCCGACGCGCCGAGACGCAGGGCGCGCAAGGCGATCTCGGCGCCGCGTGTGGTCAGCGTCGATGCCATGATGACCCGCACGCCGGGATCGGCGCGCAGCAACTGGGGCAGGGCGGTGAGCCCGTCCATCACCGGCATCTCGATATCGAGGACCACGACATCCACCTGCGCGGCGCGCAGCTGATCGACGGCCAGTTTGCCGTTCTCAACCTTGGCCACGACCGCCACTTCAGGGTCGGATTCAAGGATGCGCGCCAGTGCGCCCCTAATAACGGCAGAATCGTCGCAGATCATCACCCTGGCGACCGCTGCCGTGGTTCGCACGGTGGCCGAGGTACCGGCCAAAGCGGTCACAGGAGGCCGACCTGGGCGAATTTGCCGGTCAGGATGTCCTCATCGAACGGCTTCATGATGTACTCCTGGGCGCCGTTCTGGATCGCAGCCTCAATATGGCCGATGTCGTTTTCGGTGGTGCAGAACACCACCGGCGGGTTGTCGGGACCGAATTCCTTGCGCAGCGCCTGCAGGAACGCCAGGCCGTCCATCACCGGCATATTCCAGTCGAGCAGGACGCAATCCGGCAACTGCTCGCGGCATGCATCCAGGGCCTTCTGGCCGTCGGCAGCCTCCGTCACCGCGAAGCCGTTGGATTCGAGGATACGGCGGGCGACCTTACGGACAACCCGGCTGTCATCCACGACGAGACAGGTCCGTGTCATGGAATTATCCCTCCCCGCCCAGGGCCAGCAGCCTGGAGACGTCCAGCACGACCAGCAGCCTGCCATCGAGTCGGAAGATGCCGGTGCTGAAATCGGCCCAGCACTTTTCCAATGTTGGCGGATTACGCTCGAACATCGAGGCATCCAGGCTGAGTACTTCGGAGACCTGGTCGACCAGCAACGCGTAGAGTTCGCCGCTTTGTTCGGCGACCACCGACATGCGCGCCTGTCCAGGCGGGGCCGGTGGCAGGCGCAGGCGCCGGCGCAGGTCGATGGCGGTCACGATGCGGCCGCGCAGGTTGAGGCTGCCGGCGATTTCCGGCGGCGCGAGTGGGATGCGGGTGATGGTCTGCTCGCCCAGGATGTCGCGTACCGCAAGGACAGGCACCCCGCAGAGCTGTTCGCCTACGGTCAGTGTCACGAGGACCTGATTGTCCTCGGTGTTGGCCGCAGTGTCGGCCCGCTCCAGGATGTCGGTGGCCATTGGCTGGTCCTTTTCGATCGATCAGGCGTGAACGGGCGTGGTCAGGTTCGACCGCAGGCTGGCGATCAGTGCCTCACGCTCGAACTTGGCGACGTAGTCGGTGAAGCCAGCCTCGCGGCCGATGCGCGCATTCTCCATGTCGGAGTGTGCGGTCATCGCGATCAGCGGCAGTTTCGCCCAGGCACCGCCGGAGCGGATGGCGCGGGCGAACTGAATGCCGTCCATCTGCGGCATCTCGATATCGGAGACGATGGCATCGAACATCGTGCCGGCTTCGCGTAGCCGCAACGCTTCCGCCGCGCCGGCGACCGCGGTGACCCGGAAGCCTGCGGCACCGAGCGTCGGCACCGTGAGCTGGCGGAAGAACTCGCTGTCGTCGACCAGCAGGATATGGCTTTGCCCTAGGTTGCTGCCTTGCCGGGGCGCCCCGCGGAACCAATCCTCCCAGGCCTGCATCAGCCAGTAGCCGGTATCAAGCACGTCGGTGGCCGCACCGCCGATGACCGCCGATCCCAGCAGGCCCGGCCGCGCGCCGGCCAATTCGATGTCCAGGTTGTCTTCGACCACATCGATGATTTCGTCGACCATCAGGCCCATCGTGCGGTCGCCCTCGGCAAACACCAGCAGCGACTGGGTCGGCTTCTGCTGGTCCACGCCCCCGTCTATGGCGATCAGCGGCATCAGCTTGCCGCGATACTGGGCAACCGGCGCGCCGCACGACATCTCGATCTTGTTGCGCGGGATGTCCTCCAAACGGGCAACGAGGCCAAGCGGCACGGCCATACGCTGGCTTTCGCCCGCCTTGAACAGCAGCATCGCGGTCTTGCTGGTGGAGCTTTGGTTCTCGGTCGGCGCGGAGCGCAACAGCTTGCTTTCCGATCCGGCGCCAACGCCGCTGGCGCGGGCGATGCCGTTGGGATCAAGGATCATGATGACCGACCCGTCCCCGAGTATGGTGTTGCCGCTGAACATGGTGACATGGCGCAGGATGGGTGCCACGGGCTTGACCACGATTTCCTCGGTGTCGAACACCCGGTCGACGATGATGCCCATCATGTGCTGGCCAACCTGGGCCACCACGACATGGGCCGCCGTCTGGGCCTGGTCGTCGGTGCCCAGCGCCAACAGCTCGGTCAGGCTGACCAGTGGCAGCAGGCGATTGCGCAGGCGCAGCACCGGCGTGTCGTTGATGCGCTCAATCTGGCTGACGCCGGCGCCATCACCTTGTGCGGGCGCCGAAGCCCGCTGCGCACGCACCAATTCCACGACGCTGAGCTGCGGGATTGCAAACCGCTCCTTGGCGGCCTCCACGATCAGCGCCGACACGATCGCCAGGGTCAGCGGGATCTTGACGGTGAATGTCGTGCCGTGGCCGGGCGTACTCTTCAGGTCAATGGTGCCACCAATCTTTTCGATATTGGTCCGCACCACGTCCATGCCGACGCCGCGGCCCGATACGGCGGACACTTTTTCCGCTGTGGAAAAGCCGGCGCGGAAGATGAAGCGCTGCACCTGGCCGTCCGTCATGTTGGCCAGTTCACTCTCGGTCGCCAATCCTTGCGACAGCGCCTTTGCCTTGATGCGGTCGACGGAAAGGCCGCGCCCGTCGTCGGAGATTTCGAGAATGATGTAGCCGCCTTCGTGGAACGCGTTCAGCACGATGTTGCCGGCTTCCGGCTTGCCGGCTGCCCGCCGTTCCGCCGGCGTTTCCAGCCCGTGATCGCCGCTGTTGCGGATCATGTGCGTCAGTGGATCCTTGATCAGCTCCAGCACCTGGCGGTCGAGTTCCGTTTCGGCCCCCAGCATGGTCAGCTCGATCTTCTTGCCCATGTCGTGCGACAGGTCGCGCACCAGCCGGGGCAGCTTGTTCCAGGCGATGCCGATTGGCTGCATCCGGGTCTTCATCACCCCTTCCTGCAGATCGGACGTGATGTGCGACAAGCGTTGCAGCGGCACGGTGAAGGCGCTGTTTTCCTGCGTCCGCGCCAGTTGCAGCAGTTGGTTGCGGGTCAGTACAAGTTCACTCACCAGCGTCATCAGGTCTTCCAGCACATCGACCGTGACGCGGATCGTCTGTGCGGCGGCCGGACCCGTGGTCGTCGCCGGGGCGTTCGCCGCAGGGGTGTTGGACGCGGCTGCATTGGCGGCCGGAGCCGCGGCGGGCGCTGGCGCTGCGGTGGGTTCGGGTGCGACTTCAACAGCCGGCGCAGCCACGGCAGCCACCACCGGCACAGCAGCCACGGGTACAGCAGCGACCGGCGCCGGCGCGACCTTCACATCAACCGGCGCCGCGGCTGGCGGTGCCGGATGTGGCGCTGCAGGCGCCTCATTGGATGCGGTGGCATTCAGCGCTGCGATGAGGTCGGTATCGTCGCCGGCCGGTTCGGCTCCGGTCTGGCTCAACGCGCTCACGATCGCTTTGATCCGGTCGATCCCGGCCAGCACCTGGCTGACGATGTCCGGTGTCACCGTCAGCGTGCGATCACGCAGCTTGCCCAACACATTTTCGCCGGCATGAGCGACCCGTTCGAGCCTCGGCAGGCCCAGAAACCCGCATGTACCCTTGATCGTGTGTACCAGCCGGAAGATGAATCCCAGCGTCTCCGCATCGTCGGGCGTGCGTTCGAGCGTAATGAGGGCCACGTCGAGTTCAGCCAGGCTCTCATTCGTCTCGGTCAAAAAGTCAGAAAGCAGATCGTCCACGGCAGCCCCCTTGGCAGCCCGATGCTCGGGCGGGAACTGATCCATGCCAGGACTTCACAAACAAAAGGTAAATGAAGCGAAAAATATTTTAGGGTTTATCGGCCCAAACGCAGGATTGCCGGTCCGAACTGCCTGGATGGCGGGATGAGCGCAGACAATCGTATGTTTGTTGCGTGCGCGAGGGACGCCGTGACGGCCATCTGCAGGTTGCCTTCGCTCGTCAGCGCTGATCGCGCCTCCGCCTCCTGCGCCAGGCAAAGAGCCATCCCAACCGGCCACGCCGCCGTGGGCCCGTCGATCTGGACGAACAGATCATCAATCGCGCCTGCCAGCACGATCTGCCCGCCCGCGGGGAGGCTGTCAGCCGCAAGCAGCAGAATGTTCAGCACGATGCGACCCAGCGGCGCCGAAAACACCGTCCCCTGAGGCAGCGCGGACACATCGACGGTGACCCGGGTCGGCAATCCTGCCGCCAGCGTCATCAGCCGATCCAGCGAAAGCGAATTTTCCGCCGGGCCCCAGGCCGCCCGCCATAACTGCAACTGGTTGATCATCGCGTCAGCGGCCGCGGCAGCGGACCCGGCTTCCCGCTGCGCGGTCCCGGCGACAATTGCCCGGTCGAGCGCGCCGGCGGTGTCGTCCAGGACGCGACACAGGCTGACCGCCGTCCGTTCGATCAAGCGCAAGGCACCGAGCGTGTCGGCCATTGGCTCTCCGCAGTATGGAAGGTATCGGCTTGCAGAATGGCGGGGTTGCAAGTGGAAGTCGAGGCTGGTCAGGTTGATTTGCGCGCCTTACATCACTGCAGGGGCTTGAACACCGCGCTGTCGTGGCGCAAGTCAGGTATAACGCCCATATCGACAGGCATGGTGCGACAGGCAGGGCGCGACGAGCCAGTCCGAACCAAGGGCCAGTCCGCACCAACGGCCAGTCCGCACCAAGGCCGCCTGTAAGGAGATAACCCTACACCATGATCGATCCGTTCGGCAGAGCGATCAACTACCTGCGGGTTTCGGTAACCGACCGCTGCGACCTGCGCTGCGTCTACTGCATGGCCGAGGACATGACGTTCCTGCCGCGCCGGGACCTGCTCACGCTTGAGGAGCTGGATCGCCTCTGCACCGCCTTCATCCGCCTTGGCACCACCAAGATCCGCATCACCGGCGGGGAGCCGCTGGTCAGGCGCGACGTGATGCGGCTGTTCGGATCGCTCGGCGAGCGCATCGGCAACGGGCTGGACGAGCTGACCGTCACCACCAACGGTTCGCAATTGACCAAGCACGCCGCAACCCTTGCGGCGTCGGGGGTCAAGCGGATCAATGTCTCCCTCGATACGCTTGATCCGGTCAAGTTCACCGACATCACGCGCTGGGGCAAGATCGAGCAGACGATGGACGGCATTTTCGCCGCCAAGGCAGCCGGTTTGGCGATCAAGATCAACGCCGTTGCGATGAAGGGCGTAAATGAGGCTGAATTCGACGGAATGCTGGCTTGGTGCGGCGAGCACGGGTTCGATCTGTGCCTGATCGAGACCATGCCGATGGGTGACATCACTGGCGACCGGACCGACCAGTATCTGCCACTGTCCGTGGTCCGCGCGCGGTTGCGGCGCACCTGGACGCTGGAGGACACCGACTACAAGACCGGCGGTCCGGCGCGGTACTACACCGTGAAGCAGACCGGACGGCGCGTTGGCTTCATCACGCCGATGACCCACAATTTCTGTGAGAGCTGCAACCGCGTGCGGCTGACCTGCACCGGCACACTATATATGTGCCTCGGGCAGGAGGACTCCGCCGACTTCCGGCCGATGCTGCGTGCCGGCGTCACCGACGACCGGCTGGATGATGCGATCCGCGAGGCGATTTCGCGCAAGCCCAAGGGTCATGATTTCATCATTGATCGTCGGCACGACAAACCGGCCGTCGCGCGCCACATGAGCGTGACCGGAGGGTAGAAAAAACCGGCCTGCTATGGTGCCCAGCCTGTCATCACCGCCATTCGCAGTCTTACCGTCACGCGGTCCCCATCGGTCGGCAGCCGCGCCAGGGCGGCCGGGAAGATCCCGGGTTCCGGTATCCGCCGTGCCCGTTCCCGGATCGCGTTGGCCTCGCCAGCCGCCCGCAGCTCCCGCAGCAGCGCGAACGGGTCCGCGTAGGCCAGTGTAATATCCTCCACATCCGCCACAGGCAGCCTGAACCCCGCCCGCTGAAGCAGCTGCGCGCAGTCACGCAGTTCGGGAAACGGCGAAACCCGGGGCGAGGCGCCGCCGGTCGCCGCGGCCTCCGCCTCGGTCAATGCCGAACGGAACTCGGCCAGCGTTCCCAGTGCCGGCAGGCTCGCCAGCAGCAGCCCCTCCGGCCTGAGCGCCTGTCGAAGCTGCAACAGCGCGCCCGGCAGGTCGTTGATCCAGTGCAGCGACAGGCTGGCCACGACCAGGTCGAAACTGCCTGGAGCGAAGGGCAGGAACTCCTCATCCGCGGCCACGCACATCCCGCCGTTCAAGGCCGCCATCGCCGGCGACAGGTCGCAACTCACCACCCGCATACCGCGCGCACCCAGCAACGGCGCGACGACGCCCCGGCCGCCCACGTCGAGCACATCGGTAAAGCGCCGGATTGTGTCGTCGAGCCGATCGAGCAGCCGCTGCGCTGCATCCTGCAGCACGTCGGCAACCTGCCCGACGGTTCGTGCCGCCCGTTCCCGGTGCAGCCGCACTGCACGGCGATCGAATACCAGCATGGAGTCCATGTCGCATCCTGTGCACCGCCGCCGTGCCGTTGCCAAGCCGTCCACCTCGGCACTACGGTCCTAGCCTGACGGGAGGTCTCCCACATGAAACGCATCAGCGCCGACACGCTCCATGGCTGGATCACGGACAACCAGGAACTTGCCCTCCTGGACGCTCGGGAGGACGGTGAATTCGGTACATCGCACCTGTTCTGGGCCGTTCCGTGCGGCCTAGCCCGCAAGGAAATCCGCGCGCGCGCCCTGCTGCCCCGCCTCGGCACGCGAATCTGCTGCACCGATGACGGCAGGGGGCTTGCGGAAACACTGGCTGGCTGGCTGGAGTCGATTGGCTGCACCGATGTCTCGGTACTCGACGGCGGCACCAAGGCCTGGGCCGATGCCGGTTACACGCTGTTCAGCGGCGTCAATGTCCCATCCAAGGCTTTCGGTGAATGGGTGGAGCATCACTACGGTACCGAAAGTGTCGATGCGCCCGAACTCAAGAGCTGGATCGATTCCGGGCGCGACATGGTCGTGCTCGACAGCCGGACGTTGGAAGAATTCACCCGCATGTCGATCCCGACCGGCATCAGCGTCCCCGGCGGTGAGCTGGCTTATCGTATTGCCGACATCGTCCCGGATCCGAAGACCCTCGTGGTGGTCAACTGCGCCGGCCGCACCCGCAGCATCCTGGGTGCGGAAAGCCTGCGCCGGGCCGGAATTCCCAACAAGGTTGTTGCCTTGCGCAATGGAACGATGGGTTGGGAGCTCGCCGGCCTGCGCTGCGACCGCGGCCGCAAGGAGAAGTTCGAGCCAGGAATCCCGAAGACAGCCGACGTTGCGCTACAACGCGCCCAGGCTTTTGCTGAACAATCGGGTGTCGGCGTCATCGGCCCGCTTGACCTCACCCGTTTCGAGGAAGATCCCGATCGCACGCTTTATGTGCTGGATGTGCGCGACCCTGCCGAATTCCGCACCGGCCACCGCCCCGGCAGCCGCAGCGCGCCGGGGGGGCAGCTGGTGCAGGCAACCGACACCTGGGTCGGTGTGCGCAACGCCCGCATCGTGCTGATTGACGACACCGGCGTGCGCGCACGCATGTCCGCCGCCTGGTTGCGCCAGATGGGCCATCGTGACGTGTTCGTTGTTGAAGGCGGCCTTGAAGCCGTGAAAGCCACAGGCACAGCCCCGGTTCCTGTTCCGGAGCTCGCGGCCCCGGTCGATCTGGTCGATGTGACCGGCCTGCTGCAGTTGCTCGACAGCGGCGCCGGCACGCTGGTGTTGGATCTGGGCCGTAGCGTGGATTTCCGCGACGGTCATATTCCGGGGGCAATCTGGGGTGTCCGCGCCCGGCTGAGCGCGATCCAGCCGCAACTTGCTGCCGCCCGCCATGTCGTCATCACGTCCCCGGACGGCATGCTGGCCCGCTTGGCGGTGCCCGAGGTCCAAGGTCTGACCACCGGCGCGGTTCATGTGCTGGAGGGCGGCACCGACGCCTGGCACGCCTTCGGCCGGCCGTTGGTCAAGGACAAGACAACCCCGCCGGACGAGGGCTGCATCGATTTCTACCTGCGGCCGTATGACCGCAATTCCGGCATCGAGGAGGCCATGAACGCCTACCTGACGTGGGAGATCGACCTGGTCCACGAGATCGAGCGCGACGGGACGATCGCGTTCGGTGTCCCCGGCGAGACCCACGCTGCCGCCTGACCTGGGCATCCGGCACGCGGTTCGTCGAACCCTCGATCTGTTGCTGCCGCCGCACTGTGCCGCCTGCGCCAATCCAGTCCAGACGCAGGGGCAGCTTTGCGGCGCTTGTTTTGCCAACACCCAGTTCATCACCATGCCGTTTTGTGCCCGCTGCGGCGTGCCATTTGCCTCGACAGAGCAGGCCGGTGCTGACGGGGTGTGTTCCAGCTGCCATGCGAGGCCCCCGGTGTTCCGCCAGGCACGCGCCGCGCTGTGCTATGACGAGCAGGCCCGCCGGCTGATCCTGCCGCTGAAGCATGGCGACCGCGTCGAGCTTGCGGCCATCCTGGCCCCGATGATGGCCAGGGCCGGTGCGACCTTGCTGGACCGAGCCGACCTTTTGGTGCCGGTGCCGTTGCACCGCAGCCGGCTGTTCGAGCGGAAATACAATCAGGCGGCGATCCTGGCATTCGCGGTCGGCCGCCTGGCGCACCGCCCGGTCCTGCCCGATGCCCTGTCCCGTATCCGCCGCACCGCCCCGTTGGACGAAAAATCCCCCGAGGAGCGGGCGCAGGAGGTCGCCGGCGCGATCCAGGTGCGCGCCGCGCGCCGGGACAGGATTGCCGGCCGGGTGGTCCTGCTGATCGACGATGTCATGACATCAGGCGCTACGTCGAACGCCTGTGCCACTGCGCTGCTGGAAGCCGGCGCCAACGCGGTGGACGTGCTGGCAGCGGCCCGGGTGCCGGATCCCCGTTTGCGATAGCTGCCGGCCGGTTACCAAGCGGTCGCGAACGATTCTGGTCCTGCCCCCGCGATCGGCAGGCTCTTGCCCCGCGTCAGTGTCTTGCCGTCCCAGCGGAACACTTCGATCATCCGTTCCTGCATGCCCTGCACCAGCAGCGTCTTGCCGTCGCGAGAGAATGCTGTCGCCTCTGCCCAGGCGCCAACCGGCGCTTCCGCCACCTTGCGCAGCGTTTGCCGATCGACCGCGTACAGGCCGATCATGCCCTTGTCATGGTGGAACGGATGCGCTGACGGCTTGGTGCTGCCATACTGCGCCCCGATGGCCAGGTACCGCCCATCGGGTGAAAAGCTCAGCGGCTCCGGCCCGCTGGGCACGCTGAAGGTTCCGACCGTGCGGTATGGTTTTGACTTCAGCTCGATCAGGCTGACGGTATCCACATCGCCGTCGCCGCGTCCCATGTTCGAAACCGCAGCCAATGTGTGAGCCGCGTTGATGTCCATCGTGTAGGGCGAAATGCCGGTGGTGATCGGCCGCGGGTCGATCGTTACGGTCGTGCCGTCGATGTGCAGCACACTGACCATGTTGTCGCCGCTGCGTGTCAGCAGCGCGTTCTTGTCGTCGACGAAAACCACCGCGCTTGGCAGCGACTTGGCGTTGCCGGTGTCGACCTTCCCGACCGAAGTCAGCCGCTTGTCCTTCACCGAGAACACGGACACGGTGCCCTCCGCCCGGTTGGCGATCAGGGCCAAGGCGCCGTCCGGCGACACCCGGACCTGGGTTGCGCCCGCACCGGAGTTCAGCGTCTGCACCACCTTCGGCGAATTGCTGGTCAGATCGAACACCGCTACCCGGTCATCCGGCCCGATCCCGCCCTTGGCTGCCGCATCGGCCTTGGTCGCCGAGGTCACAATGCCCCAGCTTTCATCCTTGCTGATCCAGATGGCGCCCGGTGGCCCGACGACGCTGCCCGGTGCTTCGAACGTCGCCTTGATCTTCGGCGGATAGGATTTGACATCGATCACCGTGACCGTGTCCGGTCCCGGCTGGGCCGGCGCGACAATCGTCTTTGAAGCATCCATCACGCTGTGGCCGTCATTTGATGACAGCACGACATCGGCCCGGCTTTCCGCGGGCACACCCATCGTGGGCAGGCACACCGCAGCCAGCAGCACCATGCGAAAGCGAGCCATTTTTGTTTCCCCCTGTCTTGGACTAGGGGAGTTTGTCAGGCCCCCGGCATTCCCGCAAACATCGCGCGCGCCCGCAACATGTCATCCAGGGACCCGAACGCGTTCATGTAATGACCGGTGTATCCGCTTGTCTCCAGCGCGGTGAACAGTGCCGTGAAGTCGAAGTCGCCCTGGCCGGGATACAGATGCTCTTCCCGGCCATTGCGCAGGCAGTCGGCAAGCCGCACCTCGCGAACCCGGGGCAGGGGGATTACATCGAGGAAACCCGGCACGCCCTCGGGCACCAGATGGGCGTGGTTGGCGGTGAACGACAGCTGCAGGGCAGGGGAATCCAGTCGTTCATAGAACCACTGCCATTCCTCAATCGTGTGCGCCAGGTAATGAACTTCCGCGTCCGGCGGTTCCTTGTTGAGGTTTTCCAGCAACAGCAACACGTCGTTCCGCGCTGCATGGTCGGATGCGCGGTGCAGCCGGTCCAGGCCAGCCTGCATGCGCTGGGCAACGTCGTCGGAGAAATGGAAACCGGCGTGGACCACGATCCACCCCGCGCCCAGCAGCGCCGCCGCATCGATGTATGCGCGCAGATAGGCATCCACAGCCTCGCCCACAAACGGCGCATATTCCGCGACATTCACCGCCGACAGCGTATGCAGGCCCAGCCGGATCCCGTGTCGTTCGCAAGCGGCACGGATCGTCCGCGCCCGCGCGGCATCAAGCTGCCGACGACGTTCGGGCCGGTATCCAACTGGATGTCGATAATGCCCACACCCTGCGCGCCAGCCCAGGCGAGCGCGTCCTCCAGGCGAAGCTTACGGCCGACATCGATGCCGATGCGTTCGGGCGGGATCACGGTCATGGCGGCTTGCCAGTACCACCTCTATGGCGTGACACCAACCGGCAGTCGCCGTCACCGCTCGGTTGCGAAGTAAGCCAGCGCGACCACCGGCAACGCGAAGCCGATCCATGACGTCAGATCCCAGCCGCCATGGGCAAAAGCCCAGCCCCCAACGGCCGATCCGGCGCCGCCGCCGGCCATGAACGTTGCCATGTACAGCCCGTTCAGCCGCCCGCGGGAGGCCGCCCCCAAGGCAAAGATCGCCCGCTGGCCCAGTGTCAGGTTCGCCGCGACCCCGAAATCCAGCACGACGGCGCCGGCGAGCAGCCAGGCCAACGCAACCGACGAGCCGTCCGTCCCCAGCCGCGTCATCAGGAATGCGACGCCCACGGCAAGCATGGCGCCAGCGGTTGCCCAACGCGTTCCGCCCCGATCGGCGACCCGCCCGGCAAGCGGCGCGGAGACGGCACCGGCAACCCCGGCAAAGGCAAACAACGCGATGCCGCCCTGGGTAAAATGGAACGCGGGCCCCGCCAGCAACAGCGGCACGGTCGTCCAGAACAGGCTGAACGCAGCGAACAGGCAGGCGTGATACAGTGCGCGGCGTTGCAGGATTGGCGTGCCCGTCGCCAGTCGTACCATTGAGGCCAGCAAGGCCCCATAATGCAGCCCCGAGATTGGCCGCCGAACCGGCAGCGCCCGGTGCAGCACCACCATCAGCACCGCCATCGCCAGTGCCGATGCATAGAAAACGACGTGCCAGGCGGCGACCTGCGCGATCACGCTGGATACCGGCCTGGCCAGCATGATCCCCAGCATCAGCCCGCTCATCACGTCCCCTACGGCACGACCACGCTCTGCCTCCGGGGCCATGTGCGCGGCCAGCGGAACCAGCACCTGAACCGCGACGGTGCCGAGGCCCAAAACCAGGGCGGCTGCCATGAAAGGCAGCGGATGGCGCGCGAACCCGAGGCAAACCAGCGCCAGCATGGCGATGCCGACCATGCTTACGGCCAGGACGCGGTTTTCCAGCAGGTCGCCCAGCGGAACGATCAGCAGCAACCCGATGACGTATCCGATCTGCGTCAGCGTCACGATCAGCCCCGTGGCTGCCGGCGGCAAACCCAGCGCCGCCCCGATCGGCCCCGCGAGCGGCTGCGCATAATACAGATTGGCGACGATCAATCCGCATGCTGCCGCCAGCAGCAGCGTCATTCGCCGCGGAATCGCCTGCGGGCCGGACACCGCACTGACACCGGGTGCCGCCTGCATCACTCCGATCCAACCGGGCTGGATTGGGCACGACATAAGAAGTTACAGTCGAAACAATACAGCAGCGCAGACTGCCTGGCAGGAATAAAGGATCCTGCCCGACCCGCGGATACAGGCGTAGCTACCAGATTGGCTCTGATCATGGCCGGGCAAATGGACCTGCGCGGCGGTTAAATCAAGCCCGGCCTTGGCTCAGTCCGTTCGCATCAGCCGCGCGAAATCACCGAGCTGGTCTGCCTCCAGGTCGGAGACCGCCCAGAACGCCATGCCGGCGGCGTGCCAGCGGATGTAATTGTATCCATGCAGGCTACCGGCAGTCGGGCCGGCACCTGGATGCCCGGCTTCCGGCCACACGAACAGGTCGATGACGTGCCGGCCGCGCTGGTAGATCAGTGCCGCCGCCTGCCTGCCGTCGAGGTAGTCAAGCCGCCCGCCCTGCAGTGGAAATCCGGCTGCCTTGAAGTCCTTGACCGGCGGCGCGAAATCCAGCCGTCCGTCGAACCACGGCTTTACCGTATGCTGGTCTGTCGATACGACATCGACCAGATGTCCCGGCTGCAGCGCCCGGATGTGATCCGAAACGACCGCGTCGGCCAGCCCGCCGGTCCCTGGCATCAGCATGACCAACGTAAGGCACGCCACCAGCGCGAAACCGCTGCCGAGTGGCGCGACCCTTCCCATGCGGCGCCACCACCCGACGCGGTTGTCGTTGGCGACAACGGAAACCGGCTCGATGATGGCCGGCTCGACTATGGCGGGCTGGGGCGTCAGTGCGGCCAACCGGCTACGCACTGCGTCCAGCAGGGCGTCGGGCGGCTGGAACGGCGTCACTTCGCGGCGGATCCGCCCACCAAGGGCGACAAGCTGGGTCTGTAGGTAGGCGCAGGCGGGGCAATGCTGCAGATGCGCCTCCGCCCGGGCGGTCTCGGCAGGCGTCAGTTCCCCGTCCAGGTCGGCCTGGATCAACAGCCCCATTTCCGTGCAATCATCGGGTTTCATCGTCCCGCTCCCTGGGTGCGCATCAGCGCCTGTCGCGCCCGCCACAGCCGTGACATGACGGTGCCGATCGGCACCGCGGTGATGTGGGCCACCTCTTTGTAGGACAATTCTTCCAGTTCATGCAGGACAAGACACTCCCGCAGCTCCGCCGGCAGCCGGGCCATCGCCCGGTCAAGCCGGGCGCGCGACTCCTGGCGCACCAGCGTCTGCTCCGGATCGTCGGCGGAATCGGCGATCTGCAGTGCCTTGCTCTCGCAATCCGCCCCGGTGCCGGTGTCATCCAGACTGGTCATCCCTCTTCGCCGCCGCGTTGCCAGCGTGGTGTAGGCAACATTGCGGACAATCCGCAGCAGCCACGGCTTGCCGTCGCCGCCCTTGAAGGAGCCGAAATAGCTGAAGGCGCGCAGCATCGCATCCTGGACGACGTCTTCCGCCAGCGTGGCATCGGCAACAAGCCATCGGGCCAGGTTATAGGCTGCGTTGAAGTGCGGCATTATGGCCTGCTCGAAATCGTCGCGTTGTGGCCGAGCCATATCGCTCTCCATCTCCTCGAGAGATCGCCACTTCATGACAATGGGTCGCCAAATTGCGACGGAGCGGATCGTTGCATTCTTGATCTCCACGAAAGCCCAGGCGCGTTTTTCCGTTTCAGGCAGACACGCGAGGGCAGCTTGTTTCGCGATCCAGACTGGCTCCGCCGCGATTTTATTCCCGGCCGCTACGCAATTTCCGCTACCAGGTCAGCACGGTCGCGAACGTTATGCCTTGCAGCCGGGAGTCCCGGGTTGCCCCGTTCAGTCCAGGTGCGCCCTGGTTGAAGTCGAAGCCACCTTGATGGCGCTGCAAGTACTGATACTCCGCCACCACCTGGACGCCCGGGGCCAGGCGATACGAGCCGCCGATCGCGGTTCCAAACTCGTGCCGCTGTGTCAGCCCGGTTAGCCGCGCATCGCCCTGCGTATCGATCGTTTCGAACGTGGCTGCCAGTGCCAGTGGGCCTTTCAGGTAGGTAAGCCCGGCGATCACCGCGTTGGTCGGTACGCCGCCCGTCGGCCGCTCGCTCAACTGGCCGTTCACCGCGCCGCCGATGTAATCCACCGCCGCGGTGACGTTCCACGCGGTCACGGCAATCCCGGCCTTGTAGAAGTTCAGATTGTCGTACCGCAACGCGGTCAGGCTCGCCGTGGGCGACGGCCTGACAAACGCTGACGTCGTCAGGCTTTCCTTGCCGGCCGTCTCGTAAAAACCATAGGCCTTGACGTCGACCGCGCCTAAGTCGTGCTGATACCGCAGCCCCACGCCGACCTGATTCAGCCAGCGGGTAGGGTCGTTGCCCGACGAAACATTGATGCAGCTTGGACCAGCCTGATTGCAGGTGGCGCTCTGGGCCGGCGTGGCGCCGGATGAATTGGCGAATGAGTTGCCCTGATTAGGGGCGTATTGGAGGCCGAAGTCAAAGCCATAGTATTGCGGGGACAGGTAGACGATCTTGCTGTTCGCATACTCGGCCCCCGTCTGCGATAGCCAGACAAAGGGTGGATTAACCCCGCTGGGCGAGGTTTCCTGTTCAGCGCCGGCATCGAGCCCGCCCAACCCGGCATCCCAGCATTGCGAAGTAAAAATGCAATTGTCAAACAAGCCGATTACGCCATCACCTTGCCCGAGACGGATCAGTCCGGCTTGATCCAGGGCAAGATAAGAAAATGCCCGCCGAACGAACAGTGTTTGCGCCGAGCTGTTGGCGCTGGGACCGGCGTTGCCGCCGACGGCGCCGCCACTTGTGGTTCCGGTTGTCGCGGCGCCAAAGTTTTCACGAATTTCCACCGAGGCACCGTAGCGAAGCCCGTTCGCGGCAACGCCGTCGAAGCCGGGATACAGCCGCATATAACTGCCGATGCCAACCGGGTTCAGCTTGAAGCCGTTCGGCGTGCCATTGGCATTCAGCCCTTTGTCCGCCGTGGTCCGATTATCGCTGACCACCACCTCCACCCGTCCATTCAGCCGGATCACCACGGTGCCAGGCGCCGGCACGGCAAGCGTGTTGGGGGGGTATATTGTACTGAGCGGACCCGCGGTGCCGGAGCCGGACGGTGTATTGGCGATACCCCATGCATTATTATTGTTGTTGGAGGCTGGACCGGCCCCAAAGGGAGCGCTCAACTGGCCTTGCGAAGGATTGGCCGCAGATTGGGCAAATGCCGCGCCGCCGCTCGTCCCCACGATGGCCGCGCTCGCGAGAATTATTCTTAGCATTTTGTTCTCCTGAATCCCTGGTCACTGCTGCCACGACCAATGCTCCGGAGGTTTTATTCGGGATTGTCTTGGAGTTTTCCGTCGACCACAGATTATCGATTGTTCATCCGGCAGGAAAAGGATCGGGCGAATAAGCGCCCGCTCGATCCGGTCTTGTCCCCGTTGGTGCCGAACAGCCCAACCGGTTCGCAACCACCTGCCGACCGATACCAGGATAGTTAGTCATGAAGATGTTGATTATTGCCGCGGTCGCGGCCCTTGGCCTCGGGATGGTCGCCGCCCACGCGGAAACCCAGTTTCACAACACCGGCTCGGCCCAGCAGGGCGACCAGTCCAACTACATGCGGGGTGGCGGCGGCTGAACCAGCGGCCGCGTTTGCCTCACCTGGCCGATGTGTCGGTTGGATAACAGGAAGGCCGGTCCGCGACTGGACCGTGCCTTCCTTCGGCGCCGGCGTCGCGCTGGACGCGATGATCGGGGACAATCGATCCGCGGGCCGATGCGGCCTGCCTTGGCACATGCTCAACGTGGCGCTACACCAGAGCATACAAACGCGGTTTCAGGAAACGCCTCGCATGATCAACAAGATCGTCCAGACCATGGCCGACACCATGGCTGGCATCAAGGACGGTTCAACGGTACTGCTTGCCGGCTTCGGCTCTGTCGGCCAGCCCAATGCGCTGATCGACGGGTTGATCGAGCAGGGCGCCACCGACCTCACCGTCGCCTGCAACAATGCCGGCACCGGCCACACCGGGCTCGCCCGCCTCATGGAACTCGGCCGCGTTCGCCGGATCATCTGCTCGTTTCCGCGCAGCTCTGACCCCGTGGTGTTCGAATCCCTCTACAGAGCCGGCAAGATCGAGCTGGAGATCGTCCCCCAGGGCACCCTGGCCGAACGGATGCGTGCCGCCGGTGCCGGTGTCCCGGCGTTCTTCACCGCCACGGGCGTCGGGACCAAGATGGCCGTCGGCAAGGAGCATCGCGAAATCGACGGCCGCATGTATATCCTTGAACAGGCCCTGAAGGGCGATGTCGGCCTGGTCGAAGCGTGGGAGGCTGACCGCTGGGGCAACCTGACCTACAAGCAGGCCGGCCGGAACTTCAATCCGGTTGTCGCCATGGCATCCGAACTGACCCTGGTGCAGGCCCAGCATTTGCGCGACCTCGGCACAATCGACCCCGACCACATCGTTACGCCCGGTATCTTTGTGGACCGTGTGCTGCACGTCCCCTACGGTGACCCATCCGGCTTCTGATCAGGAGACGCATTATGTCGCAAACCACCACTACCGCCTTCAAGCCCTTCACCCGTGTGCAGATGGCGCATAACGCCGCAGCGGACATCCCGGAGGGCTGGTACGTCAACCTCGGTATCGGCATCCCGACGATGATCGCCGACTACGTGCCGATGGACCGCGAGGTCATCTTCCACTCCGAGAACGGCGTTCTTGGGATGGGCCCCGCGCCGGAGAAGGACAAGATCGAGCCCTGGCTGATCAACGCCGGCAAGCAATACGTGACGATGCGCGCCGGCGGCAGCTTCTGCCACCATGCGGATAGTTTTTCGATGATCCGAGGCGGACATCTGGACCTGTGCGTCCTCGGCGCCTTCCAGGTCGCCGACAATGGCGATATCGCCAACTGGGCGACCAGCGAGAATGATACCGCCCCCGCGGTCGGTGGTGCGATGGACCTTGCAGCCGGCGCCAAGCGCCTGTGGGTGCTGATGGAACACACCACCAAAGACGGCTCATCCAAGCTTGTCAGCAAATGCACCTACCCGCTGACCGCACCGGGCGCGGTCAAGCGCATCTACACGAACCTTGCCACCATCGATGTTACCGAACGTGGTTTTGCCGTTCTTGGCATGGCACCTGGCCTGAGCTTTGAAGACCTGCAGGCCCGCACCGAAGCCAAGCTTCACCGACCAGCCTGAGACGGAGACACCGGCCATGACCGAGGATCGCGACGAAGGCGTGCGGATGATCCGCGACAGCGCGGCCGGCCTGGCGCCGCGCACCGGCGATTTCCGCCGCATCCGCGCGTTGCGGTTCACCGAACCCGGCTTCGACCGCGCCGTGTTTCGCGAAATGTGCCAGATGGGCTGGCTCGGCCTGATGATCCCGGAGGATGCCGGCGGCTCCGGCCTCGGCATGCGTGAATTCTGCGCGCTGACCGAGGAACTGGGCGCCTCGCTGATGCCGGAACCGTTGATCGGTGCGGCAATGGCCGCGCGCCTGTTGGCGGAACAGCATCTGTCCGACGTGCTGTCCGGTGACCGCATCGTGCTTCCGGCCTGGCAGGAGGCTCCCCACAGCATCGATACCGTGTCGGGCGGCGCCACGATCGCCGGCGGCAAGATCAACGGGAAGAAGCTGTTCGTTCAAATGGCGGCCGGGGCCGACGCCTTCCTGGTGACGACGCCGACCGGCCTCGCGCTGGTCGAGCGCGGCGGGCCGGGGGTGCATCTGGACGTGACGCAAACCCAGGACGGCGGCAATTTCGGCACCCTGACGCTGCGTGACGCGCCCGCCGAAATCGTCGCAGGTGATGCGTCCGACGCGTTGGAGGCCGCGACCATGGCTACCAGTGCCTATTTGCTGGGCTGCATGGACCGGGTGTTCGGCATCACCCTGGAATACCTTCGGACCCGCGAGCAGTTCGGCCGCAAGATCGGCTCGTTTCAGGCGCTACAGCACCGGTCCGCGGACCTGAAGATCCAGATCGCGCTGACCCGGGCTACCGTCGAGGCCGCCGCTGCCACTCAGGACAGCACCACTGATCCGGCGGTTCGCAAGGCGGCGGTGTCGCGCGCCAAGGCGCGGGCGTCGGAGGCTGCGAGCATCGTCACCCGTGGCTGCATCCAGTTGCACGGCGGTATCGGCTATACGGACGCCGCCGATCCGGGCCTGTTCCTGCGCAAGATGATGGTGCTGGCGCCCGCATATGGGTCGGTGGCGCTGCACCGTGCCCGGTTCCGGAAATTGGCGCCGGAAACCGATGAGGATTAGCGCCATCCTGGCCATTCCGGCCTGAGTGATGTGCTCGAGAGGGCTTAGCGGCCATCGTACGGGGCGTCACGACCGCGGCAGACCGGCCGGCCAGGCATCGAGCATGCAGGGCATGGCCCGTTCAGTGGGTGCCATTATCACCAAGGTTGGATCGAAGCGTTCGAGGTCGGCAAAGTCGAAGCCGCACTTGCTCAGATGCATCCAGCCGAACCGTTCAGCATCGCTGCGTTGGAACAGCGGCAGCCAGAAATTCTGGGTGAAGGAGTCGCCGAACACAAAGACCCGCTCGCCGCGGCCTGCACCCTTGCGTTCATAGGCATAGTTGTCGAACAGACCGACAAACGGCGGCGAACGCAGGACATCGAGTTTCTGCCACGCCTGGGCCGGTCCGGGTGCCACCGGTCTGTCCGAGTCGGTTAAAAAACTTGCGATGCCAAGGAAAGACCCCAGGTCGCCTCCCGTTGACCGGCCAAGCGGGCCAAGCACGGTGGCGGGATCGACATCCCAGTTCGGATGCCCCGACGCGGAGACGATGAGGTTAAAGGCAAGCAGCGAGGCCCGATTGTTCCAATGCGTGTCAGTTAACCGATAGAGCGGAATGTCGTCGGCGCGGTTCAGCCAAATCTTTTTCAAATCAACCGTCTGGATTCCTTCCTTCGCCAGTTCCTGCAGGGCGAGATCATACTCGAGCGGAGGCCGCACCTTGCTTCTGGACCAGGAAGGCAGGTCATCGACGGCGACAGACTGGGCATTAGGGGGGATGGCGACGATCAACTTGGCGCCCCGGCGCGCAAGCTCACGCTGCAGGATTACGCACATCTCGACGAAACGGAGTGTCTCAGGCCGCCGATAGACAGCACCTGCCGATTGCGCCGCTGCGAACTCCCCCGCATAGAAAAGATGGTGATGTTGCCCGATATAGACTTGTGGGCTGCTTGAGGCATCAAGTTCGTATTCAATCAAGCTGCGCATCATCGGTGCGAAAGCAACGTAATTCATGTTCGATTTAAAATATGCTTTACCCTCATCGAATACTCGGCTGACCTGGGCCAACATGCCTTTCCTGGCCGGTTCGGACTGGTGTGGCGAAGGGTGGGTGACGAACGGATCGGGCAGACATGCGCCGATCATGACCAGAATGAGGATTGCCACGACGACAATCCCCTGAAAGCGGCGCCACGGAACGAGCATGGGACCTCAAAACCGGTAGTAGAGAAAAGGACTATAGCTTTGTGCTCCGACCGCGATCAGGCAGAGCAGCAGGAGCACCGAGATAAACACGGTGTCCCCGACGGCAAGGACGCCCGGGCGATCGCCGATGAGAAGAGACCATTTCATCGGCGGCCACCTCCAGATGCTGAGTATTCCTGCCACGAGCAGGGTAAAGATGCAGAGTGGCGAGAGCAAGATGTGGAGTTGTATCGAAACGTCGCCTAGGCCGTTGAAACCCAGCATGCCACGAAACATGCGGATCGCTGCGTGGATGCCGACGCTTCTGAACCACACCCATCCGGAAAAAGTAACGATGATCGTGTAGAGATGCGCCATCCCCGGGGGCAGCCTGGTCAGGATGCGTTTGAGTCCGGCCCGTTCAATGACCAGGAACATGCCATGATGAGCGCCCCAGATGACGAACGTCCAGCTTGCGCCGTGCCACAGACCACACAGCAGAAACACCGCCCACAGATTGGCATAGGTGCGAAGCGGCGAACCCCGGCTGCCGCCCAGCGGAATATACAGGTAATCGCGCAACCAGGCCGACAGGCTCATGTGCCAGCAGCGCCAGAAGGCGGTCATGCTGAGTGCGGCATAGGGTAAGCGGAAATTACGAGGCAGGGTAAAGCCCAGCATCACCCCGAGCCCGACCGCCATTGCCGAATAGCCGCCAAAGTCGAAGTATATCTGCATGGCGTAGGTGTAGATCCCGAGCCATGCCTCGATCAGGCGGGGTGCGGTTGGGTTGTCGAAGACGATGTCGGCGATGGGTGCGATCTGATCGGCGATCAGAAGCTTCCAGGCCAGACCTATGATGAATATGCGCATCCCGGCGGAGAAGCGTCCGAGCGTGACCCGCCGTGTCTGGAGTTGGCCGGCCACCGTTGAATAACGCACAATCGGCCCGGCAACGAGCTGCGGAAACATCGACATGTAGAGCATGAATTCGTCGATGCGCCGGTTGGCGGCCACCCGTCGTTTTGCCACGTCGGCCACGTAAGAGATTGCGTGGAAGGTATAGAACGAGATGCCGAGCGGCAGGGTGATGCGTGGAACGGGCAGGCTGAAATGGGCGAAGCCAAGGAGGATATTGAGGTTCAGCACAAGGAAGGCGAGATATTTGAAAATTGCGAGAACCAGCAGATTGCCTGCCGCGCCGTAGGCAAGCAGGCGGAAGCGGTGCTGGCCCTCGGCCCGGTCGATAGCTATGGCAAGGGCGAAATTCGCGCCGATCGACGTCATAAGGATAAGCATGAAGATCGGCTGGGACGCAGAATAGAACAATACGGAAAAGACAATTATTACAATGTTTTTGATCTGAATACTTTTAAATAAATAATAACTTATGAGAAACAGTGGGAAGAAATAATAGAGAAAGGTAGTTGACGCGAAGGTCATTGGAACGGCTACTTTCGATAGCGCTTTATGGGCAGCGTTGACGATGGTTTTGAAAACTGAACGCGCGGAAGTCCCAAGGGCTGGTGCGGGTGCTTATGACAGCAGCAAACCGCCGCTCATGCGCCATCGCCACGCAGGATGGGTTGAGTAACGGTCCAGCCACGACCGAGCCGGCGGCACTGGTGCGGGTGCAAATCGTGCTTTCGGCCGGTGCCGACGCCGCGTTTCCTCGGATTCGCCAATGCGGCCTTGCCGCCTGCGTCGATCGGTCCGCGGGCGAATTGCGTGATCTGCACCATCATCGTGACATTAGCGGGCGACATGCAATGCGTCCATCTGCGGGCGAAGTTCTTGATCTTCCGTGCAAGCCCGCGCATGGCCGATTGTCGCGCCCCGTTGCAAGCGGGTTCCACAAGCTGTCGCCTACGGAACCGGTATCCGTGCCTGGTGCAGCAGCAACCGAAGTTGGGCGATCGCCTGATCCCGCATTCGTCCAATCGCTGCCGCCATCTCAGGCTACTGCGCCGGCATCGGCCGAATGTCCTGCTGCGGCAGCGTTGCCAGCAGTTCGCCCGCCGTCTGCCGCAGCACCGGATGCACCCATTCAGGCGCAACATCCATCAGGGGCGCCAGCACGAACGACCGCAGATGGGCACGCGGGTGCGGCAGGATCGGGTCCGGCGCGGTGCGGACCATGCTATCGATTGCAATGAGATCCAGATCGAGCGTGCGCGCGGCATTGGGCACGCTGCGCTGCCGGCCGCATGCGGTTTCCACGTCCATGAGACGGGCCAGCAAAACGGCCGGATCGCCAGGTTCGATTAGCAACGAAACAACGGCGTTGACATAGGGTGGCTGCCCGGATGGGGGTACCGGGGCGCTCAAAAACCAGCGCGAGAGCCCACACAGCCGCGCACCGGGGAACAAGTCCAGCATTGCAACGGCCCGCTTGCAGGTGACCAGCGCCGGTTGTCCGTCCGGGCCGGGCAGATTGGCCCCGACACCAATCAGCGCTATACGGTGCAATGTGGTCGTCTTACCGTTTCGATGTTCACAAAATTCACTCATGGTTATAGTGATCGCTGTTCCGAATCCACCGATTGATCTGACCCGTCCATTTTCAACCAGTATCGCAAGGTTAAGCCGATGGCTTTTTTACCCAACGAACGTGTCGCCCTTTTTGTCGATGGCGCCAATCTTTACTCTGCCTCACGCAATCTGGGGTTTGATGTCGATTACCGTAACCTGCTGGAATATTTCAAAAAGAAAGCAAACGTCATCCGCGCATACTACTATTCGGCAGTCCTCGAAACCGACGAATATTCACCGCTCAAGCCGCTGACCGACTGGCTGGCCTATAATGGCTACGCCCTCGTCACCAAACCGGCGAAGGAATTCACCGATGCCGCCGGCCGCCGCCGCGTCAAAGGCAATATGGATATCGAGATCGCGGTGGATATGCTGGAGCTTGCTGACAAAATCGATCACGTGGTTTTGTTCAGCGGCGACTCCGACTTCCGCCGGCTGGTCGAGGCGGTCCAGCGCAAGGGCGTGCGGGTGTCCGTGGTGTCGTCGGTGCGCACCAGCCCGCCGATGGTTGCGGACGAACTGCGGCGGCAGTGCGATCAGTTCCTGGAGTTGATGGAGATCGCACCCGAGTTTACCCGGCGGCAGACCGAACCGCGCCGCTCCACGGGGGTGCGAAGCACGCCGGCGGAGCCCTATGCCGATCCGCACGAAGCCAATTGATCCGAGGGCCGCATGAGCTACGAGGCGCCGGCGGCGGACTGCCCGCTGTGTCCGCGGCTGGTTGATTACCGGCATGCGAACCGGGCGGCCAACCCGGCAGGGTTCAACGGCGCGGTTCCCAGTTTTGGTGAGCTGGACGCACGATTTCTGGTTGTCGGGCTGGCGCCCGGGGTGCGCGGGGCGAATCGCACCGGCCGCCCGTTCACCGGGGATTTTGCCGGCACGCTGCTCTACCAGACGCTGATAAAGTTCGGATTTGCCGAGGGCGTCTATGGCGCCGACCCGTCGGATGGGATCAGGCTGCGCGATTGCCGCGTCACCAACGCCGTTCGCTGCGTGCCGCCGGCCAACCTGCCGACCCCTGCCGAGATCAGCGGCTGCAACCCCTTCCTGGTACGGGAACTGGCCGCGATGCCCCGGTTGCAGGTCGTGCTCGCCCTTGGCGGCGTCTCCCATAAGGCGGTGCTGCGGGCACGGGGCTTGCGGGCCAGTCACGTCGCGTTCGCCCACGGCGCCGTGCACGCGCTGCCGGACGGTCTGTTGCTGGTGGATAGCTACCATGTTTCGCGGCTGAACACGAACACCGGTCGCCTGACGACAGCCATGTTCGAGGCGGTAGTTGCGGATATTGTCGCACGCCTGACCTGAAGGCTGTTGGCGATGCGACTGACGGTGTTTTCCGAGCACGCACTGCACGTGCTGGCGTATCTGGCTCGGCATCCCGGTCGTTTTGTAACGATAAAGGAAATCGCAGGCCATTACGGGGCGTCCGGGAATCACCTGATGAAGGTGGTGCAGCATCTGGCCGCGCGTGACCTGGTGGTAACGTTGCGTGGCCCGCGCGGCGGATTACGGCTGGCCCGCCCAGCGCAGGCGATCCGGATCGGCGACGTGGTTCGGGGCACCGAGTCGGGCCTGGAAGCGACGTCAGGCGCCGGGGCGGTGCTGGACCGCGCGATTGCGGCATTCATGGCGGTACTGGACGCGAGCAGTGTGGCGGACCTTGCGCCGGGGGATGCGCTGCCCGGCAGCCCAGGCGATCATCCCGCGGCGTGAGCCGATCGAACCCCGACGGTCAGGGTGCATCAACCAGCAACTGCGCCAATGTGCGCGCCGGGCTGTCGCCGAGTTCCTCCGCGGTCCAATCATGGCGCCTGCGGAACAGCGCGATCAGCGCGGCGGTATCCTGCGCTCTGTCGAACCCGGCCGCGGCGATCACGCGGCCGTCCTGAATATAGTAGGCCAGGAACTCCGGCTTCTCGATGTCCCCATGCAGGACGATGTTGTCCCACTTGTCGGCATGGCCAATGTAGTAAAGCTGCTTCATATACTGTATTGTCCAGAACACCGGCACATCGTCGTAAGGCTCGGTCATGCCCATCATATTGCGCGCGGCCACCCGACCCTGCTGCTGGGCTACGCGCCAATGCTCGACGCGCAGATCCTGTTCCCGATACCTGTAGCGGGCGATGTCGCCGGCCGCGTAGAGAGCATCCGCCGCCCGGAGGTTGCGATCGACCGAGATGCTGCCATCGTCATTCAACGCGAGGCCTGTAACGAATTCGGTGGCGGGCTTGACACCAAATCCAACGATCACGAGGTCGGCGTCGAGTTGCTCGCCGGTCTCCAGCACGACCGCCTTGACCTCCTGCTCCCCCGTCAGTGCCTTGATTTTGGCGTCAAGGCGGAACTCGACCCCGTGCTGCCGATGCAGCGTAACAAACGCCCGGCCGACTTCCTCACCAAGTTGCTTCTGAAACGGCGCGGATTCCCCGCCCACCACCGTCACGGCCAAGCCGCGTTCGCGCAGGCTGGCGGCAACCTCCATGCCGATGAAGCCAAGGCCGATGACCACCGCCCGTTCGCTTCTTTCCGCCTGCACCAGGATGGCATCGGCATCGGCGATCGACCGCAAGACGAAGACGTTCCTGAGATGGGCGCCCGGCATATCGGGAGCTTTTGGCACACCCCCGGTTGCCACCAGGGCGGCGTCATAGGCAATGACCGCTCCATCCGCGCACCGAAGCTCGCGACGCCCGACATCCAGTGTCTCCACCTTTCCGGTGCGCCGCTCGATTTTGCGCTCATTGTAAAACGACTGGGATTGCAACGGTGTCTTTTCCGACCCCACTTCACCCGAAAGATGGTATTTGCTCAGCAGCGTTCGATCGTATGGGACCCGGTTAGCCTGGTCGATCATGACGATACGCCCGCCGAAGCCTTCCTCGCGCAACGTCTGCGCAGCGACCGCCCCGGCAGCGCCGGCGCCGACGATCACGAAGGTTCGCCCATCCGCCGGTGGCGCAGGAACGTCCGCCGCCACGGCGGGAAGTACGACCGTCACGGCCCCGTTCTCGATCCTGGTATCGTAGCGCGGCAGATCATCGATAGCCGGCGGTGACAGGTATTTGCCGGTCCGAAGGCAGAACTCCGCCTTGTGCCATGGGCAGAACAGCCTTCGCCCATCACAGATGCCCTCCGCCAACGGGGCGCCGGCGTGCGGGCATGTCGCCCCGATCGCCGAGACGGTGAGGCCCTCCCGATAGAGCAGGATCGCGGTGCCGTCGGCGCTGACGGCGAAGGGTTTGCCCTCGGGCAGTTCATCCAGCTTAGCCACGATATGGTCTGGCATCGCGTGCGGCCTCCGTGTTCGTGGTGATAGCGAATGCGGGGGGCTGCCGTTCAATGCACCGCGATGATGTTACCGAAGCTGAACCGGCCGAGGCACTGTCGGTCATCCGCGACACGCCGCCGTACGAGCGCAGACGTGCTACGTACAGCCACCGAAACAGACAATGTCATTCAAGCAACGATCTGCCTTTTGGGGAAGCGTCGGTGTTCGCCACTGGGATGCGGGGTGTAACACATGCATGCCGGCTGTAGGTTTGGCGTCAGCTATAGCGTTCTTCCAGCCAGGGGTCGCCGTTGTTGTTATAACCGCGGACTTCCCAGAACCCCGGATGGTCGCTGATGGTGAAGTGGATGCGCCGCAGCCATTTCGCGGACTTCCACAGATACAGCCGCGGCACCAGCATCCGCACCGGACCGCCGTGCTCGCGGCTGATCGGCCGGCCCTCCCACTGATGCACCAGGAACACGTCCGGCTGGTCGAATTGATCGAGCCGGATATTCGTGGTGTAGCCGTCATAGGCGGTGAAGATAACGTGCTTCACCTCCGCCCGCGGCTTGACGATCGCCAGCAGCGCTTGGGCGGAGACCCCCTTCCAGCGGTTGTCGTAGCGCGACCATTGCGTCACGCAATGCATGTCGGACAGGCTGTCGGACATCGGCAACGCCATGAATTCATCCAAGCGGAGGCTAAGCCGGTTTTCTACCGCGCCGTCGACATCGAGACGAAACTTCTGCTCCGTGACATTGGGCTGGGCGCCGAGGTCCAGCACCGGCCAGTCCTTGACCAGCCGCTGGCCGGGCGGCAGCCGATCCTTGGCCGGGTCTGCCGTGCTGCCTGTCAACAAGCGGCCGTCGCGTGCCCAGTCCTGCTTGCGCTCGATCAGCTTGTCGCGGATTTTGCCCGTGATCTCGACGTCGTCCTCAGCCATGGTGTCCTCATTCGCAATGTCAAAACAGTGGCCGTTTCACGCCGGGTTGCAAGGGTAAAGGTCAGCTTGGGGCTGAGTTGGAGGATCAGGCGGCTTGCCATCCAAGGCTGCCCGTCGGTCCCTGGTGTAGGTTTCACCTTGTCGTTACGTTAGGAACGTGCTTGATGCGGTCGCAATGAAGTCCTGCCCTGGCCCCTTTCATAGAGCCCCGCAATCTGACCAGACCGAACCGTAGCGTGCCGACAGATGATGACCGCCAGCACGCCGCCTGGCGGGTCGATCGGGGGGTTGGTCAGGACATCTTGCAACTCACCGGCGACTGGATCGCGCAGTCCGGCCGCATTCCGGTGTTTCCACCCGACGGTATCGCCGGCGCCGACACTGGCCGCCGTCTGGCGCTCGACATCAGCGGTGTGGGCCGTTGGGACAGCGGCCTGATCGCGTTCCTGTGGGACGCAAGGCGCGCCGCGATGGCTGCCGGGATCAGCGTCGACACCACCCCGTTGCCGGAGTCGGCGCGCACGCTGCTGGGTCTGCTGCCCGACAGCCTGGCCGAACCGCCTGCCATGCCGCACCGTCGCTTCGCGCCGCTGCACTGGATCGGGGGGCATGCCGTCGGATTGCTGACCGAGCTGGGCGTGCTCAGCATACTGCTCGCGGCAACGGCCCGGGGCGGCGTCCGCGCGCTGGCGGGACGGGCGCGTATGCGGGCGGTGGACCTTTTGGGAAATGTGCGGGATGCGGGTCCGTCGGCACTTCTTATCGTCAGCGTGGTCAACTTCCTGATCGGCGCCATCCTGGCCTTCGTGGGCGCCGTTCAGCTTCGGAAGTTCGCCGCCGACATCTACGTTGCCAACCTTGTCGGCCTGGCCGTGGTGCGGGAGATGGCAGCCGTGATGACGGCAATCATCATGGCCGGGCGCACCGGCGGTGCCTACGCCGCCCGTATCGCCACGATGCAGGGCAACGAGGAGATCGATGCGCTACAGGTGATCGGCATCCCGGTCGCCGACTATATCCTGCTGCCGGCGATCCTGGCGTTGGTCTTCACCATGCCGTTCCTGTATCTGTATGGCTGCCTGGTCGGCATGTTCGGCGGGTTCGTGGTGTCCATCGCGATGCTCAACATCACCGGCCCGGGCTACCTGACCCAGTCGATCGGTGCCGTGCCGATCGACCAGTTCGCATTCGGCCTCATCAAGTCGATCGCGTTCGCCATCCTGATCGGCGTGACCAGCTGTCGCATCGGACTGAAAGCCGGCCGCAGTGCGGCCGATGTTGGCGTGGCCGCGACGCGGGCTGTGGTGACCGGAATCGTCGGCGTCATCGTGGTCGATGCGATTTTTGCCGTGCTGGCCGATGTGGTCGGGTTATGACGCAACCCCTGCTGTCGGTGCGGGACGTGACCCTGGCATTCGGGCCAAAGGTGATCCAGCACGATCTGTCATTCGACGTGCGCCGCGGCAGTATCTTCGCGGTCATGGGCGGCAGCGGCTGCGGCAAAAGCACCGTGCTCAAGACCATGGTGGGCCTGCTGCGTCCGGTCAAAGGCACCACTTTGGTCGACAACGAAGACTACTGGGCCGGCACCGAGGCACGTCGCACCGAAATAGGGCGCCGCTTCGGCGTGCTGTTCCAGAGCGGCGCGCTATGGAGTGCGCTCACCGTGGGCGAGAATGTCGCCCTGCCGCTACGCATGTTCTCCAGCCTCGATGACGCCGCGATCCGGCGTCTGGTCCGGCTGAAACTCAGCCTGGTGGGAATGGACCATGCGATCGACCAGCGTCCGTCGGAGTTGAGCGGCGGGATGCGCAAGCGGGCAGGGCTGGCGCGGGCGCTGGCGCTCGATCCGGACGTACTGTTTTTCGATGAGCCGTCGGCCGGGCTCGACCCGATCACCTCCAGCCGGCTGGATGACCTGATCCTGAATCTGCGCGACGGCCTGGGGGCGACGGTCGTCATCGTCAGCCACGAATTGCCGAGCCTGTTCGCGATCGCTGACGATGGGGTTTTCCTGGATGCCGAGACGAAGACGGTGATTGCCCATGGCTCGCCGGCTTCGTTGCGTGATACGTGCGATAACCCACAGGTGGAGGCCTTCATGCGGCGTGAGCGTCCCGAGGCCCTGGCCGCCGCGAAGCGGGCTGCGTCATGAAGGGCGGCGGGCAGGCGCTGGTCGGCGCTTTCGTACTTGCCGGGATCGTGCTGGGGCTGGCGGCGGTGGTGATGTTCGGCCACTTCAGCCCGTTCAATCCGAGTGTGCAGGCAGCGGTCGTGTTCCAGGACTCGATTGCGGGATTGTCGATCGGCGCGCCGGTGACCTTTCGTGGCGTGCGCGTCGGCGCGGTTGACAGCATCGTCATCGATTTCGATCCGAAAACCAGGGTGGCCTATATTCCGGTCGTTGTGACACTGAAGCCGGATGGCGGCCCCGGTGCGCGGCGGGGGGCAAGCGATCTGGCGAGGTTGCCGGACCTGCTGGCCCGCGGCCTCAGGGCGGAGTTGAAAGTGCAAAGCTTCGTCACCGGGCAATCGCAGATCGACCTGGATTTCGACCCGACCTCGCAGGCGGTGCTGCATCCGGACATCACCTCTTTGCCGGAAATCCCGGTGCGTCAGTCCACCCTGCAACGAGCCACCGAGGAACTGAGCCAGTTGCCGCTGCGGGAACTTGTCGACAACACGGTGGCGACCTTGAGCAGCCTGCGCGGTCTGGCGGAGAAGCTGGACCAGGACCTGCCGCCGCTGGTGGACAGTCTAAAGGTTTCGGCGGAGCGGTCCGGAGCCGTGGTGGACAACGCGAACGAGGCGATCAAACATCTGCAGACCCGGCTGGACGCGACGCTGGACGCAATCCGCCAGATCGCGGCGACGGGGGATCAGCAGTTGAAGGATCGTGGTGCCGACCTGCACACTGTGATGGCGACAACCGAACAGACCATGCGGCAGGTTCGCGAGACGGTGGTTGATATCAGGGGCCTGACCTCGGATCGGGGCGCGTCGCGGGCAAACCTCGATGCGACGCTGCGTGATCTTGCCGCGGCCGCTGCCTCCTTGCGCGGCTTCGCCAACGACGTCGAGCATAATCCACAGTTGTTGCTGACCGGGCGCAAGCCATGAGGCGCGTGCTTGTCACCCTGTTGCTGCTCGCCGGGTGCGCCGCACCGCCGCTGACGCTCTACACGCTGGGCACGCCGGAGGCTCGGTCCGGGGCAGCGCCGCTCAGCAAGGCTCCGGTGGTTATTGCCGTTGGTCGGGTAACCATTCCCGACGAACTGGACACCGAGGATCTCGTCGTGCGTGACGGCAGCACGTTGCGCCGCAGCTCTCGCGGACGCTGGGGCAGCCGGCTGTCCTTGGGGATCACCGACCGGCTGACCGAACGGCTGGGGCAGCGCTACAAGGATGCCGTCGTGACCGCGCGGCCGCTGCTTGAGACACCGGCACAGCGCGTGCTTGTCAATATCGGGCGGCTGGACGTGACACCGTCCGGGACCGCAACGTTGGATGCGGACTGGGTGGTTGTGCCACGCGAACCTGGACGGGTTGTTCGGCGGGATCGGACACAGATTACGGTGTCGGGCCCGGTGGCGACCGACCAGGACGTGGTGACGCTGATCGGCTTGGCGGTAGACCGATTGGCCGCTGCGATCGCTGTTGACGGGCGCTGACGCCGGACCGACGCAGCGGACTGACAGCGTTTGGGGCAGCGTTGCAAGCATGGGCGCGGTGCCACATAGAGCGACATCACCCTGATTGCTTGCAGTCAACCTGAACGTGCACCGGCGGCGGTTGGCGACCCGATCCGAACATCATAGCGACAGGAGGCCTTCGCATGCTTGCCGTCTTCAATACGCCGAACGGTTCCGTCCCGATCGAGCTGCGTGAAGTCGCCGACCCTGTGCCGGCACTCAACGAAGCGCTCGTGGAGGTCCGAGCGTTTTCGCTGAATCGCGGCGAGTTGGCATCGTTCGCGCGTAACCGGGAAGGCTGGGTGCCTGGCCAGGACATTGCCGGCGTGGTGCTGCAACAGGCTGCCAATGGTGCAGGACCAGCGGCCGGAACGAGGGTCGTTGCGCTGGTCGACGAATCAGGCTGGGCGGAACGCGTGGCGGTACCCAGTCATCGCATGGCGAAACTGCCGGAGAGCGTAACGTTCGCGCAAGCGGCGACGCTGCCGGTGGCGGGGCTGACAGCCTTGCGTACGGTGCGACATGGCGGCGCGCTGGTCGGCCGGCGGGTGCTGATCACCGGGGCCGCCGGCGGTGTGGGGACACTGGCGGTGCAGATTGCCGCACGCTCGGGCGCACTGGTGACCGCCGTTGTCGGGCGCGCGGAGCGTGCCGCGGGGCTGAAGGCATTGGGGGCCACGGAGGTTGTCGAAGGCATCGATCAGGCCGTGGGCCGGTTCGCGCTGATCCTGGAGTCCGGCGGCGGGGCATCCCTGACGCGGGCTGTTGAAAGAATAGAACCGAAGGGAACGATCGTCGTCTACGGCAATTCCGCCGCCGAACCGACCGAGATCAGCTTCGCCCAGTTCCGCGGCGCGGCGAATGCGCGCATTCAGACCTTCAGCTACTTTACCTCGGAGGCGGAGGATCGGTTTGCGCCGGACCTCGCGTTGCTGGTCTCGTTGATCGCCGAGGGATCGCTGACGCCGCAGATCGGGGTTGAACGGAGCTGGCGGGACCTGCTGGCGGTCGGTGAACAGTTGCGCGGGCGGCAGGTGGCCGGCAAGGCGGTGTTGCTGGTGGACAGGTCCTGAGGGCAGGGCAGCGTCCGTCAGGCGCTGCAAGGCCACGGATCCTCAGGGGGTATCGGCCAGCCGCGTCAGGATTGCCGCCGCGGCCGTCACCCGATCCTCAATCGGGTAGTTTCGGTTGGCCAGCATGACGATGCCGATCCGCCGGCCGGGAACGAACGCCACATAGGCACCAAAGCCATTGGTTGATCCGCTTTTGTTGATCAGGACTTCATCATCCGGCTGCGACGGTGGATCGAGCCTGGTCACCGGGTTGGCCTGCAGCGCCATTGCGTCACCATTGCCGGCCAGCAGATCCCGAAGGTCCGCCGGATAATGATACTGCTCCCACACCAGATCCTGGGTCATCGGGCCGACCCTGTCATAGCCGGTGTGCGTCGCGATAACCGCCCGCTGCAGCGTCGCATCGAGATCGATCAGCGCCATATTGGCCTCGACGAAGCGCAGCAGATCGCCGGCGGTGGTTCTGACCCCATAGGCTTCCGCCGCAAGCATGCCCGGCGACATCCTGACCGGGGCATCCGCCTTAGTGTAACCCTGGGCGTAGTTGTCCAACTGCGACTGCGGAACGTCCAGATATGTGTGGGTCAATCCGAGTGCGGGGTACATCCATGATTGCATGAGCGTCGGAAAGCGCTGGTCCATGCTGCGCGCGGCGATCGAGCCCAGCAATCCAATGCCGATATTGGAATAGGTGCGATAGGTTCCGGGCGGATAGGTGGGTTTCCAGCGCCGCAGATACGCTGTCAGTTCATCGTCGTTCCCGACCGCATCGGGAACCTGTAACGGCAGGCCGCCCATCGTATGGGTACCGAGTTCAAGCAGGGTGACGGTGTCGAAGCTGCTGTTGTGCAGGTCAGGCAGATAGCGGCCCGCAGGATCGGCCAGCGCCAGATGACCGGTGATCTGGGCATAAGCGGCCAGGGTCGCAGTGAAGGTCTTGCTGATCGAGCCAATCTCGAACAACGTGTCATGCGTGACCGGCCTGGCCGTTGCTTTCGATGCCTCGCCATAGTCCAGAACCCAGGCCTGTCCGTGCGACGCGATCCCAACCGCCATGCCCGGGATGTGGAAACGTTGCATCAGCGGGTGGATGATGTCGGCAACAACCGTCGGGACCGTGGCGCTTGTTGCCTCGGCTGCGATGGCCATGGTTGGCGGCAGCGCCCAAAGGCCCAGCGCCCAAAGGCCCAGTGCCCAAAGGCCCAGTGCCCGAAGTCCCAGTGCCCAAAGGCCCAGTGCCGGGATTGCCGTCACGCGCATTTTTCAGTTTTATCCTGGAATTCCCGCTTGTTTGACCGGCGTTCGGGGCCGGATGTCAACCGCGTCGGCCGGCTGGTCGGCCGCTGGGGACAGCAGGCTGAAGAAACGTTGGCCCACTGGCGTAGGCACGGCAAAAGTCCCTCTCGCCATGGGGTCAGAATCAGCCTATCAAGCGGCCACTGAAAGCGCGCCGGACGCCGGGTCTGGATGCTGAATCGGGCCGGTGCGGCGCGCGCAACCGACAGAGTGAGATTTGAGCGACACACCCGACCAGCCAGTAGACCCAACCGGCCCCTACGGCGACATGCAACCGGTCAATCTGGAACAGGAGATGCGCCGCTCGTATCTCGATTACGCAATGAGCGTGATCGTGTCGCGCGCACTGCCGGACGCCCGCGACGGGCTGAAGCCGGTGCACCGGCGCATCCTGTTCGGGATGCACGAGGCTGGCTATACCGCCGACAAGGCCTACCGCAAATCGGCCCGCGTGGTCGGCGACGTGATGGGTAAGTATCACCCGCATGGCGACGCCTCGATCTACGACGCCATGGTGCGGATGGCGCAGAGCTTCTCGATGCGCCTGCCGCTGATCGACGGGCAGGGCAATTTCGGTTCGGTCGACGGCGATAATCCGGCGGCGATGCGCTACACTGAGGTTCGTCTGGCCAAGGCAGCGGCGCTGCTGCTGGAGGATATCGACGAGGACACCGTCAACTTCCAGCCGAACTACGACGAGACTGAAAAAGAGCCGGTGGTGCTGCCGGCCAAATTCCCCAATCTGCTGATCAACGGCGCCAACGGCATCGCGGTCGGAATGGCCACGAACATCCCGCCGCACAACCCCGGCGAGATCATCGACGCCACGTTGGCGCTGATCGCTGATCCGGACATCTCATTGGATGAACTGATCAAGATCGTGCCGGGCCCGGATTTTCCGACCGGCGGCATCATCATCGGCCGCTCCGGCATTCGCAAGGCGTTCGAGACCGGGCGTGAAAGCATCACGATCCGCGCCAAGACCGAATTCGAGGAGATCCGCAAGGACCGCACCGCAATCGTGGTCACCGAAATTCCCTATCAGGTGAACAAGAAGACCCTGATCGAGAAGATCGCCGAACTGGTACGGGGCAAGGAAATCGAAGGCATTGGTGAGATGCGCGACGAGAGCGATCGCTCCGGCATGCGCATCGTCATGGAACTGAAGCGGGACGCCACGCCCGAGGTGGTGCTGAACCAGTTGTTCCGCTTCACCCAGTTGCAGACGACCTTCGGCGTCAACGTGCTGGCGCTGGATGACGGCCAGCCGAAACAGATGGGCCTGCGCGAGGCGCTGCAGTGCTTCATCCGGTTCCGTGAAGAGGTCATCCTGCGGCGCTCGCGGTTCCAACTGGGCAAGGCGCGCGACCGGGCGCACAATTTGGTGGGCCTGGCCATTGCGGTTGCCAATATCGACGAGGTCATCCGCCTGATCCGCGCCAGCCCGGATGCCGCCGCCGCTCGGGTGGCCTTGATGGGGCGTGACTGGCCGGCCGAGGACATCGGTGCGCTGCTGGCGCTGATCGACGAACCGGGCAACGTCATCGCTGCGGATGGCACAGTCCGGCTGACCGAGGAACAGGCCCGCGGCATCCTTGAACTGCGGCTGCAGCGGCTGACCGGGCTGGAGCGCGAAAAGATCCAGGCGGAGATGACCGAGGTCGCCGGAAAGATCCGCGAATTGCTTGAAATCCTCGGGTCGCGGATCCGCCGCATGGAGGTCATGCACGGCGAGCTGATGGCCGCACGCAAGGAAATCGTGTCGCCGCGGATGACCGAGATCGCCGATGCGCTGGCGGACCAGGACGACGAAAGCCTGATCGAGCCGGGCCAGATGGTGGTCACCATCACCCGCGACGGCTTCATCAAGCGCACCACGCTGGAGACGTTCCGGGCGCAGAATCGCGGCGGCCGCGGGCGCAGCGGCGCGGGCACACGCGGCGACGACATCGTGACGCGCAGCTTTAATGGCCACACGCATCAATGGGTGCTGTTCTTCTCCTCCGGCGGCAAGGCGTTCCGGGTCAAGGTCTGGAAGCTGCCCGAGGCCGGACCGACGGCAAAGGGCCGCGCGCTGGTCAATCTGCTGCCGGAACTGGGGTCGGATACCATTACCACGGTGCTGCCGCTGCCGCAGGACGAGACGCTGTGGGAAAATCTCCACCTCGTGTTCGCCACCGCGTCCGGGAACGTTCGGCGCAACCGGCTGTCGGACTTCAAGAATGTCCGTGCTGCCGGTCTGATCGCGATGAAGCTGGATGAAGGCGATCACCTGGTTGGCGTCGCCACCTGCCGCGAGGGCGACGACGCGCTGCTGGCGACTCGCAAGGGGCGGTGCATCCGGTTTGTGCTGTCGGACGACGTGGTGCGGGTGTTTGCCGGCCGTGACAGTTCGGGTGTGCGCGGGATCAAGCTGCTGAACAGGGATGAGGTCATCAGCCTGTCGGTGCTGCGCCATGTCGGCGCGTCGCCGGAAGAGCGTATTGCCTATCTGAAGCAGGCGAACGCCAAGCGGCGAGGCAATGGCGAGGCTGAGGCGGAGCCCCCGGTTGCGGTCGAAGCGGAAGAGGACGTTGCGGAGGTAACGTTGTCCCCGGAACGCTTCGACGGTATGGAAACCGCTGAGGAAATGCTGCTGACGGTCACCGATATGGGCTTCGGCAAGCGGACGTCGGCCTACGAATATCGGGTTACCGGCCGCGGCGGCCAGGGGATCGGCAACATCACGCTGGCGCCGCGCAACGGCAAGACAGTGGTGGCGACCTTCCCGGTGCGGCAGGGTGACGACATCATGATGGTGACCGATGCTGGACGCCTGATCCGTGTGCCGGTCGACCAGGTGCGCACGACAGGCCGGCAGGCGATGGGCGTTACCTTGTTCCGGGTGGACAAGGGCGAGCATGTGACAAGCGTGTTCACTGTGTTGGAAGATGAGGCGGACGAAAATGGTGGCCCGGAACCGGGTCCAGCCGGCGACATTGCGCCGGAGCAAAATGAGCCGCCTAATCCCGAGGAAGGAAACGATGGCTGATACGGCTGACCACAATGCGAAAGGCACGGGGCCACGGCGGATTGGGCTTTACCCCGGGACATTCGATCCCATTACCAACGGCCATCTGGATGTGATCGCGCGGGCAGCCCGCCTGCTGGACAAGCTGGTCGTGGGCGTTGCCATCAACACCGGCAAGGGCCCGATGTTCACGCTGGAGGAGCGGGTCGAAATGGTCCGCGCCGAAATCAAGACGATCGCCACGCGCAACGGCATGGTGATCGAGGTGGTCCCGTTCGACACCTTGCTGGTGGACTTCGCCCGCAAGGTTGGCGCATCGATGATCATCCGTGGGCTGCGCGCGGTGTCTGATTTCGACTATGAACTGCAGATGACGGGAATGAACTACCGGATGGCGCCGGATATCGAGACGGTATTCCTGATGGCGTCGGAGACGCACCAGTTCATCGCTTCCCGTCTGGTGAAGGAAGTCGCCAAGTTGGGCGGCGACATCACCTCCTTCGTTCCGCCGCTGACCCTGGACCGAGTCCTGAAGCGTATCCGGGACTGAGCGGGACTTTTCTCGAACCAACAGGAGGATGCTCATGCATCGCCGTACTCTTATCGCGTCCGCTGCCGGGCTTGCGTCCGCTGCCGGGCTGGCTCTCGGCGGGCCCGCGCTGGCGCAGGACGCCGATCCCGAGAACACGCTGTTCCTGGACCTGAAGCAGGGCCGGGTGGTGATCAAGCTGCTGCCCGAAGTCGCGCCCAAGACCGTGGCGCAGATCAAGACGCTCGCCAGGCAGGGTTTCTACGACAACACCCCGTTCCATCGCGTCATCGAGGGCTTCATGGCCCAAGGTGGCGACCCGACCGGCACGGGGACCGGCGGCAGCAAGTTGCCGAACCTGCCGCTGGAAGCCAGCCAGCGCCATTTCGTACGCGGCGTCTGCGGCATGGCCCGGACATCCGATCCCAACACCGGCAACAGCCAGTTTTTCATCATGTTCGCGCCGGCGCCATCGCTGGACGGAAACTACACGATCTGGGGACAGGTTATACGTGGCATGGAATACGTCGACCAGATCAAGCGCGGCGCCCCTGGCAGCGGGACGGTCTCTGACCCGGATCGCATCGTGCATATGCGCGTTGCCGCGGACGTGAAGTAGTTTTTGCAGGGAGATTTCATCATGAGCGATACGAAGCCCACACTCGACCCCGAGAATACACTCCACCTCGACCTGAAGCAGGGCAGGGTGGTGATCCAGTTGCTGCCCGACATTGCGCCGATGCATGTGCAGCAGATCAAGACGCTGGTGCGCCAGGGATTTTATGACGGCACGGTGTTCCACCGCGTTATTGAAGGCTTCATGGCCCAAGGTGGCGATCCGACCGGCACCGGCACCGGTGGCAGCGAGCTGGACGACATTCGCGCCGAATTCAGCGACAAGGCGAAGTTTGTGCGTGGCACCTGTGGCATGGCCCGGTCACAAAGCCCGCACAGCGCCAACAGCCAGTTCTTCATCATGTTCGAGCCGGCGTCGCACCTGAACGGCCAGTACACGATCTGGGGCCAGGTGGTCGAAGGCATGGAGCTGGTCGACCAGATCAAGCGCGGCAGCGGCGGTGGCGGCACCGTGTCGAGCCCGGACAAGATCGAGAAAATGACAGTGGCGGCCGACGCCGGCTAGCAGCATTGCGCTGAGGCGCATCAAGCTGCATCTGAAGTCGCGAATGACGGGAGGGTCAGCCGGCCCTCCCGTTCCTGATTGCACCACCGGTGCGCCGTTTTTTGGTTCGAAACTGCGTTAGCGCGGCTGCCGCGTTACGTCCCGACCGGTGCTCGCGAACCGTCCAGGAACAGGGCAACCGCACCTTTAACCCACGCCTGCCGCCCCTCCTGGGTCAACGGCGCCAGCCCCCTGCCGGCTTCCTTCGTTGGCGCTCCGATGACCAGGCTGAGCAGCAACCGGGTCGCCAGATCGACGTCGTCAAGCACCAGGCGGCCCAGCCGGACCTCCTCACGCAGCATCTGGCCGACGGCCCAGGCGATGCCGTGTACCGCCTGCTCCTCGATCATTCGGTTAAGCTCCGGGAAGCGATACGCCTCGGCTGTCACCACCCGAAGCAGCCGCACGACATCCGGGTCCAGACCATAGCCCAGCACCCGCATGCCCATGTCGATCAGCCGCTCTTCCACGCTGCGGTCGACGCCGATCATGCGCAGGTCCGGACGACGGGCATCCAGCACCCGTTTCACGACCGCATGAAACAGGCCGGCCTTGTCGGTGAAACGGACATAGATGGTGCGTTTGGTCGCACCGATCCGCCCGGCGACCTGTTCGATCGTCGTGGCGCCGTAGCCCTGATCCAGGAACAGCGCCTCGGCCGCGACCAGAATCTGCTCACTGAGCTGCTCGGCGACCGCGCGCGGCGGCCGGCCTGCCCGTTTCAGCGGCAGCGGCCGGGGCGGTGCGACGTTGATCGAAATCGAGCTTTCCATTGCGCTGTTCTATAGAGCAACATCACCCTGACTAAAACAGGCGGGGTGATAAAGTTGCCCACCCAAACAACGCGATAGGCCGCGCTGGCTGTTCACGGTTAGCCTGAACGCGTGCTAGCTGCGGCGCAGGATTGACGCTATCCATACCCGGCAGTAAGCCACAAAAGAGACCTGTTGGTATCATAATGGGGCTTGGGGAGGGAAGCGGATGGCGGAACACACGTTGCGCGGCAAGGTTGCCGTGGTCGGTATCGGAGAAACCACCTACTACAAACACAGCCAGTCACCGGATCCGGAGTTCGTGCTGTGCCTGAAAGCGATCATAGCGGCCTGCGAGGATGCCGGGATCAACCCGGCTGAAATCGACAGCTTTGCCTCCTACGCCAATGACCGTAACGATCCCTCACGTCTGTCGGCCGCGCTGGGGTGCAAGGAGTTGCGGCTGTCGAACATGCAGTGGGGTGGTGGCGGTGGCGGTGGGGCGGCTGCGATCGGCAACGCGGCTGCGGCGATCATCACTGGCCAGGCCGAGATCTGCGTGGTTTATCGTGCGCTCGCACAGGGTCAATTTCAGCGTTACGGGCGGGCGCAGGCCGGTGGCACCGTCGCCGGCGACAATGCCCTGATCAACCCGTACGGCATTTTCGTGCCCGCCCAGCGTTTTGCATTGAAGATCATGCGCTACATGCATGAACACGGCATCAGGCAGGAGGCGCTGCGGGCGCTGGCGCTGGCATCCTACCACCATGCGCAGTCCAACCCGCGCGCGGTGATGTATGGCCGGCCGCTGACCGAGGAAGCCTATGAAGCCTCACGGTGGATCAGTGAGCCGTATCACCTTTTTGACTGCTGCCAGGAGAATGATGGCGCCGGGGCGGTCATTCTTGTCTCGGCGGAGCGTGCGAAGGACTTCAAGAACAAGCCGGCCTATGTGCTGGCCGTGGCCCAAGGGTCCGACCACCGCAACGCGGCGCGGTCGTTCAATGCGCCTGATTTCCACTCCGCCAGCTTTGGTCCTGTTGCCCCCCATCTTTGGGATATGGCCAAGCTTGGGCCCAAGGACGTGGACGTGTTGCAAAGCTACGAGAACTTTACCGGTGGCGTATTGATGAGCCTGACCGAGCATGGGTTTGTCCATCCGGAGGAATGCAACGAATTCCTGAAGCTGGAGAATCTGCTCGCGCCATCCGGCAAGCTGCCGCTGAACACCAGCGGCGGGAACCTGGCGGAGTGCTATATGCATGGGCTGGAGCTGCAGATCGAGGCGGTCCGGCAGCTTCGCGGTTCGGCGACCTCTCAGGTCCCTGGCGCAAAGGTGGCAGGCGTGATTGCCGGCCCGATGGTGACGCCCGTATCGACGATGGTATTTGGTTCCGAGGAGACCCTGTGATGTCCTATCTGCCAAAGGGCCTGCCGGAGCCCGTGACCGAAACCGACAAGCTGGACCTGCCGTACTGGGAAGGCACCCGCGCTGGAAAGCTGATGGTGCAGCGTTGCGGCAAGTGCAACACCTGGCAGTGGGGACCGGAATGGATCTGCCATCAATGCCGGTCCTGGGACATGAAATGGGTCGAGGCCGAGGGCAAGGGCACAATCTGGACCTGGACCCGGTGTTGGCATCCGGTGCATCCGGCATTGCGGGAGGCCGGGCCGTATATTGCGGTACTGGTGGAACTTCCCCATGCGGGCGGTATCCGTATGCTGGGCAACCTGTTGGGTGATCCGAACCAGACGGTTACCATCGGCGCGTCGGTCAAGGCGGTGTTTGAGCCGCATGATGACGCGAAGACGCCCTATACGCTGGTACAATGGGCGCTTGCCTAGCCTGGATGAACCGGGTGCGCTTGTGGGGGCGCCCGGCTCCTGGCCGGGTGGGATGATCCGACGGCTGCTGTGATCAACCCTGCCGGTGGACCGCAAGGGTGGTTCGCGCTGGCAGCGCTTGACCCGCGGCTCCGCTTGGCGTTCAAAGCGTGCGGCGAGCCTGTAGCTCAGTTGGTAGAGCACGAGACTTTTAATCTTGGGGTCGTGGGTTCGATTCCCACCGGGCTCACCAAGGAACAGGGGATCGGTCGCTCCGCTGCCCCTGGCTCAGGTGATGACTTCTGACCTGAGTAAATGCGACGATGACCGAGTGCGCCGGTGCGGGTCGGTCCAATTGCTTCCACAGGCAGCGCGTTATCCCCGTATGTCTGCGTTCAATGCCGTAAATGTTTTGGAAAAGTACAGATTGAATATAGCAGCAGAAAGAAAAACAACAATTTTACACTGAGTGCTGAGGTATTGGAGCGACAGCGGCTAAGAGGCGCGGCCAGGAAAACCGGGAACTGCAGTGCGTGGCCGCCTGCAGCAGTCCTGCAATAGGGCTTGTTGCGCCCCCCCATGGCCCATGAGAAAAGGCTAAGATCTCAGGCGGCGCTACGAACACAGTCTGAATCTCAAACGCAAGCCTGTAATCGAGGCGAACGCGAAGGTAGAACGAATGGCTTGGCGGATCGGTGTCGACTCGGGCGGAACCTTTTGCGACATCTGCCTGTTCGACGAAGACAGCGGCCAGGCTGCCGTGTGGAAAGTGTCCTCCACGCCCGACGATCCATCCCGCGGCATCGTGCAAGGCGTCCGGGAAGGTCTCGGCGCCGTCGAAGCCCAGGCCGTCGCTGTGCGCTATTTCGGCCACGGCACCACGGTCGGCACCAACGCCCTGATCCAGCACCGCGGCGTCCGCACCGGCCTTATTACCACTGACGGCTTTCGCGACCTGCTGGAGATCGGCCGCCAGAAGCGACCCGACCTCTATGACCCGCAAGCCGACAAACCCGAAGTCCTGGTGACCAGGGACCTGCGTTTCGAAGTGCCGGAACGTATCCGTCACGACGGCACCGTTGAAATTCCCCTTGATGAGGCTGCTGTCCGTGATGCCGCAAGGCAGCTCGCGGCCGCCGGCGTCCAGGCGGTTGCCATCTGCTTCCTCTACGGCTTCGTCCGTCCGGACCACGAAGTCACCGCCCGCCGGATCGTCGCCGAGGAATGCCCGCAGGCCTTTATCTGCGCCAGCCACGAGGTCGCCCCCGAATTCCGCGAGTTCGAACGGATGTCCACAGCGGTCGTCAACGCCTATCTCGGGCCGGTCATTCGGGGATACATCCAACGCCTCGCGCAGTGTCTGACCGAGCTGGACCTGAGCGTGGCGCCGCATCTGACCCAGTCCAACGGTGGGGTCATTGGTTTTGAACAGGCGGCACGGCTGCCGGTGCGCACGGTGCTTTCAGGCCCCTCGACCGGCGTTGTGGCGGCGCAGGAACTCGGCAAGCTGGTGGGTATTGCCAACCTGATCACCTTCGACATGGGCGGCACCAGCACCGACGTCGCGTTGCTTCAGGACGGCCAGTGCCGCCTGACGGGGGAGGCCACGGTGCATGGCTACCCGATCAAGGCGCCAATGCTGGACATTCATACCGTCGGCGCCGGCGGCGGCTCCATCGCCTATGTCGACTCGGGCGGCCTGCTGAAGGTCGGGCCACGCAGTTGCGGCGCCTTCCCCGGCCCGGTCTGCTACGGCACCGGCAACACCGATCCCGCTACAACCGATGCCAACGTTGTCCTGCAAACGCTCAATCCCACTCATCTGCTCGGTGGCCGCATGCCGATCCGCCAGGATCTCGCCAAGGCTGCGATCGGCAAGTTGGCCGACCAGCTGGGCCTGGACCTGATGGCGACCGCGCAGGGCATCATCTCCGTCGTTACTGCCAATATGGCACGTGCCATTCGCGTCATCTCGGTGCAGCGCGGCCATGATCCGCGCGACTACACCCTGGTGGCATTCGGCGGCGCCGGACCCCTGCATGCGGCCCGCATGGCGAAGGAGCTGGAGATCCGGCGCATCCTGGTGCCCCGCAATCCCGGCATCCTATGCGCCATGGGCCTGCTGCTCACCGATTTGCGGGCCGATTTCGCCACCACCCGCCTGACTCTGCTCGATGATCATGCCGCACCGGTCATCGAAGCCGCGTTCGCCGAACTCATCACCCAGGCCGAACGCTGGTTCGCCGAGGAGGAGATCCCGGCGGACAAGCGCCACATCGCCCGCACCGTTGACATGCGCTACGCTGGACAGAACTACGAACTGCCCGTTGTCCTGCCGGACGGACCTGTCAATCAGGCCAGCCTTAAGGCCCTGGACGACGGCTTCGCTGCCATTCATCACCGGCAATATGGCTTCATTGCCAAGGAAGAAGCCGTCCAGCTCGTTACCTTCCGGATCGGAGCGACCGGCCTTGTTGCCAAGGCACATTTCACCCCACAGCAGGATGCCGACCCTGATCCCTCCGCCGCCGAGATCGGCAAGCGCGACATCTGGATGCCGGAGGCTGGTGGCTGGGTGACTGCCCCGGTCTATGACCGCGAGGCGCTGAAATCCGGCAACCGCCTCGCCGGCCCGGCCATCGTCGAGCAGATGGATGCCACGACGGTCATCCTTCCGGGCATGACCGCCAGGGTTGAACCCTATCTGAACCTGATCCTGGAATTCGTTGCTTAGGCACCCCCGGGAAACCCGCCACACGACGATTGATCCGAGCGCTGTCGGTCATGTCCGCAGCGTTGGAGACACGGTCGCGGTTAGTTTGCGTGGGATCGTTGGCGGGTATCGAACACCGCCGGGTTGCAGGCCTGGGGCGGGCTGATCGGATCGTCCGACCTAAGCCAATTTTGGCTATCGTCCCGGGTGGTGAATACAAGGGTCAGTCCAAACCAGATCTCCAGCCCGGCGACCTTCGCGCAGTCACCGGATTGATGCGTTGCAACGCGACGCCACCCCTCTTTAAGGGCGAGTCGTGATTGGGTGCCTGAATATCCTCTCTACGGGCGATAAGCCCGATTTCGTTGAGCGTGAAGCATCGATAAGTATGCACGGGCCTGCCAAATCGCTTGATGATGATCTTTTTTTATCCGGAATAGATCCATATAAACAATAAACTTCCTGTGCCGTATATTGAGACACTGCCGGGTAGCGTGGCCATCGGAGAAGTCGTTGGATTAACCGGGTGGAAAGGCACGCGGCGGTCTGCGACCTGTCTTCGGCCAGTAATGGCCGGAGGAGTTGGTTGTTCAGTGCGATCTTGTTGATCCTGAACCGCCCGCGCGCGACGGGCCGCGGTTGAAGCGGCCTAAACAGCCTAGGCGGTCAACCGCCGCGCAGCAGAACCACGATCAGGATTATCACCAGGACTGTGCCAAGGCCGCCGCCAACATAGGGGCCGCCGATGTAAAAGCCTCCGCCGCCGAAAAGCAGAATGAGGATGATCAAGAGTACGATTAGGTTCAATGGGCATCTCCCGAGAAAGAGCCACAGCCTGCCATGGCCACGCGAAGGTGGCCAGATCGAGCCTTGCCATCGTGCCCCAGCTGATCGTTCCGACCGCAACGGCCGCAGACGATGTTGATTTCCATGGAGATTCGGCGAGGAGACCCGCTTGGTGTTTTCTACGAACCCATAGAACGGGCGCGCCACGGACATGGGCGCCTCGACCTCCTGAGCCCACACATCGGCGGTAGTTCCAGGCCCTCTGGCATGAAACGTCTGGGGATCGCCGAATTCGGAACGTTGGCGATGTAGGTTACGGCGAACCGGAAGGACGTTTCTATCCGTCGGCGCGGAACCGTACCAGAACGTCGCGGTTGACTTCGATCCCCAGGCCGGAACCGGTAGGGACGGTGACGTAGCCGTCTACCGGGGCAACCGGTGTGGCCAGTAAGGCGCTCCGTACGGGATGCTCTGTGCGATCGAATTCGAGCATCGGTTCCGCGGGGTTGAGCGAGGGCGGGGTCCAGTCAGGGACGACCGCCAGCAGTTGGACCGCAGCCGCAACGGCAATGCCCGTACCCCAAACGTGGGGGGCGAAGCGGACACCATATGCCAGGGCCATGTCAGCAATCTTCTTGCACTCCGACAACCCGCCGGCGGCGCAGAGGTCGGGCTGGATGTAGTCGGCGACGCGGCGCTCCAGCAGCGGGCGGAAGCCGAGGCGGGTGAACTCGCACTCGCCGGTCGCGATCGGGATCGTCAGCGCAGCCTTGACTGCGAGATGGCCGTCGAGGTCCTCGGGGGGGACAGGTTCCTCGAACCAGCCGATGTCGAATTGTTCGATGCGCCGGCCCAGGCGGATCGCCTCAACCGCGTCGTAGGCGTGATTGGCATCGATCATCAGGCCGACCTGCGGGCCGATCGCCTCACGCACCGCTTGCACGGCGCGGACGTCGTCCTCGATCCCGAAGCCGACCTTCAGCTTCATCGCCTGAAATCCGAGGGCGCGGGATTCCAGAGCCTCCTCGCATAGATAGACGGTGTGGTCCGGGCGATCGCGTCGGTAGAGGCCGGTGGCATAGGCTTTGACCCTGTCACGGACAGGGCCGCCCATCAGGCGATGGATTGGCTGGCCGAACGCCTTGCCCTTGATGTCCCACAGGGCAATGTCGATCCCGCTCAGCCCCTGAAGGACGACGCCCTTCTGACCGTGGTCGCGGTAACGGGCATAAAGCTCGTGCCATAGGTATTCGCTGCGCAACGGGTCCTGGCCGATCAGGTGCATGCCGAGTTCGCGTACCACAGCGGCATTGATACGGGCTGGACCGTAGCACTCGCCCCAGCCGGTCAAGCCGTCATCTGTGATGATCTCCACGATCATCGACATTCGTTTCGCGTACCACATGCGCGAGTAGGCGAATGGCTGCGCAAGATCGGCTTCCAGGACATGTGCATGGACATCGGTGATTTTCATGGCTGCCTCTTTCCCCGTTGGGGCCGGTCCTTGACCGAGCGACTAATCATATTACCATACGCACGAGCGTCGCAACCGGGGGGATATGACGGTGCCGGCGGATCTTCGGGTTTGTGGAGGGCGGGGTGGAGACAAACACCGCCCGCGACGCCAATCGAGGCGCGTTCAGCGCCTGGTCGTTCCGGCCCCAAGTGCTGGTCAATCGAGTGCCGGTCAATCGAGTGCTGGTCAATCGAGTGCCGGTCAATACAGTAGGGCGTAGCCTGGCCACGCCGCTATGCGGGAAAATGTACGCCGCGCCGTTCGGAATTGCGCCGATAGGCGCGACGTCGTTGATGGCGTTCAAGTGCGAGCGCGTGTTGACGGAGGCCCTGGCTATTCCTTTCGTCCTGAGCGGGTCGTCGCTGATGAAGCTGGAGACAATCCTTCGAGCCAATTAGGATGCTTGGTTCCAGGCCTATATTTCCGGCGACCGCGACCGTATCGGGCCGTTGGTCAACGGTAAGGCGATGAGCGATCAGCCCGCGAGCACGGCTCGCGCGTTGCGAGTCCACGGCAGACCCCTCGCTGTGGCCTTACGTCGGCCGGGGCACCAGTCGTGCCTCGCCAAGCGCGCGGTGGGTCAGCGTGCTGACCAGTATCGCCGCCAGCACCGACAGCCCGCCGCACAACACCAGGGCTATTTTGAAATCCCTTGTCAGGCTAACGAGATATCCTGTGACGATTGGCCCCAGGATGCCAAAGGTGATGCCGCCCAGGGTGAAGAACGCATAGGTCCGCCCGACATCGGCCGGCGAACGCAGCCGGTCGTTCGCCAGGGCGAAGTTCATCGACTGGGCGAAGGTGTTGAATGTCAGGGCAACCGTAAGCACCACCGTTGCGATCTCGACCGAACCGACATAGGGGGTCAGCACGATGCTCGCCGACAGCAGCGCACCCAGCGCCACCGCATAGCGACGCTTGCCCTCGGATAGCGCAAGTGGCGACAACACCCGGTCGCAGCCCCAACTCAGCGCGATGCTCAGGAAAACGCTCAGGGCGAAGGGCACGGCGGTGTACGCGCCTGCCTGCATGACCGTCAGATGATACGAAGCCTGCAAAAACCCAGGCAGCCAAGCCAGGAAGAAGTAGGAGGTGTAGTTGATGCAGCCCTGGGTAATCGCAAGGCCCCACAATGTTGGCGTTTCCGTCAGCAGACTGCGATAGCCAACGGCCATTCCTGCGATTGCCTTTGGTGCACTGTCCCGTTCGGCCAGAACCTTGGCGCGTTCCGTCTCGGTCAGCCAGCCAGCCCGTTCGGGGGGGCGGTAGAGCGGCAGCCAGAACGCCACCCATACCAGGCCCAGCAGCCCAGTGACAATGAAGGCGGAGCGCCAGCCATATACGGTGGTCAGCCAGGCGACGAGCGGGGTGCCCATCGCCGGTCCGGCGTTGGTGCCGCTGTACCAGATGGCGGTGACGAAGCCACGCTCGCCGCGCGGCGTCCACTCGCGGATTGCGCTGTGCGCGCACGGATTGGCCGCCGACTCGAACACACCGAGCCCCAGCCGCGACACCAACAGGAAAACGAGGGAACTGGCGAACCCGCCCGACAACTGGAAGATCGACCACCCGCCGGCGGCGATCGCGCTCATGCGCCGGGCGCCGACCCGGTCGGTGATGGCGCCGGCGGGCAGCAGGGTCAGAGCGTAGAGCCATAGGTAGGAGGAGAACAGGTAGCCCAGCGCCACCGGTCCCATCTGCATTTCCTTCGCGATCGTGCTGCCGACCACGCCCATCATTGCCCGGTCAAGCGAGTAGATGCACAGAAACAGGAACAGCAGCAGATAGACCAGGTAACGGCGTTTGTGTTCCACGGCTGTTTCCCCAATGGCAGCTCCGGCCCGTCGTTGACAGTCCAGGCTGGCTGATTAGTATTACGATATAAGGCTAACAGGGCCTGGAGCAGGAGGAAAGCGGCACCGATGGCACTGAATCGCAAGCGGCTGGTCTTTTTCGAGCGCTGGTTCGATCCGATTGCCGAACAGATCCTCGGCGCGCAGGACGACATCGAATTATCCAAACTGCATTACGCCGATCCGGAGGCCAATAATTGGCCTTTGCTGGAAACCGCCGTCGGGTACCAAGTAAGTGCCGGGACAGAGCTGCAGCCGCCGTGGGGCGGTAACACGGCGCTGCTGGCGCGCTGCCCGAATATGCTGGCGATGTCGTCGGCCGGGGCCGGATATGACGTGATCGACGTCGACGCCTGCAACGCCGCTGGGGTGATCGTCGTCAACCAGTCAGGCACCAACAGCGAGCCGGTGGCCGAACACGCGATCGCGCTGATGCTGGCGCTGACCAAGCGGGTTGGCTACAGCCACCAGGCGATGTTGAAGGGCACCGCAAACGACCGGCTGACGATGTCGGGCAATAATATCGTTGGAAAAACCGTCGGCATCGTCGGCATCGGCCAGATTGGGCGCCTGACCGCCAAATATGCTCGGGCCTTCGACATGCGGGTGCTGGCGTGCGATCCGTACCTGACTGAGCAACAGGTGGCGGAGCGTGGCGCCCAGAAGGTCGATTTCGCCACGTTGCTGGCAGAGTCCGATTTCGTTACCGTGCACACCCCGCGCAACAAAGAAACCGTCGGCATGTTCGGGGCGGCCGAGTTCGCCCGCATGAAGTCGAACGCCTATTTCATCAACACCGCCCGCGGCAAGATCCACAGTGAAACTGCGCTGCTCGAAGCCCTGACCAGCCATCGGATTGCCGGCGCCGGGATCGATGTATTCGACGTCGAGCCGCCACCGCCGGATCACCCGCTGCTGCACCTCGATACGGTGATGGCCACGCCGCATATTGCCGGCGGCACAGTCGAGACGATGCACGACATGTCCCGCGCCGCTGCCGAACAGTGGGTCGGGCTGCTGCGCGGACGGGTGCCGCCACGGCTGGTCAACCCCGAAGTCTGGCCGCGCTACTCAGACCGGTTCGAGCAGATCATCGGCTTCCGGCCGGACCCGTTGGATGCACCGGCGGGCTGACCGGACGTGAGCTTCACCGTTCCGCCATTGGCCTGCGACAGCCACATGCACGTCTTTAGGCCGCCGGACCTCTATCCTGGAGCGTCCGGGCGCACCTACTCACCTCTGGAGCGGAAACTGGACGCGTATGGGGCGGTCGCCGAACGGCTGGGACTGCGGCGCACGGTGTTCGCACAGCCCAGCGCGTATGGGACCGATAATCGCGCGCTGCTGGACACGCTGGATGGTGGGAGTACGTCGCTGCGGGCGGTGGTGGTGATCGATGAAGCCTGTGACAACGCAACCCTACAGCGCATGCACCAAGCCGGGGTGCGCGGGGTCCGGCTCAATCTGATGAGCCCCCGCATCACTGATTGCGCTGAGGCGCGTGGTGCTGGAGCGCGCCGCGGCACAAGTTGCACCCTTGGGCTGGCACGTGCAGATTTACTGCGACCTGGAAGTCCTGTCGCTGATCGCGCTACTGCTGCGGACCCTGTCGGTGCCGGTGGTGTCTGACCACATGGGCGGCGCTGCCCGTTCGCCCGCGCCCTGGTGGCAGCCAATCCAGCTCGGCCGGTGTGGCGCACCGACTGGCCGCATCTGGTGCATCAGCACGGCGGGATCGGCGATGCCGCGCCGCCCGCCGCCTACCGCCAAGTGGACGAAGCTGGGCTGCTGAACGTGCTTCGCGCAGCGTCGACGACGAAGCTGCGTGGCGGGCGATCCTGGTCGGCAACCCAGCACGACTGTACGACTTCTGAACCCATGGAGGACTCACCATGACAACACCCTCGATCGAAGACAGGTTCGGCATCAATGACCTGTTCGTTCGCTACACGTGTGCGTTGGACGCCGGTGACGCGGACACTGTCATCGACTGCTTCACCGAGGATGGCACGCTGGTCAGCCCCGCAGTCGGCGAGCACACCGGTCGGGCCGCGATTACCGCGTTCGCGCGGCGGTTCTCCCGCTTCCAGGCCGGCGGGTCTCAACTTCGCCATGTTTTATCCAACCTGATGATGACGGTGAACGGGGATCGCGCGCATGCGACCTGCTACCTGACCGTGTTCCTGAGCAAGGATGGCAAGAGCAAACTGCTCGCCCCAGGACGTTACGATTGCGAGCTGCGCAAGGCCGACGGGCAATGGCGGTTCCAACGTCGGGTCGTACTGCATGACCATGACTACACGTTGGAGGGGCTTTGACCGAGGCCGCGTTAAAGCTGGTTGTGCTGACGGATGGCAGCGTCCATCCGGCCGCGGTGGAACGCTTGCAGGCCCATGCCGCTGTCCGGGTGCTGGAGGCCTACCCAAGCGAAGGAACGCTGACGAAGTCGTGCCACGAGGCTGATGCGACTCTCGCCCGGCTGGGCGTCGTCACTGCCGGTGTCATCGAGGCCAGCCCCAGACTACGAATTATCGCGCGTCACGGGGCGGGGAGCGACGGCGTAGACCTTGCGGCCGCCTCCGCTCGGGGCATCGTCGTGACGACGACCGGACCCGCGAACGCGGGGGCCGTCGCCGAATACACATTCTGTCTGCTGTTGGGGTTGCTACGGAAGGTGGCGACGGCAGACGCCAGCATGCGCGACGGGGCGTGGGAGCGGGATTCCCTGATCGGCGGCGCACTGGAAGGCCGCACACTGGGAATCCTCGGTTGTGGCACCGTCGGCACCAAGGTGGCACGTATCGCTCAGGCGTTCGGCATGCAGGTTTTGGCAGCCGAACCAGGGCGCCCGGATTCTCCGCCGCCGCCGGTTCCCGCTCTGCCCCTGCGAGAACTGCTGCCGCGCTGCGACGTCGTATCGTTACATTGGCGGCTGACGGGCGATAACGCCCGTCTCATCGACGCCGCTGCCATCGCCGCCATGAAGCCTGGCGCGGTTCTGATCAACACCGCCCGGGGCGAGCTGGTGCACGAGGCGGCGTTGATCGCCGCGCTGCGATCCGGACATCTGGCCGGTGCGGCGCTGGACACCTGCGAAGTTGAACCGTTGCCGCGGTCTTCCGCTCTACGGCGGATGTCGAATGTATTGTTGTCACCCCATGTTGCCGGCCAGACCGGCGATGCCGTGCTGCGCGTAGGTCATGCCGCGGTGCAAGCGATCCTGGACGAATTTGCCGGCCGCCGCCCGGCGTTTGTCGTCAACCCCGAGGCGTATGCTGCACGCCGTCCAACGTGATTGAAGGAGCAGATCATGGCTGAACCGTATGTTTATCGTGGCGGGGTCTGTCGCGATAATGCGGTCCTGCGCGCGTGGCTCGCTGGCCAGGAACCCGAGGATGTGCTGGACCCAGGCCTGCCGATCATCGATCCGCACCACCATTTCTGGGAGACACCGAAGCGCGGCCGATATTTACTGGATGAATTCCTCGACGACCTCGCCGCCGGGCACAACATCGTGCAGAGCGTCTTTCTGGAGTGCGAGGCGATGTACCGCGCCAGCGGGCCGGAGGCGCTTCGCCCAGTTGGTGAGGTAGAGTTCGTTCGCGGCATCGCCGCGATGAGTGCCTCTGGCGGCTACGGGTCCACCGAAATCGCTGCCGGAATGGTCGGATTTGCCGAACTGACCGAGGGCGTAAAAATCCGTGAGGCGTTGGAGGCGAGGTTGTTGCCGGCGGCGGTGTCCTGCGCGGTATCCGCTATTGCATGCCCTGGGACAAGCACGAGGAGGTGGTGAAACACGTCGTGCGATACATCCCGCCGGGTTTGCTGCTCGACCCGACCTTTCGGGAGGGCTTCGCTCAGTTGAAGGAATTCGACCTGAGCTTCGACGTGTGGATGTATTTTACCCAGTTGCAGGATGTGGCCTCACTGGCCCGGGCTTTCCCGGATACCACCATCATCGTCAACCATGTTGGCGGCCCGATCTGCGTTGGCCCCTACTCCAGCCACCGCGCCGAAGTGTTCGAGGAATGGCGGAAAAACCTTGCTGTGGTCGCGTCCTTTTCCAAATGTGCGGATCAAGTTGGGCGGTCTGGGCATGCTGCACTTCGGCTTTGATTTCCACTTGCGCGATAAGCCCCCATCGTCGGTTCAGCTGGCGGATGCGTGGCGCCCCTATATGGAGACCTGCATCGAATTGTTCGGGCCGAAGCGCAGCATGTTCGAAAGTAATTTTCCGCCGGACAAGCAGTCCTGCACCTACTTGACCCTGTGGAATGCGTTCAAGCGAATTGCAGCGGGCGCCTCGGCGGACGAAAAGACCGCGCTGTTCAGCGGCACCGCGGCGGATGTGTATCGGCTATAGCCTGGGAGCCGGGCGGGGCGGCGGGAGCGGCCGTAAGCCTGCCCTGGGCACCCAGTCACGGTTTGGAGTAAGTGCTTCAGGCAGTCAAGCGCCCCCAGCAAGTCGCGGGAACTATTTCATTGACGGTTGTCCTATGCCCGGATGATAATATTGTATGTCGTCATATGACTTACCCATCGCGCAGCCGCTGAAGCGCAATCTACGCGAACAACTTGTCGAGCAGATTGGCGGCGACATCGTGCGGGGCCGACTTTTGCCAGGCAAGCCGCTGCCCAACGAAGAGGAACTGCTGGCCCGCTATGATGTCAGCCGCACCGTGCTGCGGGAGGCATTAAACGTTCTGGCAGGCAAGGGGCTGCTGGATCCCAAGCCGCGCCGCGGCACGATCGTGCGGCCGCGTTGCGAGTGGAGCCAGCTAGACCCGGCCGTGCTGGGTTGGCATGACGACCCATCGGAGCCGGGTAGCGACAATCTGGACCACCTGATGGAACTGCGCCGCATCATCGAGCCCTCGGCGGCGGAACTCGCTGCACGGCGCGGGACCGCCGAGGATCATGCGGCGATCGGCAAGGCCTATGAGGCCATGGTAGCTGCCGGAAATGATGTCCCTGAATTCGTTGCGGCGGACGTGCTTTTCCATGTCGCTTGCCTGAGCGCGGCGCGGAACGAATTCCTGCTCCCGGTCACGCATGCGATCCGGGCCAGCCTGGTGGCATCGATGCGCATCACCAACCGAGACAGCGAGCAAAACCGGACCGTAACGCTGCCGCTGCACAAGGCGATCTATGAGGCGATCGCGGCGCGGGACACCGCTATGGCGCGCGAAGCGATGCAGGTGCATCTGGATGACACTGAGCGCCGACGGGCTGCGGCCAAATCCGTGCGCAGAACAGCGAAACGGTAGCTCTCATCTGGTTGTCTGAACCAATGCAGTAATATCATCACGGAAATGGCGAGGGCCGGGGAGTGGCACTCGCACAGGTCCGCGGTGTTTGTTCAATCCAACTGGAAACCATATACTTCTCGAAACAGGAAGATAGCCGCCAGCAATCCAGTTACCGGGAACACGATCACGAATACTGTGGCGTTAGCCTGACCGATTGCAGCGAACAAAGATGGGAACAGGAAAATTCCCATGAACACCGAGAACTTGTTGAAGACGTAGGTAACACCCCCCATCGTGCCACGAAATTGCGCCCGTGAAACCACAGTGGCAATCGTCAAAGGATTGGTCACCGCCCAGGTGTGCCCCCACATCATGATGCCTGCGGCGAACGGAAGCAGGTATGGACGAGCAGTATAGAGGGCGAAGGCTGCAATTATCAGGCCGACTATAACGGTTGAAAACCCGCTGATGCCGATGCCGCGATGCCCGAGTTTAGGCGTAACCGCTGGTCCTACCCACGCGGCGATGCCTGCGATAAACCAAATAACACCGGTGGTGAGGCTGGTGCCAATGAGCGATGAAACCCCGACCATGGTGAATATAACCGGGATGTAAAAACCAAAGGTCGAAAACTCGCCACCGCAGCAGAAGAAAGCGATCCAACTGTAGATACTGGCGCGCCAGCGGATCGGGTCCTTACGCAGGTCGGCCAGGAATTCCGTGACGCGCGGCTTTTTCACCTCGATGTCGGTGTCCGGCAGCATATCCAAGGTATCGTTATACATTCGGGCCGATACGATCTTGGCCTCCCGAAAGCGACCCTGCCGGATCAGCCAGATCGCTGTCTCCGGCAGCTCACTCCGCATGAGCAGGATGATCAGAGCGGGAACTGCTCCCAGGCCCAGCACAACGCGCCAGAGTACCTCGTGCGAAAGGCCCATTAGCAGGAACAGCGCGACGACGATTGAACACACCACCTGGCCCGCCGCGAACATGACCTGCCATCGGTTGCCCATCACTTCGCGCCGACCCTTGGGCAGGTATTCCATGATATACGTGAAACCGGTGGTAACGTCGGCCCCTAGAGGAATTCCAAGCAGGAAGCGGATCAGCGCCAGCATTGCTACGCTTGAAGCGAAGGATTGCGCCAATGCTAACACAATGAACATGATGATACTGGCCATGAACATCAGCCGGCGTCCGAGCTTGTCGGTGAGCCAGCCGCCGAGCAGAGCGCCGGCGACAGCACCGGCCTGAACGGCAGCGGCGGTCAGCCCAAGCCAGAGCGGCGCAGGATTGAACTGCTCGCGGATGAATACCAATACGAAGGCGATTGAGTAGAAATCCCAGGCCTCGACAAATAAAGAGGCCAGCATCAGCAGACCGATGTAGTTACCCTTCGGCGCGTAGGTGCTGGCCAGATGTCCCACGGCATCATCCATGGCCGTTTGATGAGAGACAGTCGTTGACACGTTCGGAGGTTCCCTACCCAGGTGGTTTCATTTCACGATACGGTTAGTCAAGTTGGAATCCTGGTCGCCTGGCGCAGCAGCAATCGCCACGTGCCGGTCTCGTGCCGCCAGATCAGCACATGCTGAAGCCGGATCGTGTCCTTCGGGGAGCCCTTGGCACCAACCAGCATTTCCATCACCCCGGAGGTCATCGCCACATCGTGGAAAAGTCGCGTCGTGCCGCTGGGGATCGTAATGTCGCCGTACTCGTACAGGCCCTGGCGCAAGCCGGCAAAGTATTCGGCTTTGGTCTCAACGACGCCGGTCGAGTGGATGTAGCTGACCTCCTCCGACAGAAGCCCGTCCAGTGCGGCATAGTCGAAGGCGAGCATGGCCCGGTACAGTTCGGCCTCGCGCTGCGTGATGACATCTGTGTCGGACACTGGTCGGAAACTCCTGGTTATTGGATCAATCCAACGGCGCGCGGCAGGGCCAGGGTGAACCACGGCACGAACGCCACCAGCAGCAGCCCAACCAGCAGCACCGCCACATAAGGCACCATCGCGCGGGTGGATTCCCCCATCGGCGCGCGTGGATCGGTGGACGCACCCGGCCAGGCATCATTTTGACCAACAGGCGGACAGCAATGTGTTGGTCTCGGCGATAGGCGACCGCCCCGCCAATGAATGCCATTGTGGTCAGAGCAAGGCTGCCAACCTCATCGGCCCATAGCAGGGGCAGCTCGAACAGGGTACGGCCGATCACGTCGGTGATGACGGCAGCAAGCTCCCCAAAGATCGTGATAGCGACGATGATGTCCAAGGTTGCGTCCAGCACCCGCAGCCGAGCGGTTTCAGGAACGAAGGCCGGACCTGCTACTTCTGCCGGTATGTCGTCACCCTGCATCAGCGCCAGTATGGCATGTAGAGGTTGGTCAGGTTCAGATGGCGCAGCGTCGGACCGAAAGCGGCTGCATTCGGGGCAACGACCGGGATCGCTCCGGCCAGTTCGATCGTGGCAATGACGTCGCCTTCCTGCGCGGCCTTGCCCTGGAAGAGGCGGAGCTGCAGCACACCGAGCGTTTCCGCAAAACTGGCCCGCACCCCATCAACGATGGTCTGAAGGGACGCTTCGGGGACGCCCGAGAAGCGCCAAAGCGCTAAGCGGGTAGGGGTACCGTTAACCCCGAGGCGGGCTTGGCCGGGATAGATCTGGTCCGCTTCTGCGCGGTAGTGGCCCCACATGCGCGGGATGATCCGCTTGGTCCATTGCGAGTAGCGGTTGCGGGCGATGGCACCGTATGCCGGCCCGTCAAGAACCGCTCGGCTCGACAGGTCATATAACGCCAGATAACGCGGAAAGCCGTCGAGGCAGAGAAACCGCTGGGCGGTGACGAAGCCTTCGCAATTGGCGCGTTCGGGAAAATGCTCCGTGTCGTACCAATCCTGGAACTCCTCCTCCATCGTCGGTGGAGGTTGCATTATCGCCATCATCAGGCCGGCGCGTTCGGTCACGTGTTGCGCTCCATGATCATGTGGAACAACTCCGGATATTTCGGGCTGAACTGGTCGTAGACGGATTTCATCTTGTCCTGGAAAGACCGGAAATCCGGAGTGGTGGACTGCATGCCGTGGGCCTGGAGGAAAGTCAGCGCATCGTCCGACCGTTTTGCGATCGTACTGCGCCAGAAGGACAAAACGGCCGCGGCGGAGTCCTGAAACGCGACCTGCTCTTCCGGAGACAACTGATTCCAGCGGGCGTTGCTGACCATCAGCGCGCTGGCGTTGTAGCTGTGTCGGGTCAGCGCCAAATACTTGGTCACCTCATAGACCTTGAAAGTGACTGCAGTAGGCAGGGGGAATTCCACGCCGCCGACGGTGTGCTGCGACAGGCCGAGATAGACCTCGCTGCCATCCAATGGCACCGGGATGGCACCCAGCGCGCGAAACATCGCGGCGAACACGGGGCCAGGCTGGATGCGGATTTTGAGGCCACGCATGTCATCCGGGGTGCGCACCGGACGGTCGCTGATCTCCATCTGGCGCCAGCCGTACCAGCCCCAGGCAAGGCCCTTGATTCCGCGCGTGCTCATATCGGCGAAGAGGCGCTTCCCCAGTTCGCCGTCCAGCATTGCTTCGGCCGTCGCCTCGTCCTTGAACACGAACGGAAGGTCGATGGATTGGACCGTTGGGACAATGGACTCGAGATAGCCCGAGGTCAGGATGGCGCAGTCGATGATGCCCGTCTGCAGGCTGTTGGCCAAGTTGACAGTGCTGCCGAGCGCGCCGCCGACAAACAGCTGCACGTCGTATTTGCGGCCGGTGCGTTGGGCGATTTCGGCGCCGAAGCGTTGGCCGACCTCATATGAGGTGTCGTTCATCGTGTCAGCGGTTGCGAGCTTGAGTTGGATGGGTGCAGCCTTGGCCCGTTGTGTCGTGGCGCCGAGGCCGGCGGCGGCGATGCCTGCCATTGCCGAACGTCGCGTTATGGATGACTGATCAGCCCCCACCGAATCCCCCCGGATGTTTTTGAGCACCGCGCACCAGAGCCGATCAACACGCGATGCCGCCGCCGCTGCGTGATATCATACGATGTATTTAGCACTGTCAACTTCGCGGGTTTCTCGCGGTGGTGGCTGGTGTGACTTCTATTGTTGCCGCAGACAGAGGTTTCGTTAATGGTTAATCCACTGGATGAGTGACACCGCTCAACCCTCGATCAACAGGGTTCTGTCAGCATTTACGGCGATGTACGTGGCCGACTGGGATTTCCCGCCGTGTGCGCTGCGAGCTAAGACTGCTTGACTTGACTGGGATGTTCTTCATCCGCCAAATCGTAGCCTCAACAATCGGATTGAACAGGATCATCGGGGGATGAAGGGTCGATACCAGCCGATCCTGGGGTTCAAGAGCAACTTGGCCGCTGCTCGATGTTGTCCAAGATACGGCGAATTACGCGCGTTTCTCCGGCCCCGCTCAAACCGCAACCAACATGTTTCCGCCAATCATCGCCGGTTACACATTCTCCCGCTCCCTCACGATACCTAGGTTCACGCAGGCCGCACCACGGATTTTCGCTCGGCGCTGGCAGTTCCGCTTCAATTTCCGAACTAAGGTCATCGGCGGCGATTAAGGGCCACTTGTCGCTCCGCAGCGTGCCAGAATTCTACATCGCGGCCGGAGGGTCGGCCATGCTCTACCCATAGCGCGTGGGCCCGCTCACGGATCAGGCCGTGCCGCTCAAGCTGTTCTGCCGTCATCTCAAGCTCGGTCGCCAGTTCGGTCGCTGCGCGCTCGGTCGCGGCGTCTGTAGTCTGCCATCCCAGCCGTCGGTAGCGCTGGGCCCGTTGGCGAAGGTCGCTCGCCTTGCTCATCCATCACCTCGTGAGGGGCAAGAACGCGTTGCTTTGCAACTGGTTGCAGAAACGGTTCGCCAAGCTGCCATGATGCGGCAACATGGCTGCCGCCACTTCCAACACCTTGGTTCACAGAGCGGCATCAGCTTGGCCTCGACCTTGCTGTCTGGCACGCCTCGCACCGAAGCTGTATCAGGCCAACTCGGCCGGGAACAACCCGCCTTCGCGTCGCACCAGATCACGCACCGGCAGCGGCGAAATGTGCTGACAGTTGAGGCAGACCACCATCCGGACGAAGCCCCTTGGCGTCTGCTGCAGGGTAATCAGGCGCAGCGTTCGATCGGGTTGCGGCTTCCCATCAAGAGAACATTACGGGAATAGTTGGCCGGGCCATTGCGTGTCGACGCGCCCGCTGGCCCCTGGCATGGTCGGATTGATAGAATGTCCGCTCACTGGTGAGGGCAGGTGCAGATGCGGTTGCCGGACGATATTGAGCAAAGACTTCTCGACGGCCAAATGGCCCGTGCGGTCATCGATCTGGCGAAGCGGCGCCTGATCACACGTGATGACGCTGCCAAGTTGATCCGGCGGTGGGTGTCGGAGCGGCGCCAAATGGCAGAAGGGTCGCCGATGTCTGGTCGCCGAAAAACCGACCACCCGAAGCCATGAACCTTATTGGAAACGAACCACCAATGTGGGGCTCGGATATTGGATTACTGGGGAAAGCGGCTTTGGCGTCCCGTAGGGGATTCGAACCCCTGTTGGTGCCGTGAGAGGGCACTGTCCTGGGCCTCTAGACGAACGGGACCATGGCCAAGGCGCGCCTTCTAACCCGGAACCCTGCCAACCTCAAGCACCTGATTGCACCGTACCACCAATTCCTAACGCGCCAGCGAAATCCGCCCTGCGACCGCACCCGAATCCGGATCGATCAATACCACCCGATCTGCTCCGCCGCCCTGAAGCTGCACCGCCAGCCGGTCACGCAAGGCCGCGATCCCCGCGATGCGTGTCCCCGCCGGCTCGTCCAGCACAGCCGCCATCGTCGGCGGCCACGTCGGCACCGCCACCACTGGCGTGCCCGACCGCCGCGCGATGCCGACCACCAGCCCAACCGTCCCCAACACAATCAGCACACCCATCACCACAACCGCGATCTTCAGCACACGCATGCCGTCTCCCATTCGGATCCAAATCGCGTTATCCCACGTTCACATGCCATCCAACAGCGATCCCGCACCAATCCGCATCATCGCCACCGACGCCCACGCCGGCGAGCGCGTCGACCGCTTCCTTGCCGAATCCCTCGGCACCCTCTCGCGCACCCGCGTCAAGACGCTGATCGATGAGGGCCGACTGATCGCCGACCGCCGCCCGGTCACCCAGCCGGCCGAACCGGTCCGCGCCGGTGCGACCTATGTGCTGGACCTGCCGCCCCCGGTCGACGCGACACCCCAGCCACAATCCATCCCGCTGGCGATCCTTTACGAAGACACCGACCTGATCGTGCTCGACAAGCCTGCCGGGCTTGTGGTCCACCCAGCGCCCGGCAATCCCGACGGCACCCTGGTCAATGCCTTGCTCGCCCACTGCGAGTCCGGCTTTACCGGCATCGGAGCGGAGCGCCGCCCCGGCATCGTCCACCGTCTGGACAAGGACACCTCCGGCGTCATGGTGGTGGCAAAGACGCAGCTGGCTAACGACGCCCTTACCACTGCCTTCGCCAACCGCGACCTCGACCGGGCCTACCAGGCGCTTGTGTGGGGGTTGCCGCAGCCGCTGGCGGGCGAAATCGAGGGCGCGATCGGCCGGGACAAACGCGAGCGCAAACGCATGGCGGTCGTCGCGCATGGCGGCAAATATGCGCTGACCCGTTACCGCACAATGCAAGCCTGGCAGACCAGCATGGCGCTATTGGAATGCCGGCTCGCGACCGGCCGCACGCATCAAATCCGCGTGCATTTCGCCGACCGCGGCCACCCGATCGTCGGTGATCCGCTGTATCTGCGGCGCGTTCCGGCTGCCGCCAAAGCCGTCATTCCGTCGCTCCGCAGTCGACTTCTGGACTTTCCGCGCCAAGCCCTGCACGCCGCCAGTTTGGGCTTCAGGCATCCCAGGACCGGTCAGCCGATGCACTTCGAAGCCGCCCTGCCGGCCGATATGCAGGCGTTGCTGCACGCCATCGCGGCATCGCTGTCTGGTTGGTAACGATACGTTAATCTTGACAGGACTATTCTGGTCCTGTATACCGTCATCATCAAGACAGGGGAGACCCCTTCTTGGTGGGGCGTCCGGGTATACTGTCGCCAATACGGGGCGGGTAACCGGGACTTGATTGCCGCCCCTGCATCCAGACTGGTCTCAGTCACATTCACGCCGCGATCTTGCGCCATCGTCGGGCAAGTATGAAGCGGCTGACGAAAGGAGTCTTTCCCGGTGGTCTCTGCCGTCCTGAACATTGCCCCAGAAGGCAACCTGTCGCGGTATCTCCAGGAGATCCGCAAATTTCCAATGCTAACCCCTGAGGAAGAGCTTTCGCTTGCTCATCAGTGGCGCGATACGCAGGATATGGAGGCGGCACACAAACTTGTCACCTCACATTTACGGCTAGTTGCAAAAATCGCCATGGGTTACCGCGGCTACGGCCTGCCGGTCGGGGAACTCATCAGCGAAGGCAACGTCGGCATGATGCAGGCGGTCAAGCGCTTTGATCCTGATCGCGGCTTCCGCCTCGCCACCTATGCCATGTGGTGGATACGCGCCGCCATCCAGGAGTACATCCTGCATTCCTGGTCGCTGGTGAAAATGGGCACCACTGCGGCGCAGAAAAAGCTGTTCTTCAACCTGCGCCGCCTCAAGGGCCAGATGCAGGCCATTGACGATGGCGACCTGCAGCCCGAACAAGTGGCCAAGATCGCCCGGGTGCTCGATGTTCCGGAACAGGACGTCGTCAGCATGAACCGCCGCCTGGCGGCCCCGGACCATAGCCTCAATGCCCCGGTGCGCCAGGACAGCGAAGGCGAATGGCAGGATTGGCTGGTCGACGAAGCCGAGACGCAGGAGTCGGCGATCGCCGACCGTGAGGAATTGACCGGGCGTAAGGCATTGCTGACCGGCGCGCTGAAGTCGCTGAATGAGCGGGAACGCCATATCCTGATCGAGCGGCGGCTGAAGGATAACCCCACCACGCTTGAGGACCTTTCGCAGCAATACAACATCTCCCGCGAGCGGGTCCGCCAGATCGAGGTCCGCGCGTTCGAGAAGCTGCAGAAGGCAATGAAGGCGCAGATCGCAGAACGCCGCCTCAATGCCGGTAACCGCCAGAACAGTCAGGCCGGCGAGTACGTCTGAACCGGCCACGTAAAACGACGTAAGACCCACCGCCCCGCGGTGTGTTTTACCTCGTTAGCCGGGCGGTTGGGTCTGACGACACAAGTCTTTGCCCGCTGTTGGGAATTTGCCAGCATAATCGCAGATGTCGGACGCTCCGACAGTTGCAGGCGCACTGCTTGAAGGACACTGGGATGCCAGGCCCTTCACTGAACTTGGCGTGCCGGGGCCGCGAGCAACCGGTGAAGGCTGAGCCGGGTCCGCTGAACCTAGCCGACCGTCTGCCACCCCGCGATATCCGCCGCCGTATAGCCCAGTTCGCCCAGCACCTCTGCGGTATGCGCCCCCAACGCGGCGCCGCCCCATCGAAACTCCGCCGGCGTCTCCGAAAACCGCGCCGCCGGCCGTGCCTGCCGGATCCGCCCTGCCGCCTCGTGCTCGGTTTCCACCACGATGCCGTTGGCCACAACCTGCTCGTTTGACAACATCTGCGTCCGCGTCAGCACCGGGGCACACGGCACGCCGGCCTCGGTCAGTCGCCGCAGCCACTCTTCCGCCGGCCGCGCCCGCAGCGCCTCCTGCGTCAGGATCAGCCGCTCGTTGATGTGCCGCTGACGCAGCGCCGGTGTTTTGAACCGTTCGTCGTCCAGCCACTCCGGTTTGTCCAGCGCCCGCGTCAGCGCCAATCATTCGCGGTTGGTCTGCACCGCCGCACTGATCGGCCCGGTCGCCGTTTCGTAGATCAGGTCGATGAAGCTCGCCGCCTCCTGCTGCGGGATGTCCTCGCCGACAAACGTCTGGCTGCCCATGTCGGACGCCCAAAGAAACGCAATGATCGCATCCAGCATCGACAACCGTATGTGCTGGCCCTTGCCGGTGCGCGCCCGCGACAGCAGCGCAGCGGTGATCGCCTGCGCTGCGTTGTAGGCCGTCAGCTTGTCCGGCACGATCGTGCGCACCAGCCGCGGCCGCTCGCGATCCGACCCAGCCTGGATCGACGCCAGCCCCGATACCCCCTGGATCAGCGGATCATACACCGGCTTCTGCGCATACGGTCCGGCCTCGCCAAACCCGCTGATCGAGACATAGATGATCTCAGGTGCTACCGCCCGCACCGCATCCTCGCCCAGCCCCATCCGCTCCGCTACGCCGGGCCGGAAGTTTTGCACGAACACGTCCGCCGTCCCGGCCAGCCGCAGCACCGCCGCGCATGCCCCTGGCTGCTTCAGGTCCAGCGCCACCGATCGCTTGTTGCGATTATTGTTCAAAAACGAGGCGGAAAACCCGCCGCGCCGGTTATTGGCGGCCCGGGTGTGATCTCCGCCATCCGGGTTCTCCACCTTGATCACGTCCGCCCCCTGGTCCGCCAGGATCATGGTCGCCAACGGGCCCGAGATCATCGAGGTCAGGTCGACAACGCGATAGCCGTGCAACGGTCCGGGCATGTAGGCTCCTATGGCGTCTCGAAGCGAAGATATGGGGGCAGGGGCCATTGCGCAAACCAACACTCGACACCGGCGCCAAAGGATCATGCGTTCTCGCGGACGGCGACTGGCCTCACCAGGCTGGACCGACAGGACGCTGGCCAATCTGCCGGACCCGCTCGGTCAGCGCCGTGGCAAGCGCATCGGCGAGCCAGCCCTGACAGCCACCGACCGCCCAATCGCGTTTGATGTCGGTCAAATTTCGGCTGAAGCCATCAACCTGGCCCTGGACGCCGCTGCAGCGATGGCCGACAATTTGTTACAGGCCGGGCTGATTGAGGGTGCCGTCCTGGTCCTGCGCGGTCGCCTGCGCGTCCGCCATCGATCCCTCACACTGCAGGAGGTTGCATGATACGCAAGCTGTTGACCGTGGTCGAGGAAACGCTTCAGGAAGCCAACCAGGCCGTGGTGCCGCCCACCCGCAAGGTTGCCGCGATCGCTGTGATCTGGAACCCCTATGCCAATCGCGGCGCCGACGACCTTGATGAGTTGATCGACATGGGCGAGGAACTCGGCGCGCTGCTGGGCAAGCGCGCGGTCGCCGCCCTGGGCATATCTCCCGCCGATGTCCAAAGCTACGGCAAGGCCGCGATCGTGGGTGAGGATGGTGAACTCGAACACGCCGCCGCGATCCTGCACCCAAAGCTCGGCGGCCCACTCCGCAAAGCCGTTGGAAAAGGCGCCGCCCTGATCCCCAGCGCCAAGAAGCGCGGCACCCTTGGCACCCCGATCGACGTTCCGCTCGGTCACAAGGACGCAGCCTCCGTCCGCAGCCATTTCGACGCCATGGAAATCCGCGTCGCCGACGCCCCCCGCCACGACGAAATCGTGGTTGCCGTCGTCGTCACCGACAGCGGCCGCCCGCTGCCGCGCATCGGCGGCCTGACGGTGGCGGCGGTCGTCGGCGAGGACGGGTTACGATGACGTCGCAGGACAGGAGATCGCGTTGATCAGACTCTCTCGCCGTAAGCTGCTTGCATCCACCACCCCTATCCTGGTCGGCCCCATCTTGGGCGCCCCCATCTTGGGCACTCCGGCGATCGTCCGCGCCCAGGGCGACACCCCGATCCGCATCGGCGAGATCAACTCCTACACCGCCATACCTGCCTTTACCGTGCCCTATCGCAGCGGCTGGCAACTCGCGGTCGAACATGTCAACGCCGCCGGCGGCGTGCTGGGCCGCAGGCTGGAGGTGATTAGCCGGGACGACGCCGGCCGCCCGCCTGACGCCATCCGCCTCGCGGGCGAATTGATCGACGACCAGAAGGTTGACCTGCTCGCCGGAACGTTCCTGTCGAATATCGGCCTGGCGATCGGTGACATCGCCCTGCGGCGCAAGAAACTGTTCGTTGCGAGTGAGCCGCTGACCGACGCCCTGGTCTGGAGTGAAGGCAGCCTCTACACCTATCGCCTGCGTCCGTCGACCTACATGCAGGCAGCCATGCTGGTGGACGATGCCGCAAAGCTGCAAGCCAAACGCTGGGTGACCATTGCCCCCAACTATGAATACGGGCAGTCGGCGGTGAAGTGGTTCAAGCTTCTGCTGTCCCAGAAGCAGCCAGGTGTCGAGTTCGTCGCCGAACAATGGCCCGCATTAGGCAAGATTGACGCCGGCGCCACGGTTTCGGCACTCGCCGACGCCAAGCCGGACGCGATCTTCAATGTCACCTTCGGCGGCGACCTCACCAACTTCGTGCGCCAGGGCAACACCCGCGGCCTGTTCGAAAAGCGCGGCGTCGTTTCGGTCCTGACCGGTGAGCCCGAATACCTCGATCCGCTCGGCGAGGAAACGCCCGAAGGCTGGATTGTGACCGGCTATCCCGTCCAAAGTCTTGCCGATCCGGCCAATAAAACCTTTATCGACGCCTACAAGGCCAAGTACAACGAACTGCCGAAGATGGGTTCGGTTGTCGGCTATGCGCTCATCAACGCCATCGTCGCCGGCATCAAGAAGGCCGGCTCCGTCGACACCGAGACCATGGCAGCCGGCTTCGCCGACACCGGCTTCGCCACCCCGTTCGGCAACGCCATCTGGCGCGCCATCGACCATCAAAGCACGCTCGGTACCTATGTGGGAAAAACCGCCTTGAAGGACGGCAAGCCCATCATGGTCGACTGGCGCTACGTCGACGGCGCCTCCGCTCTGCCGCCTGATGCCGAAGTCAAGAAGATGCGCCCCGCATAATCATGTCAGGACGACCCGGCTCCGCCCACCGGCCCGCTCCGCCGCAGCCACGGCGTCACAACGCGCGCAGGCGCTCCGACCACGGACCGTACCGCAAGGACGATAAAACCGGTTACGCCTGATGCGATCATCCGCCGGTGCCCGATAGATGGAGACGTTCCTTGTCCAGGCCCTCAGCGGGTTGGCCAGCGCGTCCTCGCTGTTCCTTGTCGCCGCCGGCCTGACTGTCATCTTCGGCGTCACCCGCGTCGTCAACTTCGCCCATGGCTCGCTGTTCATGCTGGGCGCCTATATCGGCTGGACCATCCTGTCGCAGTTGCCGCGTGATCCGGCCTGGTTCGCCCTTGGCACCATCCTCAGCGGCCTCGCCCTTGCCAGCATCGGCGCGGCAATGGAAATGACGTTACTGCGTCGTATCTATAAGGCTCCTGAACTGCTGCAACTGCTGGCCACGTTCGGCGTCGTCCTGGTGGTTCAGGATCTGACTTTGACGATCTGGGGGCCTGGCGATCTGACATTGGCCCGCCCCCGCTGGCTGCGCGCCTTTGTCGAAATCGCCGGCCAGCGGGTCCCGTTCTACGACCTGCTGCTGATCGCCATCGGCCCCGCCGTCCTGGGCGCGCTGTGGCTGCTGTTCACCCGCACCCGCTGGGGCACCCTGGTTCGCGCCGCCACCCAGGATCGCGAGATGGTGGCCGCCCTCGGCGTCGACCAGCGCCTGCTGTTCACCCTGGTCTTCGCCCTTGGCGCCGGGCTGGCCGGCCTCGGCGGCGCGCTTTCGTTGCCGGATGGTTCGGCCAACCTGCAACTCGACCTGTCGACCATTGCCGACGCTTTCGTGGTTGTCGTGGTCGGCGGTCTCGGCAGCCTGCCCGGCGCCTATCTTGCCAGCCTGCTGATCGCCCTCCTGCAGGCCTTCGGCATTCTGCTGCTCCCGCAAGCGACACTCGTGCTGACATTCGTCATCATGGCCGTCGTGCTGATGCTCCGCCCCAACGGGCTGCTCGGCCACCCGTTGAACGCCACCCGAACCGAAGCCGCCACCGTAGCGCTGATCCGCCCCGCCACCCCGGCGCTGCGCGCGCTCGCGGCCGTCGCCCTGGCGCTTGCCATCGTCGCGCCGTTCCTTGTCGGCCCGTTCCTGCTGTCGGTGCTGACCGAGATGCTGATCGCCATGCTGTTCGCCGCATCGCTGCACGCGATGATGGGTCCGGGTGGGATGCCCAGCTTCGGTCACGCCGCCTTCTTCGGCATCGGCGCCTACGCCGCAGCCTTCGCCGCCAAGGCGATGATGCTTCCGATGCTGCCGGCCCTGTTTGTGGCCCCCATCGGCGCGGCGATTATGGGCCTGATCTTCGGTGGCTTCGTCGTCCGCCTGTCCGGGGTCTACCTGGCAATGCTGACCCTTGCCTTCGCCCAGATCATCTGGGCGGTGATGTTCCAGGCGGTCTCGATCACCGGTGGTGATAACGGCATCCTCGGCATTTGGCCCTCCCTTTGGCCCGCTTCCTGGTCCGCCCCCTGGCTAGCGCCTTGGACCACCAGCCCGTTCAGCTTCTACTGGCTCACCCTTATGATCTGCACCGCCGGCACGCTGCTGCTCCGCCGCACGCTCTACGCCCCGTTCGGCTATGCCCTGCGTGCGACGCGAGACTCGCCGCTACGGGCCGAAGCCATCGGCCTGCACTCCGGCGGCATCCGGCTCGCGGTCCTGGTTCTGTCCGCTGCCGCCGCGGGGCTTGCCGGTGGCCTGACCGCGTTCAGCAAGGGCAGCGTCTTTCCCACCTATATCTCCATCGGCCGCTCCGTCGATGCGCTGCTCATGGTCCTGCTTGGCGGCGTTCAGACCATGGCCGGCCCGGTCGTCGGTGCCCTGGTCTACACCGGCCTGTTCGACCTCCTGCTGCGCTTCACCAACCTGTGGCGCCTCGTCCTTGGCGTTGCCATCATCGCGCTGGTCCTGCTGTTTCCCCAGGGCATCGCAGGCACTACCAACCGCCTGTGGCTGCGCGGCCGCGAAGCACCATGACATCCCCCGCTCCGGCATGACCGTCCTCGACGTCAACGCCATCAGCAAGCGCTTCGGCGGGATCCGAGCGGTCAACGCCGTCTCGTTCCAGGTTGCCGCCGGCGAGATGCTGGCCCTGATCGGTCCCAACGGAGCCGGCAAGTCAACCTGCTTCAACATGCTGAACGGCCAGATCCCGCCAGACTCGGGCCGCATCACCCTGCGTGGCCGGGACGTCACTTGCCTGTCCCCGCGTCGGATCTGGCGCCTCGGTGTCGGCCGCACGTTCCAGATCACCGCCACCTTCGCCTCCATGACGGTGCGGGAGAACGTCCAGGTCGCGCTGCTCGCCCACCACCGTCGCGTCTGGCGCTTCGTTCGCCCCGCCGCTGCCTGGTTCATACAGGAGGCCGACGCCCTGCTTGCCCAGGTCGGCATGCAGGACCAGGCCGCCCGCGCCGCCGGTGTTCTCGCGTACGGCGACCTGAAGCGCCTGGAACTGGCCGTAGCCCTGGCGAACGCCCCGGCGCTGCTGCTGATGGACGAACCCACCGCCGGCATGGCCCCCAGCGAACGCGTCGCCCTCATGCAACTGACCCGCAGCATCGCTGCCGCGAACCGGACCGCTGTCCTGTTCACCGAACACGACATGGACGTGGTGTTCGGCATCGCCGACCGCATCCTGGTGCTCAACCGCGGCGAACTGATCGCTGAAGGCTCCGGCCCGGCCATCCGCGCCAACCCGGTCGTGCGCGCGATCTACCTCGGCTCCGGCGCCACCAGTGGTGGCCACTGATGCTGACGCTGACGGACGTCCATACCTATTACGGCCGCGCCCACATCCTTCAGGGCGTCGCCTTCACCCTCTCCGCCGGCGAGGTCATGGTCCTGTTGGGCCGCAACGGCGCCGGCAAGAGCACCACGATGAAATCGTTGATCGGCATCGTCCGCCCGGCCGCCGGTCGCATCCACTTCGCCGGCAGGGACATCACCGGCTGGGAGCCGCACCGCATCGCTCGCGCTGGCCTGGGCTACGTCCCGGAGGAGCGCCGCATCTTCGCTGACCTAACGGTGACCGAGAACCTGGAGGTCGGCCGCCAACCCTCGCGCGCCGGCCGCCTCGCCTGGACGGAGGAACGCCTCTATGCCCTGTTTCCGAACCTTGGCCGCATGCGCACCCGCCTTGGTGGGCGCATGAGCGGTGGCGAGCAGCAGATGCTGACCATCGCCCGCACCCTGATGGGCAACCCCACCTTGCTGCTGCTGGACGAACCCAGCGAGGGCCTCGCCCCGGTCATCGTGGACGACATGGCCCGGGCCATTCTCGCCCTGAAGCAGCAAGGCGTCACGATCCTGCTGGCCGAACAGAATTTGCATTTCGCGTCACGCGTCGCCGACCGCGCTGCGGTGATCGAGAAAGGCCGCATCGTCTGGAACGGCACCATGGCCGCCCTGCGGGCTGACGAAGCGGCGCGCGCTGCCTACCTGGCGGTGTAGCCGCAGGCCGCCTCCGCCCGCTGCCAACTACCGCTGCCACCTGCTCCGCCGGCTGGGTTGTCCCGGCGCCCGCGGCGCACGATTCCGTCGGCGTCGGCATCGAGCAAAGGCACCCCCGGCGACCCGCCAGCATCAGCCCGCCGTTGCGGACCGCCAGCCTGCCGTCAGGTCAATCGGCGTCATCAGCTCGGCGAAATCGCCGTATCGCGCTGGCTCGCCTGCCTCACCAGGAACCCGACGCGGTGTTCGACCCGATAATCCCCAGGTATGGCGCCACCGCGTTCAGACCCGCCCGCGGTTACAACCGGCCTGACTGTTCGGATGCGAACGACCTCAGCCCCGGACCGCGGCCGCCAGTCCACGGACCTGGTCCAGCACCGCCTCCACCGCACCCGGCTTCGCCTTCCCATCGGCATCCAGATAAGTCGAGAGCGTGTCGATCAACGCCGAGGCCACCACCGCGCCATCCGCCACGCGGGAGGCCACCGCCGCCTGTTCCGGGGACCGCACGCCAAATCCAATAGCGATCGGCAACGAGGTCGCCCTTCGCAACCGGGGAATGGCCGCCTCCAGATGCTCCGCCGTCGCGCTCCGGGTCCCGGTAATGCCGGTTATACTGACGTAGTAGACGAAACCGGACGATCCGCTCAGCACGTGCGGAAGCCGCTCGTCGTCCGTCGTCGGCGCCACCAGCCGGATGAAATCCAGCCCGTTTGCCGAACAGAACGGCAGCAGCAGATCGGCCTCCTCGGTCGGCAGATCGACGATGATCAGCCCATCCACGCCAGCCGCTGCCGCATCGGCACAAAACCGCTCTGGATCATAGGACAGGATCGGGTTCAGGTACCCCATCAGCACCACCGGCGTCGCCGTGTCCGCCCCACGAAACGCGCGTACCATCGCCAGCACGTCAGCGACCTTCACCCCGGCTGCAAGACCGCGTTTGCCGGCCGCCTGGATGATCGGTCCATCGGCCATCGGGTCGGTGAACGGCATGCCGATCTCGATCAGGTCTGCCCCGGCCTCGGGCATCGCTCGCAGCAGCGCCATGGAGGTATCCCGGTCCGGGTCCCACGCCTCCAGGAACGGGATCAGAGCGCCGCGCCCGGCCTGCTTCAGTTCGGCAAACCGAGCGGCGATCCGGCTCACAGCTTGACGCCGAGGTGCTGGGCGACGGCGAAGATGTCCTTGTCGCCTCGGCCACACAGGTTCATCAGGATAATGTCGTCGCACCCCATCGCCGGTGCCAGCTTCGTCACGTATGCCAGGGCATGCGCCGGCTCCAGCGCCGGAATAATCCCTTCGGTGCGGGTGCACAGCTGGAATGCATCCAGCGCTTCGCGATCAGTGGCCGACACGTACTCCACCCGCCCGATATCGTGCAGCCAGGAATGTTCCGGGCCGATTCCAGGATAATCCAGGCCGGCACTGATCGAATGGGCCTCGATGATCTGCCCGTCATCGTCCTGCAGCAGGTAGGTTCGATTGCCGTGCAGCACCCCCGGCCGCCCGCCGGTCAGCGACGCCGCGTGCTGGCCGGTTTCGACCCCATGCCCGCCGGCCTCAACGCCGATCAGCCGCACCGAGGGATCATCCAGGAACGGATGGAACAGCCCCATCGCATTCGACCCGCCGCCGATGCACGCCACCGCCGCATCCGGCAGCCGGCCCTCGGCTTCCTGCAGCTGCACCTTGGCTTCCTCGCCGATCACCGACTGAAAGTCGCGCACCATCATCGGGTACGGGTGCGGCCCCGCCACGGTACCGATAAGGTAGTAGGTGTCCTCGACGTTCGCGACCCAGTCGCGCATCGCCTCATTCATCGCGTCCTTCAGCGTTCCGGCGCCGGAGGTAACCGGCTTAACCTCAGCCCCCAGCAGCTTCATCCGGAACACGTTCGGCGCCTGCCGCTCGACGTCGGTCGCGCCCATGTAGACGGTGCACGGCAACCCGAACAGCGCGCACATCGTGGCCGTCGCCACGCCGTGCTGGCCCGCCCCGGTTTCGGCGATGATCCGGGTCTTGCCCATTCGCCTGGCCAGCAGGATCTGGCCCATGCAGTTGTTAGCCTTGTGGCTGCCGGTATGGTTCAGCTCGTCGCGCTTGAAGTAGACCTTCGCCCCGCCAAGCTCCTTCGTCAGCCGTTCGGCGAACCATAGGGGGCTTGGCCGCCCAACATAATGCGTCAGGTAATAGCGCAGCTCCTGATCGAACTTGGAGTCCGCCCTGGCCGCCGTATAGGCCTGCTCGACCTCAAGGATCAGCGGCATCAGCGTCTCGGCGACAAACCGCCCGCCGAACTCGCCGAACCGGCCCCGCTCGTTTGGGCCATTGCGAAAACTGTTGACGCTGTTCAAAACCACGATCTCCTTGCCGCCGCGCTTCTAGAGCAAGGCCACGTCAGGTCAAGGCAACGCCGGCCAAGCAGCCTCAGTCCTTGTCCTTCACCGTTTCGGCCGGTGCCACCGGGGCCGGCGCATTGGCCGGCGGATCGCGGTTCTCATCGCCCTGGGGCTTGAGGAAGGGCTTCGGCAAACTGCCCTCGGGCAGCGCCGCCCGACCGCCCGGCGGAACCGGTTCAGGTGCGACTTTCGGACTTGGCAAGGGGTTCGCTTCGGGGCTGCTCATACCGCGGCAACGCACACCGGCCGCAGCGGTTCCTGCCGGTGAACAACCGGGGACGTGCCGGGCGCGCCTGCTTGCACCGGCACCACATTGTCGTGGGGTGGCGGCGTGTGCGGCCGGATCCCTTTGCGGCGACATATGCTTCTGGGGCAAAAGGTGGACGCCATACGATCCCCGTCATAGAAACGCCTTTCTTTCGATCTATCATGGTGATCGGCTCCATGGCGGACTCATTCGCACGGTTGGTGCATCGAACGGGGTTGGTGCATAACACCGGGCAGGTGGGAACCTGTGAAGCTTGGGTACAACGCTGACTAGGGCAGGAAATCGACCTTGAACGACGCCACCGCGAACACACACGCCTGGGCAACCCATGCTGCTGAAGCACTTGCTGGGACCGGCGTGCGGGCCTCCCGCACCGTTTACGCCAACCAGACCGCGCCGGCGCTGGTCGCCGAGGCGCTGCGCCGCAACGAGGGCCGGCTGTCCGTCGACGGCGCCTTTATGGTCGAGACCGGCATTCACACCGGCCGCTCGGTTCAGGACAAGTTCGTGGTGGACGAGCCCTCGGTGACCAGGGACATCTGGTGGGGCAAGATCAACCAGCGCATGCCGCTCGACCGCTTCAACAGCATCAAGGGCCGCGTCCAGGCCTACCTGCAGGGTCAGGAACTGTTCATCCAGGATCTTTATGCCGGTGCCGACCCCGACTACCGTGTGCGCGTCCGCCTGGTGACCACGCAGGCCTGGAACGCGTTGTTCGCCCGCAACATGTTCATCCGCCCGCGCGAGGAGGAGCTGGAGGATTTCGAGCCCGACTACGTCATCCTCCACGCGCCCATGTTCCAGACCGATCCCGTCGTCGACGGCGTTCGCTCCAGCACCACCATTGCCCTGTCGTTCGAGCAGAGGATCATCCTCATCGCCGGCAGCGAGTATGCCGGTGAGGTGAAGAAATCGATCTTCACCATCATGAACTGGCTGCTGCCGGCGAAGGGTGTGATGCCCATGCATTGCAGCGCCAATATCGGCAAGGATGGCGACGTCGCGCTGTTCTTCGGGCTGTCCGGCACCGGCAAGACCACCTTGTCGTCCGACCCGCACCGCAAGCTGATCGGCGATGACGAGCATGGCTGGAGCCCGACCGGCGTGTTCAATTTCGAGGGTGGTTGCTATGCCAAGGTGATCAACCTGTCGCAGGAAGCCGAACCCGAAATCTGGGCTGCATCCAACCGGTTCGGTTCGGTGCTGGAGAATGTCATTGGCGACCGGCACGGCAACCTCGACCTGACGGACGCCTCGCTGACCGAGAACACCCGCTCGTGCTATCCGGTTGAATTCATCCCCAACGTCAACCTGACCGGGCGCGGCGGCCAGCCGAAGAACATCTTCATGCTGACCTGCGATGCGTTCGGCGTGCTGCCGCCGATCTCGCGGCTGACCCCGGCACAGGCGATGTATCACTTCCTGTCCGGCTACACCGCCCAGGTCGCCGGCACCGAGAAGGGCCTCGGCCGCGAGCCGAAGGCGACGTTCAGCACCTGCTTTGCCCACCCGTTCATCCCGCGCCACCCTGAAGTCTATGGCCGGATGTTCGCTGAGCTGATCGCCAAGTATGATGCCACATGCTGGCTGGTGAACACCGGCTGGTCGGGTGGCCAATTCGGCGTCGGCCATCGCATGGCGATCCGCCATACCCGCGCGCTGTTGCGTGGCGCGCTGGATGGTTCGCTGACGAAGATGGAGTTCCACACCGAACCGTTCTTCGGCCTGGCGATCCCGGCTCATGTTTCCGGCATTCCCGATGAGGTGCTGGACCCGCGCCAGGCCTGGGCGGACAAATCCGCCTACGACCGCATGGCCAAGCATCTGATCGAGCGGTTCGAGGCCAACTTCGCCACATTCGAAGGCGGCGTTGGTGAAGATGTCAAAGCCGTTGCGATCCGTGCTGCGGCCTGATTCCGGCATCCGCCGGCGTTTGCTTCCGTTCGGCTGATAGGCTTTCGGTTATTTCTGCGTCACCAACGGTCATCAGGCAGACATGCCAGCCTGATGACCGGCATTGCGTTGATGGTGGCACGCTGCCACGGGCCAAACCGCCGTCGCGGGACCCTCCGCCGCTTGCGGGGCGTCATGGCAGACCGTGGAGCCGACCTTGATCACTGTTTCAGTGAGCAAACGAAAACCCGCCGCAAGTGCGGGCAAATACATCCGCCTGCGACCATATGATAAAGCAACCGGTTGAGCGGTTCGAACTCTGCGTCGGTGAAGAGCCAGAGGCATCGCGTTCCGCGCCGCGGCCGGAGCCCCGGCGCAATGCACAGGCAGCCGAATTAACTGTTGATTAGCTTTTGCAGACTACCATGGATGCATTCCTTGAGGTCTGGCAATGGCATCGCAAACTACATTCACTCCAGCAGCGCTTTGTCGTGGCTGGGTCCTCCATGGGCTGGTGATGACAGGACTTGGATCGGGCCGCATCGCGCCATCCATCGCCCTTTTGTCGCGGACCCGAGGCCTGGCGGTTGCACCGGCCATTCGATCGCTGGCCTGCTTCCGCAGGGGGAACAGCCCATGCGCGTGAACCAGCCGGTTACCACACATGAAGTGGATTTCCCGGCCGATGAGCCGCTGGTGTCCCGCACCGACCCCGGTGGGCGCATCACGTTCGTCAACCAGGCATTCATCGCGGTCAGCGGCTTCAGCCATCAGGAACTGATCGGCTCGCCGCACAACCTCGTGCGGCACCCCGACATGCCCAAGGAGGCGTTTGCGGATTTCTGGGCGACCCTCAAGGCCGGCCGCCCCTGGGAAGGCCTGGTGAAAAACCGGACCAAGAACGGCGACTTCTATTGGGTGCGCGCCAACGCCACCCCGGTGGTGGAGGATGGCATGGTCGTTGGCTACGTCTCCATCCGATCCAAGCCGACACGGGAACATGTCGCCGTCGCCGCAGCCGCCTATGCGCAGCTGGTGGCGGGAACCGCCAAGGGGATCGGCCTGCGGGACGGGCAGATCGTGCACACCGGCTTGCGTCAGCACATTGCCGGCGCCTGGGCCAGCCTCACCGGCCGGTTGTCCGTCGCGTTCGCCATCATCATTGTCGCGATGATGCTCGTTGGTGGCCTCGGCCTGCGCGGCCTGGCCAATTCCAACGAGGTGGTCCGCACCGTCTACGAGGACCGGACCGTCTGCGTCGGCCAGCTGGCCGACATCCTGAACACCATGCAGCACAACATCCGCATGCTCATGCGGCTTGCGACCGGTTCGGTTCCGCCCGCCGAGGGTGTCGCGGCCATCAAGACCAATATCGCCCACATCGACCAGGTGTGGAAAGTCTACACCGCAACCTATCTGACGCCGGAGGAGGAAACGCTGGCCACCAGCTTTGCGGAACAGCGCGGTCGTTTTGCCCAGGATGGATTGCAGATTGGTCTGTCGCTCGTCGAGCACGGCGACATCGCTGGCCTGCAGGCCCATATCCAGGCCAAAGTCCTGCCTCTCTATGCGTCGCCTGAGGCGATCATTGAGAAGATGCTGGCCCTCCAACTGCGCGTGGCGCAACAGGATTACGCCGACGCCCAGACCGAGTTCAGCACCCGTCTCTGGCAGATTGCCGGCGTTGTGCTGGGCTGCTGCGCATTGGCGGGCGGCCTGGCGGTCTTTCTGTTGTGGACGGTCAAGCGACCGCTTCGGCAGATGGCTGCGGATTTTGATGCAATCGCGCGCGATGACATTGCCCATGAGATCCCACTGCCGTCGGTCGCCGAGTTTCGCCAGTTGGGCAATCAGCTCCGAGCGCTGCGGGCACGCCTGGTGTTCAGTGCGAATGAGCGCGCCGAACACAGGATCGTTGCTGAGGAAAATCGCCGCGCGGCGGTGCAGGAGATGGCGGAAACGGTCGAGCGCAACTCCAGCGAGGTGCTCGACGTACTGGCAACCGAGACGGCTGGCATGAGCCAGGCAGCCAAGGCGATGGCCGAAATTGCAGGCCATGTCAGCGAGCATGCAACGGATGTCGCGTCGGCGGCCGATCAGGCACTTTCAAGTGCACAGGCCGTAGGTGCGGCGAGCGAGGAACTCAGTGCCTCGATCAGCGAAATCGCGCGCCAGGTGGCGCAGGGCAGCAGTATCGCCCAACGTGCCGTCGAAAGTGGCCGCCGCGCCCAAGCGCAGATCGAATCGCTGTCGGCGGTCGCTGAGAAGATCGGCGCCGTTGTGCAGTTGATCGGCAGCATTGCCGGACAGACCAACCTGCTGGCACTCAACGCCACGATCGAGGCGGCTCGCGCCGGTGACGCCGGAAAGGGCTTTGCCGTGGTGGCGAGCGAGGTCAAGAACCTGGCGACCCAGACCGCCCGCAGCACCGAGGAGATCGGCCGACAGGTGGTCGACATTCAGAATGCCACAAGAGGCGCCGTCGCGGTGGTGGAAGAAATCGGACGTGCGATTTCCGAAATGTCCGAGGTTTCGGTTGCGGTGGCCGCTTCAGTCGAGCAGCAGGCCGCCGCCACAGCCGAAATCGCCCGCAACGTTGCCGAGAGCAGCATGGCGATGCAGTCGGTTTCCCGCCAGATCACCACGGTCTCCCACGACGCCGCCACCAGCGGCCAGCAGGCGGCGGTGGTCAGCACCAGCGTACGCGCGGTCGAGGGTGGGTTCAGCGAGCTGCGGCAGAAACTGGTCCGGACCGTGCGCACCGCAACACGCGACGCCGATCGGCGCATGACCGGCCGCATCGAGGTGGACGAGCCGGCTACCTTGACGTTGGCCGACGGCACAAGCCGGCCTTGCCAGTTGCGCGATGTATCGGCCAGCGGCGCGAGACTTATGATCGACGGCGAGCCGCCGGCCAGTTCACGCGCCACCCTGAGGATCAATGCCGGAGGGCCAGACGCCCGGGTCGGCATCGAGTTCAGGCGCAACGGGGCTGATGGCACGCTGGGTGTTGTGTTTGACAAAGCAATGGCGCCCACATTCGAGCGCGCGTTGCAGCGGTTGATCGGTGCTCAACAGGCGGCCTGAACTCAAACCGCCAGCAACCCCACCACATCATCCTCCAGCACCGCGCAGGTCAGTTTGCCGCCGATCCCGGCGCCGGTATCCAGTGCGATGCGGTTCGGCGCGATCTGCACGGAGGGCGCCGAGGAATGGCCATGCACCACCACGACTCCCAGATCCTGCTCCGTGGACAGGAACGGGTGGCGCATCGTCGTCAGGTCGTCCCGGGTCTGTTCGTCCAACGCCACACCAGGGCGGACGCCGGCATGGACGAACAGATAGCCGCCCTCGCGGTAGGTCAGCACCAGGCTGCGCAGCCACGCCACATGGGCAGCCGGCAATGCTGTCGCCCAATCCTCACGCGGCAGGTCGTCGGGCAGGCCCCAGCTCGTCAGCGCCTCCCGCCCGCCAGCCCACAGCCAGTCGGTCGCCGCCGCCCTGTCGCCGTCGATGCCATCCAGCAGCATGCGCTCGTGATCACCCATCAGGTTGACGACCGCCAAAGCCGGCGCCGGTGACCCGGCTGCCAACAAGGCCACCACGCCGGCGCTGTCAGGCCCCTGGTCGATGTAGTCGCCCAGATGCACCAGAACCGCCGATCCGGTCGGCCGCGCCACCAGGTCAGCCGCCACCAGCGCGTGCAGCGCCTTCAGCTTGTCGCGGCGGCCATGGACATCGCCGATTGCGTAAACCCGCCGCCCGCGTGGCAGCGATCCCGGCGCCTGCAGGAACCGGATCGCGTCCGCCGAACCGGCCATCGTCCGCGGCCCGTTGAATGTCGGGATGGCTGCGGCATCCAACGCCGCCCGCATGGCCGGGCGAGCGAGCACGCGAGCGAGGGGACGCATTGGGCGCCTCATAGGCCACCCCTGAGGTTTCTTCTTTCGGCAACCCTGCTAACCTGCCCAGGCAATAGCAAACGGAGGGAACCCTTGGCCAAAATCACATTTCCTGTGGAAGCGTCACACATCATGATGTTCGCCAGAGCAGTCGGCGACACCAATCCTGTGTATCACGATGCCGCGGCGGCGAAAGCTACCGAAGCCGGCGGAACCATCGCGCCACCCAGCTTCGCTCAGGCAGTCGCGCAGTTCGACCCGGAGTATCACCTGCGCCCGAAGCCCGGCGAGAAGTGGTTCGGCTCCGCCAAGGGGCCGTCCGGCATTGAAGGCAAGCCGACATCCTCCGGCGGCCTGCACGCCGAACAGCATTTCGAATTTCATCGCCATATCCGGCCCGGCGATGTGCTGACGGTCGAAACCAAGCCCGGCAAGACCTGGGAGCGTGAAAGCAAGCGCGCCGGCAAGCTGACGTTCCGTGAGCGCGTCACCGAATATCGCGACCAGAAGGGCGAGCTGGTGATCACGGCGCGCGGCGTTGGCGTCACCACTGAACGTCCAGTGGACCAGGGTTGAGGGGGAAGCACCAACAATGGCACTCAAGGCATCCAAGCTAAAGGTCGGCGACACCCACAGCGAACGCGTGGTCGAGAACCTGTCGCGCACCCAGATCGTGCAGTATGCAGGCGCCTCGGGCGACTACAACCCGCTGCACTCGGACGAAGTGTACACCACGCAAGTGGCTGGTTATCCAAGCGTTTTTGCCCATGGCATGCTGACGATGGGGCTGACCGGGAAGATGTTGACCAACTATGTCGGCGACGGCACGCTGACCAAGTTCGGCGTCCGCTTTACCAATCAGGTCTGGCCAGGCGATACGCTGGAGTCAAAGGCCACGGTGACAGCCCTGCGTGAGGAAGGCGGCCAGCGTTATGTCGACCTGACGCTTTCCACCATCAACCAGGACGGCAAGGAAGTCGTCTCCGGCTCGGCAACGGCGCGAATCGACCCGTAAACCACCCGAAAGCCCGTCATGGTCCGCCAGGGCCATGACGCGGCGTGGGCGTGGCGCGGGCTTGCGGTTCTTTGGCGCCGGCGCTTCGGGCTGACGGCGAACAGCCGCCCGACCGCGTCTTCAGATAAGCATCCGCATCAATCTGCCCGCGCCAGCCTGCGCTCCTGCTCCAGCAGCGCCTTTTTCCGCTCGACACCCCAGCGATACCCGGTCAGCCCGCCGTCGCTGCCGACCACGCGATGACACGGTACCGCCAGTGCCACCGGGTTTGTCGCGCAAGACCGTGCCACCGCCCGCACCGCCTTCGGGTTGCCCGCCATCGCCGCGAGCTGGGCGTAGCTGCGCGTTTCGCCCGCTGGAATTGTGCATAATAACTGCCAGACGCGCTGCTGGAACGCGGTGCCGCGCAGATCCAGCGGCAAATCCAGCGCCTGCTTCGGTTCGTGGAGGAAATCCAGGACAGCCCGCACTGTCTCCGCCAGCGCTGGATCTTCCGCCGTCACCGTCGCACGTGGAAAGCGCTTCCGCAGGTCGGCCATCAGCGCGTCGTCGGGTTCGGCGAAGCCAATGAAGCAGACGCCCTTGTCGGTGGCGCCCACCAGCAACCGGCCGAATGGGCAGTCGGCGGAAGCCGTGCGAATCTCTTCACCGGCCCCGCCTCGTCGCGCAGCGCCGGGGGTCATGCCAAGAAGTGTCCCGACTTTTTCGTAGACGCGACTTTCGGACCCGTAGCCTGCCTCGGCCACGGCGTCTGCGACGCGCCCGCCGATGGCCAAGGCGCTGTGCAGCCGGCGCGCTCGCACGGCCTCGGCATACCCACGTGGGGTCAATCCGGTGTGATCCCGGAACATCCGCAGAAAATGGAACCGCGAGTAGCCCGACCGCCTGGCCAGCATGTCCAGCGACGGCATGTCCTCACTGGCGTCGATGAAGGCGCTGGCGTCGCGCACTACGGCCTGAGCAATCCGCGCCCGCTCGCCCTTTGGATCACAACGCTTGCAGGCCCTGAACCCGGCTTGTTCGGCTTCCGGCACTGAGCGAAAGAACCGCACGTTCTTGCGCAATGGCCGAGGTGACGGACAGTCGGGCCGGCAGAACACGCCCATGGTCGTGACCGCATAGAGGAAGTCGGTGCCGGTGGATGAGGTAGGCCGGCGATGGAGGACCTGGTCCCAGAGCTGCTCTTCGGAAACCCGGTCGATGCTGAATGTCTCTTTCATGATTGGCAACATGGTCCGATGGCCAGACTACTGCCATCCGGTGATTGCTGCGACTCAACCGTACACGAAAACGGCCGGGGGATCGCTCCCCCGGCCGCTTCCTGACACCAGTCGCTGATTAGCGGATGATGATCTCGACGCGACGGTTCTGCGGCTCGCGGACCCCTGGGCCGGTGGAAACCAGCAGATGGGTGTCGCCGAAGCCCTGAACGCTGATGGCGTTCTGCGGCACGCCGTCACGCACCAGTTCGCCAGCCACCGCCTTCGCGCGGCGGATCGACAGCCCCTGGTTGTACTTCGGGGTGCCCGACGTATCGGTGTAGCCGTTGACTTCGATCCGGGTGACCTGGACGCGGGTGGAGTTGTCCGCCGCTTCCTTGACGATCGACTTCGCCCGATCGGTCAGGTCCGCCTTGTCCCAATCGAAGAACACCAGGTACGACCGAGCGGGGGCTGGCGCCGGAGCGGCCACCGGTACGGGTTCCGCCACCACGGCCGGGCGCGGTGCGTTGAACGCGTAGCGAACGCCGAACACCACGTCATGGTTAAACTGGTTGTGCAGCTTGAGCTCTGCCGGCACGGCCGCCGGCCCTTCGACGCCGGGGAACTTCTCGCCGCCCAGGATGTCCATGAACCGGTAGTCCGCGGTCAATGACAGACCGGGGACGCTTGGGATGGGGAAGGATGCGCCAACGATGGCCTGCCATGCGAACGCGCCGGTCTGGTGGCTGGTCGCGAAGCTGAATGGCCCGCCAACCTGCGCTGCCTGGACCGTATTCAGCTTGGTCCACTGGTAACCGGCGCCGACCCCGACATACGGGAACACGTATGGCACGCCGACGTCCATGTCGTACAGTGCGTTCGCCATCACGCCGAAGGTGCGAACGGTGCCGGAGCTTGCGGTCGGGAACGGCGTGCCGAACTGGCGCAGTCCGCTGCGCATGAAGTCGCCTTCGACCTCGAAGCGGAAGCCGTTGCCAAGCCCGTAGCCGATAGCGAGGTTGGAGTTAAACCCGAAATTCTCACTCAGGCCGATCGTTCCGGCGCCGAAGCCCGGCCCGAGGGTGCTGGCCTTGGGATCTTGTGGGGCATGCAAGCCCACGCCGGCACCGACATACAAACCGGTGATGGGTTGTGCCATTGCGGCAATTGGGGTGGCAAACAGGGTCGTGACGAGGATCGCACTGCTTAAACGCATGCGGTTGAACTCCTGGGTTAGGGCCTTGAACGTCCGGCGACGCACCAGCGCATTGGAACCCCTCCTGACGGAGTGGCCGTTCTGCGTAACGAGATATCCACCTGTGGCGGCCGGGCGGCAAGTCACCAAGACTTGAATTCTATCACGAACCGCGGAATTTTTCTCTCCATCTCGTCATATTTGCGCCCGATCCGTAACGACATAGGTCTTGCAACGGACTGAAACATAAGCATTAATGCGGCCATAGACCAGGGTTTTCCTGACCGCCGGATTACACATGGCGGTCTTGACCCGGGGCTGCCGGGCCATCCCCAAGGGATGCACAAGTGCCACAACAGCATCTTTTTGCTTGCCGTCAGGAACCAAATCGAATCCGTTTCAAAAAGTTTTGAGCCGGGCGAAGATCGCTTTCTTTTCCTGCTGGAACCCGCCATAGTGCTGTTACGTTTCGCAACATTGTATTCCGCAACAATGAGGCCGACAGGCGCATGTGGTCCTGGATTGATACCGCCGTGGATTATGTCGCGCTCTACCCGAACGCCGCACTTGGCGTGGTCTTCCTGGCCGCGATCATCGAAGCGGTGGCGGTGCTCGGCATCCTGATCCCGGGGACGCCGATCCTGATGGCAGTGGCCGGGGCGGCAGCGATGGCCGGGCAGGGGATGCTGCCGTTCCTGATCCTGTCGATCATCGGGGCGGTCATCGGGGATCTGCTGTCATTCTGGCTGGGCGTGCGGTTCAGCCACCGGCTGCGCTGCATGTGGCCGTTCTCGCGCAGGCCAACCCTGATTGATGCGGCTGAACAATTCTTTGAACGCTACGGCATCTATAGCGTGGCGCTGTGCCGCTTCCTGCCGGTGCTGCGCTCGACCGTGCCGCTGGTCGCCGGGATGGCGGGGATGCACCGGCGGCGTTTCATCATGGCCAATGTCGCCTCGGCGTTCGTCTGGGCGCCGGTGCATATCTATCCGGCGGCAATGGCGGGGTTGTCGCTTGGTCGGCTGCGCGAGGGGGATTGGCAATCCGGCGTATTGTGGGGCGCCGTCCTGCTGACCTGCTGCGCGGCGGCCTGGGGCGTGCATCGAATGGTTGTCGCCCGGGCGCGGTAAAGCCGCTCCCTGAACAAGCAGGGGGCGGGCTGCACACGCATCGGCCAAAATGCGCTACCGGTGTCCCTCAGCCGCCGGGGGCACCGCGTGTGTTGACGTAAAGCGAATAGAGGCCGTGGCTGGCAGCCATGAACAGCCGGTTGCGATAGCGGCCCCCGAAGCACAGGTTGGCGGCGCGCTCCGGCAGGGTGATGTGCCCGATCGGACTTCCCGACTTGTCGAACACCCGCACACCGTCAAGCCCGGCATCGCCCATGCCCCAGCCGCACCACAGGTTACTGTCGATATCGACGCGGAATCCGTCCGGGGTGCCGGCCTCGGCGTCGATCAACACCCGGTTGTTGGTGAGCTTCCGACCACCATCGCTGACGTCGAAGGCGCGGATGAGGCGGTTCGGCGCGGCACGTGAGGCGACGACATACAGAATCGACTCATCGGGAGAGAAAGCCAGGCCGTTGGGTCCCTCGACCTCATCCGTCATCTTGGTGGCTTGCCCGGTCTGGCCGTCGATGCGCCAGACGGCCATGGGCAGTTCGGGATCGGCCTTCTCGCCTTCGTAATAGCCGAGGATGCCGAAGGTCGGGTCGGTGAACCAGATCGAGCCGTCCGATTTGACCACCACGTCATTTGGGGAGTTCAGGCGCTTGCCCTCATGATTGTCCATCAGCGTTGTGATGGAGCCGTCATATTCGGTGCGGGTGACGCGCCGACCACGATGCTCGCAGGTCACCAGTCGGCCCTGGCGGTCGCGGGTATTGCCGTTGGCGTTCCACGAGGTTTTCCGGAATACGCTGACCGCGCCGGTCTCCTCCTCCCATTTCAGGATGCGGTCGTTGGGGATGTCGCTCCACAGCACATACCGGCCGTCGCCGAAATACACCGGGCCTTCGGACCAGCGGCAGCCGGTGGCAAGCTGCTCGACCGATGCCAACGGCAGGCGCAGGGCGTTGAAGGCAGGATCCAGCACCTGCACGTTCGGGTCGGGGTAGCGCAGGCTGGGTTCCCACATGATCGGTTTCCTCCGGTTCGTTATGCGGGGCAGGATAGGCGGCGCGCCGTTAGCGGGAAAGGGGAACGGTGACTTCGCTCAGCAGGTCCATGAACGCGCCATAGACGAAGACTTTTTCCCGTTGGCGGCCGGTGGTTTCGCGGGCGATGCCGTCCGGGAGGCGGGTGGTGTACATCGGTAGCCTGGTTGCAGGACGGTCCCGTAGCGGGTTGGGGCACTAAGAGAGAGGGCAATAACCTTCAATGAAGGCTGGTTGCCGCCCCGATGCAAAGCAGCGACACTGGCGACCCCTGAAGGAACAAGCCAATGCTGCAAGTGCCCCCTGCCATCCCTGGCATGCGCGAAGACGAGATCGATACCCCGGCTTTGGTGATCGACCTCGATGCCTTCGAGTACAATCTCGATACCATGGCCGCGCTGCTGGCGCCGACGGGGGTGAAGCTGCGGGCACACGCCAAGACGCACAAGTCGCCGATCATCGCCAAGCTGCAGATGGACCGCGGGGCGATCGGCAACTGCGTGCAGAAGGTAGCGGAAGCAGAGGTGCTGGCCTGGGGCGGCATCCCCGACATCCTCGTCAGCAACGAAGTGGTCGGTGCGGCCAAGCTGGCTCGGTTATGCGCGCTGGCGCGGATTGCCAAGGTCGCGGTTTGTGCCGACGACGCCGCGCAGGTGGCAGCGATCGAAGCGGCGGCGGCGGATGCCGGTATCCGCATGACGGTGCTGGTGGAAATCGATGTCGGCGCCGGGCGCTGCGGCGTGCAGCCGGGGCCGGATGCGGTGGCGCTGGCGCGGCTGATCGCGGGCTCGAAGCACCTGGTGTTCGGGGGGCTGCAGGCTTACCAGGGCAGCGCGCAGCACAAGCGCACGCCGGCGGAACGGCGCGCGTTGATCGGCAACGCGGTGGATGCGTCACGCCGCACGGTGGAGCAGCTTCGCCAGCAGGGGCTGGATTGCGCGATCGTGGGCGGGGCGGGGACCGGGACGTTCCAAATCGAGTCGCACTCGGGCGTCTATAACGAGATGCAGGCCGGCAGCTACGTGTTCATGGACGCTGATTATGCCCGCAACCTGGACGAGGCGGGTGCACCGGTCGGTACGTTCCGTCATGCGCTGTTCGTGCTGTCCACGGTGATGAGCCAGGCGCAGACCGGGGTGGCCGTACTGGATGCCGGCCACAAGGCGGTGGCGGTGGATTCAGGGATGCCGACGGTGTGGCAGCGGCCGGATGTCCACTTCACCAGCGCCTCAGACGAGCATGGCAAGCTGGTTTATGGCAGCGAGACGGAGGCGCCGAAGCTGGGGGCGAAGCTGCGCCTGGTGCCGGGGCATTGCGACCCGACTGTCGACAAGTTCGATTGGTATGTGGGCGTGCGGCAGGGGCGGGTCGAATGCCTGTGGCCGGTGGCTGCGCGCGGCGGGTTGAGCTAGCGGCCGGGCCGGGTGGGATGAATCCGTTCTGGAGCCAGTTGGCGCGCACGCTTTCGCCATACGTGCCGGGCGAGCAGCCGCGGATGGCGAACCTGGTGAAGCTTAACACCAATGAAAGTCCGTTTGGGCCGTCGCCGCTGGCGTTGGATGCGATCCGTGCAGCCGCGGCCGACCTGCTGCGGCTGTATCCCGATCCGGAGGCAACGGAACTGCGCGCGGTGCTCGCTGCCCATCATGGGGTGACGCCTGAGCAGGTGTTCGTGGGAAATGGATCGGATGAGGTGCTGGCGCATGCTTTCGCGGCTTTGCTGAACCATCCGAAGCCGCTGCTGTTCCCTGATGTCACCTACAGCTTCTATCCGGTGTGGGCGCAATTGTTTGGCCTGGCCACCGAGACCGTGGCGCTGGACGAGGGGATGCGCGTCCGGGTGGAGGATTACCGGCGCACGGCAGGCTCGATCGTGATTGCCAATCCGAATGCGCCGACCGGCATCGGGTTATCCCGGGCCGAGATTGTTCGGCTGCTGGACGATCACCCCGATATCCCGGTGCTGATTGATGAGGCCTATGTCGATTTCGGCGGCGAGAGTGCGGTTCCGCTAATCGCCGATTATCCGAACCTGCTGGTGGTGCAGACGATGTCGAAGTCACGCGCCCTGGCGGGGCTGCGGGTTGGATATGCGGTGGGCGACGCCGGGCTGATCGAGGCGCTGCGTGGCGTCAAGGACAGCTTCAATTCCTACCCGCTTGGCCGTGCCGCGCAGGCGGGTGCGGTGGCTTCGGTGCGCGATGACAGGTATTTCCGTGAAAGCTGCGCCAGGGTGATTGCCGGGCGGGAGACGATGACGCGGGCGCTGGAAGCACTTGGATTCGTCGTCCTGCCGTCCAGTGCGAATTTCGTGTTCGCGCGGCACCCCGATCGAGGCGGGGCGGCGTTGGCGGCGGCGTTGCGTGAGCGGGCGGTGCTGGTTCGGCATTTCAACAACCCACGTGCGGCGCCTTACCTGCGCATAACGGTTGGATCGGAAGCCGATATCCAGCGGCTTGTTACGGCGGCGGCGGAGATACTGGGGCGGCCGGGACCGTAGATCACCATCATCCTAATGGGCACCCTGACCGGCACCCTTGACCGGCACCCTGACCGGATCGGCCAGGGTGTGCGTAGGCGAGGCCTCTATCCTCCGGCTGCTTGCAGGGTGCGGGTGAGCGGGGTTGTGGCTGGCGCGCGGACGAAAATCACCACGCCCAGGGCTCCCAGGACCGCGATGGCGCCGGTGGCGACGAACGCGGCGAAGAACGAACCGGTCGCCTGGACGATGAAGCCGGTCGCCAACGGTGCGACGATGCCGCCGCAATTGGCGATGAAGTGGACGAAGCCGGAGACTCCGCCAACGCGATCCTGCTCGATGGTGTCGAGGATGATGGCCCAGTAGGTGTTGCCTGTCAGATACATGAAGAACACCGACACCGTCATGAGTGCGACGGCCGAGAATACGGTTTCCGCCAAGCCGGCGAGCGCGATCCCGACGGCTGCGACCAGCAGGCAGACCACCAGCACCAGCTTGCGCGCCAGGATCGGGTTGCCGGTGAGGCGGAAGATCATGTCGCAGAGCGGGCCACCTGCTGTCAGGCCGACAAAGCCTACCAGCCACGGGATCGTCGTCGCGAAGCTCATGCTGGCGATGCTGAGGTGGCGAGCGGAGACGAGATAGGTGGGAAACCAGGTGAGGAAGAAGAACAGGATGCAGGAATAGCCGAAGAAGGCGAAGGCAGTGGCCAGCACGGCCGGGCGTGCGATCAGTTGCCCGAGCGGCTGGCGAGTGGCGCCGGCGGCGGGCTGGGTGTGCTGGCCAGCTTCGTATTCCGCTTGTTCCTGGGCGGTGACGCGATGATTCTGCGTCGGATGGTCGGTCGCCACGGCATACCATGCAACGACCCAGATGACGCCGAGGACGGCGATGATGACAAAGGCGAACCGCCAGCCGAAATTGAGCGCAAGCAGCCCGACGATGGGGCCGGAGATGGCGGCGCCAAGCGGGGTTCCGGCATTGGCGACGCTGACCGCACTGGCCTGCTGGCCGTGCGGGAACCAGTTGCGGACGGTCTTGTTGAAGGTCGAGCCGATGGGGCCTTCACCCATGCCGAACAGGACCCGCAGGACGAGCAGCGATCCAACGCCCCAGGCGATTGCGGTGAGGCCGCAGAAGAACGACCAGATGATCATTGAGACGCCGAGGACATGGCGCGGCCCGAACCGGTCCGATGCGTAGCCGCCGACGAAGCAGAACAGCGCGTAGCCGAACGAGAAGCTACTGAACACGATGCCGAGCTGGGCAGCGTCGAGATGCAGGTCCTGGCGGATCAACGGTGCGGCGACGCCGAGCGCGGAGCGGTCGAGGTAATTGATCATGCCGGCGAGGAACATCAGTGCGCCGATGACCCAGCGCATTCGCATACCCATCATGGTTGTTTTCTCCGTCTTTTTTTATGGCCTGCATGTTTATGCCTGCATGCCGCTGGGTCGAGGCTGATGGAGCCGCGTCTAGTGGACCGTGATCACCCGCTGCTGCCGAAATGGCGGCTCAACCGGCCGATCGCTTCGTCAAGGACCTCCGCGCTCTTGCAGAAGGCAAAGCGAGCGTAGTGGGTTGGGGCGCCGGGTTCCTCATAGAAAGCAGAGACCGGAATTGCGGTGACGCCGGCTTGCTCGGTGATGTGGCGGCAGAAGGCGACGTCATCGCCATTGAAGCCGAGCGGGGCGAAATCGGTCGTGATGAAGTAGGTCGCCTGGGTTGGCAGCACGGTTAGCCCAACGGCGGCGAGGCCGGCGGCGAGCTGGTCGCGGCGGGCCTGCAGGTTGCTGGCCAACGAGGCGAAATAGGCGTCGTCCTTGGCAAGACCGTGGGCGACAGCGCGCTGCAGATTGGGGGCGGTGGTGAAGGTGAGGTTCTGGTGGGCCTTCTGCACCAGGGGTGTCAGCCCGGCCCCGGCGGTGATGTAGCCGACCTTCCAGCCGGTCAGGGAAAACGTCTTCCCGGCGCTGCCGATCCGCATGGTGCGTTCGGCCATGCCGGGCAGCGTCATCAGTGGGATGTGGCGCATGCCGTCGAACACCAGGTGCTCGTAAACCTCGTCGCAGATCGCGTAGGCGTCGTGGCGTTCCACCAGGCTGGCGATGAAGCCCAGTTCATCGGTGGTGAACACCTTCCCGCAGGGGTTCATCGGTGAATTGAACAGGATCGCCTTGGTCTTTGGTCCGAAGGCGTTCGCCAGTTCGTCATGCGGCAGGTCCCAGTGCGGCGGGCTGAGACGGACGATGCGGGGGATCGCGCCCAGCATGCGAACGACCGGCACGTAGGTGTCGTAGAGCGGCTCGATCAGGACGACTTCATCACCGGGGTCGAGCACGGCCATCAGGCAGGCGGTGATCGCCTCGGTGGCGCCGGAAGTGACGGTGACCTGCTTCGCCCAATCGATATCGAGGCCGTAGAAGCGTCTGTTGGCGGCGGCGACCGCCTGGCGCAGTTCCGGCAGGCCCGGCATGGGCGGGTACTGGTTGCGGCTGTCGTGCAGCGCGTCGGCTGCGGCCTGGACGATATCGGCCGGCCCCTCGGTGTCGGGGAAGCCCTGACCCAGATTGATCGACTTGTGTTCGGTGGCGAGCGCCGACATCACCGTGAAGACGGTGGTGCCCAACGAGGTGAGATACTGGCTGGCTTGTCGCATTACGCAAGGGTTATCCGAAGCGCCGGCTTTCTGCAATTCGCCGGTGGTGCAGTGAAGTGTGGTGCAGTGAAGTGTGCTGCAGTGCCGGTGGTGCAGCGTGTCCGGTGGGGCGACAATCCAAGGATGGTCGGACGGGCGCTTGGTCAGGCGGGCGCTTGGTCAGGCGGGCGCTTGGTCAGGTGGCCGATGTGTACCGGTTATGACAGGTTTCGCGGCGGTTAGATTTCCTCCAAAATGTGCATAAAAAACGGGCGAACTGCATCTGTTTCAGCTGTGCAAGCAGTAGGCAGCCTGGCGCGCTTTTAGCCCCGGCGTTTCCGCGTGCGATTAATTTCCGCACTTTGATATGAATCACACCACGCGGCACGTTTGTCGTAGAAAGGATCATGTCGGAGAACCTTGGCCGTTGCCGCTTGGCACGGCGCATGCAAACCTTGGGTGCTGTTCATGCCGCTGATATTTTGAAGCGAAACGGGCAGCCTGAACTTTAGTGGGAGGCCCGGCTAAACCGGGCTTGATGCACATGAAGAAGATTGAAGCTGTCATCAAGCCGTTCAAACTCGATGAGGTGAAGGAAGCGCTGCACGAGGTTGGGCTGCAAGGCATCACCGTGGTGGAAGCGAAGGGGTTTGGCCGGCAGAAGGGCCACACTGAGCTTTATCGCGGGGCGGAGTACGTTGTTGACTTCCTGCCGAAGGTGAAGATTGAGGTGATCTGCGACGACAGCGTGTTGGAACGTGCGGTGGAGGCGATCATCAATGCCGCGCGCACCGGGCGGATCGGCGACGGCAAGATTTTCATTTCCTCGGTCGAGGAGGTGATACGGATCAGGACTGGCGAACGTGGGGAGGACGCGATTTAGGGTTTCCCCAACTGGCGCGCTGCGGTTGAGTGGTGCCGGCCGAGGATGAGGCAATCCGTTCACATACCAGATTATTCAGCTTCCGGCCCGCGGGCGGTTTCGCCTGGGTGAGGGCTTGATCACAAGGTTCCGCACGGTGCGGACCCTTTACCTGCCGCGTCCCGACACGTCCCGTGACGGGCGGGACGATTGCGGCGATTCAGACAGACAACGGGGACATCAGGATGGCGAGAAAGCCGGCAGCAGCAGCACCAGTACCAGCAGGTCCGAATGCAGACGTGAGCAAGGTGCTCAAGATGCTCAGCGACAACTCGGTGGAATATGTGGATCTTCGGTTCACCGATCCCCGCGGCAAATGGCAGCACACGGCCCAGCATATCTCAACCATGGGCGAGGAAGCATTCCGTGACGGGATCATGTTCGACGGGTCGTCGATCGCCGGCTGGAAGGCGATCAACGAGAGCGACATGATCCTGATGCCGGATGCGGCGAGCGCGGTGATGGATCCGTTCGCGGCCAAACCGAGCCTGATCCTGTTCTGCGACATCATCGAGCCGTCGACCGGGCAATTCTATGCGCGTGATCCGCGCGCGACGGCCAAGCTGTGCGAGGCCTATGTCAGGTCGAGCGGGATCGGCGACAGCGTGTCGATCGGTGCGGAAGCCGAATTCTTCATCTTTGACAGCGTGAAGTTCGGTACCGGTGGCAATTACGGCACGTATCAGGTGGATAGCGTCGAGGGTCCCGGGTCTTCGATAAAGGACTACCCGGAAGGCAACATGGGACACCGCCCGACCGTGAAAGGCGGCTATTTCCCGGTTCCGCCAGTGGATGGCGACAGCGACCTGCGCGCCGAGATGCTGTCCACGATGGGTGAGATGGGGCTGCCGATCGAGAAGCACCATCATGAGGTGGCGCAGTCGCAGCATGAGCTGGGCACCAAGTTCGCCACGCTGTGCGCGATGGCCGACCAGATGCAGATCTACAAGTATTGCGTGCACAACGTTGCCCACAGCTACGGCAAGACGGCGACGTTCATGCCGAAGCCAATCTATGGCGACAACGGGTCGGGCATGCATACGCATATCTCGATCTGGAAGGCGGGCAAGCCGTTGTTTGCCGGCAATGGTTATGCAGACCTGTCGGAGATGTGCCTGTATGCGATTGGTGGCATCATCAAGCATGCCAAGGCGATCAACGCGTTTTCGAACCCGTCGACCAACAGCTACAAGCGGTTGATCCCGGGGTTTGAGGCACCGGTGCTGCTGGCCTACTCCGCGCGTAACCGTTCGGCGTCCTGCCGCATCCCCTACACCACCAACCCAAAGGCCAAGCGGGTTGAGGTTCGCTTCCCCGATCCAAGCTGCAACCCATACCTGTCATACTCGGCGATCACGATGGCGGCGCTGGATGGGATCAAGAACAAGATCCATCCGGGCGACCCGATGGACAAGGATCTGTATGACCTGCCGCCGGAAGAGCTGAAGGACATCCCGACGGTGTGCGGCAGCCTGCGTGAGGCGCTGGGTGCGCTGGCTGCGGACCACGACTTCCTGCTGGAAGGCGGGGTGTTCAGTTCGGACCAGATCGAGAGCTACATCGAGCTGAAATGGAACGAGGTGTATCGTTTCGAACACACTCCGCATCCGGTTGAGTTCGAGATGTACTACTCGGTCTGAATTCGACCGCACTGCAAAAGAAACCCCGCCAGTTCGGCGGGGTTTTTTTATGCCTGTTCTCGGCGGCACCTGTGGTGCGGGAAGGCAACTGCCTGATTTATGTGCATGGGCGTGCGTCTACCCACAGTAATTCCGGCTGGAAATCGCGGCCCGCGGCGTTTCCGATGTTGGCATGATTATTGATTTACTGTTCTGCGCGTCTGGCCGCTGCTCATCGCAGCGGCACGACAAATCGGTAAGACAGGACAAGCAAATGCAGGCTTCCCCCAACCCCAATGAAAGTCCGGAGGACCGGCCAACATGAAACTCATCATGGCCATCATCAAGCCGTTCAAGCTTGACGACGTCCGGGAAGCCCTGACCCCGCTTGGGGTGCAGGGGCTGACCGTGTCGGAAGTGAAGGGCTTTGGCCGACAGAAGGGCCAGACCGAGATTTACCGCGGCGCGGAATATCACGTCAGCTTTCTGCCCAAGATCAAGATCGAGGTCGTGGTGTCCGACGATCTGGCCGACCAGGTCATCGAAGCGATCTCCAAGGCTGCGCATACCGGCAAGATCGGCGACGGCAAGATTTTCGTTCTCGACATCGAACGTGCGATGCGGATCCGCACCGGTGAAGTAGACACTGAAGCGCTTTAATCGAAGAAATATAGGGAAACTGACGATGAAGAGACCCCGTCTCTATTGGGGACTGAGCGCGCTGCTGTGCGCTTTGTTGCTCGCCCTGCCTGCACTTGCCGACGACGCTGCTACGGCTGCGGCAGTGGCCGCGCCTGCCGGACCACCGAAGATCGATTCCGGCGACACTGCCTGGATGCTGGCGAGCACAGCGCTGGTGCTGTTCATGACGATCCCCGGGCTGGCCCTGTTCTATGCCGGTATGGTGCGCAAGAAGAATGTGCTGGCGACGATGATGCAGTCGTTCGTGATCTGCTGCCTGGTGACCCTTGTCTGGAGCATCGCCGGCTACAGCATCGCGTTCACCACCGGCAACGAATATATGGGTGATTTTTCCCGCTTCATGCTGAACGGCATTGCCCAGTACATTTCCAAGGGCAACGATTCACAGGCGTTCGTGCTGGCGTCCGGGATCAAGGACGTGCCGGACATGGCCACGACGATCCCCGAAACCGTCTACATGATGTTCCAGATGACCTTCGCGATCATTACGCCGGCGCTGATCGCCGGTGCGTTCGCTGATCGAATGAAGTTCTCGGCACTGTGTTTCTTCATCGTGACGTGGTCGCTGATCATCTACGCGCCGGTTGCGCACTGGGTGTGGGCGCCGTCGGGCTGGGCGTTCCAGAAGGGCATTCTGGACTTCGCGGGCGGCACCGTTGTGCATATCAACGCGGGCATTGCCGGGCTGATGTGTGCGCTGGTCCTGGGCAAGAGGGTTGGCTACGGCACTGACAACATGGCACCGTACAACCTGTCGCTCGCGGTGATCGGTGCGTCGATGCTGTGGGTGGGTTGGTTCGGGTTCAATGCGGGGTCCGCGCTGGCTGCCAACGGCCGCGCCGGGATGGCGATGGCGGTCACGCAGATCGCCACGGCCGCGGCAGCGCTGGCCTGGATGTTCGCGGAGTGGATTGCCAAGGGAAAGCCGTCGGTGCTGGGCGCAATTTCCGGTGCGGTGGCCGGCCTGGTGGCAATCACGCCGGCGTCGGGCTTCGTGTTGCCGGGTTCGGCCATCATCATCGGCCTTGCGGCGGGCGTCATCTGCTTTTGGACCGCAACCTATATGAAGCACATCTTCGGCTATGACGACAGCCTGGACTGCTTTGGGGTGCACGGTATCGGCGGGATCGTCGGCGCCCTGCTGACAGGTGTATTATCGTATGGACCGTTGTCGGCCACCGATGCGTCGCCGGATGGTAGCCCGGGCGGCATTGCGCAGCTGTGGTTGCAGTGTCAGGGCGTCGCCGCCACGATTGTCTGGAGTGGTGTAGGGACGCTGGTCCTGCTGTTCATCACCAAGGCGATCTTCGGTCTGCGGGTGTCGCAGGAAGAGGAGCGGGAAGGTCTCGACATCGTTCTGCACGGCGAGCAGATCTTCTAGCAACGAACACAAATAGACGCCCTGGTATTTGCCGGGGTGTCTTTATTTGCTTGTGTTGCAGGATAAACACCTTCCTGCACCGGATTACAACTATACGGTGGGACAGGATGACGTCCAATGTCCCCACCAATCAGGATGGAATAAGCAGATGACTCAGAACAGACTCAGGCACGGCGTGTGGCTTGCAGCCGCTGCGACGGTTGCGACATCCGCCGTCAGCGCATCGGCGCAAACGCCGACACCGGCGGCGCCTCCCGCGACCGAGGGCGCGCCGCTCGGTGACGCGCCGCCGCCGGGATTGTGGATCAACGGCATTCACCTGTCGGCGCAGATCGAAGGCGGCATCACCGGAAATCCGGCGGGCCCTAAGAACAACTTTGGCCAGTTGCTGACCGACAAGCCGAATACGGTTCTTTTGAACCAGTTGTTGTTGACGGCGAACAAGCCGCTTGATCCGAAAGCGCCCGGTTTCGACTGGGGCTTCAAGCTGCAGGGGATGTATGGGTCGGACGCGCGCTACACGCAGTTCCTGGGCGAACTGAACCGGGTCAATCCAAACGACCGCAACCAACTGGATATCGTCGAAGCGAACGTACTGTTCCATTTGCCGGTGCTGTTCGAAGGCGGCGTGGACGTCAAGGCCGGCCAGTATACAACACCGATCGGCTATGAGACGATCGATCCGTCGACCAACCTGTTCTACTCGCACTCCTACATCTTCAACTTTGGCATTCCGCTGAAGCATACCGGCGTGCTGACCACAAGCCACGTCAACCCGATGCTGGATGTGTATCTTGGTGTCGATACCGGCGTGAACACGACATTCGGGCCGCTTGGCGACAACAATGGTGCGATCGGGGCGATAGGCGGTGTCAACCTGACGTTAATGGATGGCAACCTGACGATCCTGGCACTGACCCATATCGGTCCGGAGAATGCGTCGCGCGCGCTGTCGCCGGCAGGGTTCAACGCCAATGGTTACTATCGCTATCTGAACGATATTGTCATAACCTACAAGGCGACTCCTGCCTTGACGTTCGTCACGGAACTGAACTGGATTCGCGACGATTTCGATGGTATCGGGGGATCCGGCGCGCCGCAGACGGCGAACGGTTTCGGTATCGCACAGTACGCAAGTTATGCACTGAGCGACCAGTTGCAGTTGAATGGACGAGCCGAGATTTACCGGGACGACAACAAGTTCTTTGTGGCGTCGTTTCAGAACAACGGCAGCTTCGTGCAGGCCCAGCAAGGTTTTGGCGGCCTGACCGGGATTGGGGCGCCGTTGCATGCAACAACCTATGGCGCGCTGACCGTTGGTGTGACCTACAAGCCCGCGGGTCTGCCTGACATCATTAGTGGCCTGCTGATCCGCCCGGAAGTTCGCTGGGATACCGATCTGGGCGGGGCGAAGGCGTTCAACGGCAACCGGGACAACAGCCAGGTAACCCTGGCGTCGGACTTCGTGCTGACGTTCTGATCCGCGATCGCGTCAGTTGACCGGCCAGGGTTTCGTTGCCTGGCCGGTTTCGTTTGTGCGCTACAGAATTTGCCTTACAGCGTCAGGCCGCCGTCGACGGTGGCGGTCTGGCCGGTGACCATCGCGGCGCCGAAGCCCAGGAAGACGATGACCTCGGCAAGGTCTTCGGGCTGGCAACGACGTTTCAACACGGCGTGCTCAATCGATTGCTGGCGCTCCTCATTGGTCCATTCCACCATCCAGGAGCTGTCGACCGCACCGGGGGCGATGGCATTGACGCGAACCTCGGGCGCCAGCGCCCGGGCAAGGTTCTGGGTCAGGCTGACGACACCGGCCTTGGTGGCGCCGTAGGCCAGGCTGCTGCCGGCGCGGCCCAGGCCGGCGATCGAGGCGGTGTTGACGATCGCGCCGCCGGCGGCTTTCAGGGCCGGGGCGGCGGCCTTGGCGCAGCGGAAAACGCCCTTGAGGTTGACCTCCAGCAGGGTGGTCCAAAGATCCTCGGTGATCAGGTCGAGATCCTTTGGCACGATGCGGTGGCGGGTGCCGGGGGTGCCGGCATTGTTGACCAGAAGGTCGAGCCGGCCGAGGTCGGTGACCGCCTTCAGCACCATGGCTTCCGCGCCGCCGGCCTCACCCACGCTGCCGGGGGCCATGATGGCCTTGCCGCCGGCGGCGACCAGCTTGTCCACGGCCTCCGGACCGCGTGGGTCGTCGGCGAGAAAATTAACGGCGACGGTGGCACCGAAGCCGGCGAGCATTTTCGCCGTGGCGAAGCCGATCCCGGAAGCGCCGCCGGTCACCAAGGCGGTCTTGCCGGCGAGATTGTAGCTGATCATTTGCCCTCCATCGGGCCGATGGCCCGTAATGCCTGTTTCAGTGCCAATAGCTTACGATCGCGTTCCTGGAACAGGGCTTCCGGACTGCGGCCGCCCCAGTCGAAGTAACCCTTGCCGGCCATTACGCCGGTGCGACCATCCTCTATCATCGCATCAAGCGTCTCGCTGCGCTCGCGCGGGACGGGCGGCGTGTAGCTGCGGTTCTTCATGCCTTGTTGCATCAGCAGCAACCCGGTGAAGTCGGCCTTGGCCATAATGCCGAGGATGGGGATACGCAGCGCCAATCCGTGCAGCACCGAATCGTCGATGTCCTTGGGGGTGACCAGGCCCTCGTCGAGCAGGCGGTAGACCTCCAGTTGCATGGCCGCCTGCAGGCGATTGGCGACGTAGCCCTGGACCATCTGCTTGAAGACGACCGGGGCCTTGCCCATGGCGGCGACAATGTCGCGCACGGTCTCGACGACGCCAGGTTTCGTGCCGGGGCCGGGGCACAGATCCACCAGGTCGCACAGGTAAGGCGGGGTGTACCAGTGGGCGATAATGGTGCGCGGTTTCAGCGCCTCCGGCACCAGCGGGAAGATGTCGAGGTTGGAGGTGTTGCTGGCCAGGATGGCGTCGGGCTCCATCATGGTTTCCAACTGCGCGTAGAGGGCGCGCTTGACGTCGGGACGCTCGACCACCGCCTCGACCACCAACGTGGCGCCCTGGACGGTTTCGGCCAGCGAGGGGACGCAGCGAACGGCCTTGGTCAGGCGCTGGCGGTTCCAGGTGCCGTCAGCCTCGCCGGCGGCGGACAGGGTGGCGAGCGCGGTCGCCATCAGGGCAGGGGCGCGCTCCAGGGTTTCGGGGTTGTTGTCAGTCAGGCGGACTTGATGGCCGCCGAGTGCGAAGACCAGGGCCAGTGCATGGCCCATGAGGCCGGCACCGACGACCGCGACGTCTGTCATGGCTTACTCCTGCTGCGTTTCGCGACCGTCCGGGCCGCTGCGGTGTTCGGGATAAAGCGGAAAGCGATCGGCAAGGTTGTCAAAGAGGCCGGTCATCGTGGTGCGCCAGCTGCGGATCGCGTCCAGTTTGTTGGTGTGGTCCAGCACGTCGCGTGGGCTGGCGACGCGAGCCCACTGGAAGACGGAGAACACCACGTAATCCACGTAGGCCGGGGCGTCGCCCGCCAGGAACGGTTGGTCGGTCAGGGTGCGGTCAAGCAGCAGGCAAGTCTCCACCAGCGCGGGCAGGGCAGCATCGCGGGTGGCGCTGTATTGTTCCAGTGTCATACCGATCTGGACTTCGCGTGAGCGGCGAAAGAAAGCCCGGTCGGCGGGGTCGAGGGTCCAGATGAAGTCCGCGTAGATTTGCGGGCGCATCGCACGGCCAAGCACGGTGTCTGACCAGATGTTGACCACCCGGGCGGTGCCGCGACCGATCGGGCCGCCGAACAGCGACGGATGGTCGGGGTAGTGGTCCTCCAGGTGACAGGCGATCCGCCAGGTGTCGAAGACGGTTTTGCCATCGTCCTCCAAAACCGGGGTGAGGTCCTGCTGGCTTATGGCTCTGATTCGCGGGACATCGGTAAAGCGGGTTTCGATGACCTGCGGGTCGAGCCCCTTGTGTGCCAGGGCGTAGCGGATGCGCCAGGAGAACGGGCTGATCCGGCGGCCTTCGAGGCCGATCCTTTCGTGGAAGATCAGCGTCATTGGGTAGCCTGAGGCAGCCAGGGTTCCGGGGCGCGGCAGTCGATGTTGGTGGCGACGTCGACGACAACGGTTTCGTCCGAGGCCAGCGCGTCACGCAGCGCGGGAGCGAGCTGCGCGGGATCTTCGACGCGAATGCCGCGCAGGCCGAAGACTTTTGCAACGTCGGCGAAGTTGGTGGGTCCGAAGCGCACGAGTTCCGCCACGTCGCCGGGCTTGTTGCCCTGCTGGCGCTGGATGTTGGGCCAGCCCTGGCCGAAGCCGGAGTTGTTGTTGATCACCAGGACGACAGCGATGCCGCGGCGGCGGGCGGTCTCCAGCTCGGTCAGGTGGTAGTAGATCGCTCCGTCGCCGGACCAGCAGATGACTTTCCGATGCGGCGCGGCGCATTTGGCGCCAAGTGCGGCGGGAAACGACCAGCCGAGGGAACCTGCGGCGCGGAGGTAGGTCTGGCCCTCGCCGTTCAGTTCGATCAGTGAACTGCTCCAGATGCTGGAATAGCCGGTGTCGGCGACAAGAATGCCGTCATGGGGCAGGGCGTTGGTGATCTCGGCGCACAGGCGGTCGGGCCAGATGGGGGAGGCGTCGCTGGCGAGGGCGGCTGCGCATTGCTGGCGCCAGGCGGCCATGATGCCGGCGGCATGATCGGCGAAGGCGGTGTCGCGGGACGGGCGGCCGAGCGCGATGATCAGGGCGGCGACGGTGGCTTTCGGGTCGCCCATGACGCCCAAGGTATTTGGGTAGGAGCGGCCGATATCGGTCGGGTCGAGGTCGATCTGCACACACGGCGTGTCGATCGCGGGAATCCGCCAGGTGTGGGTGACCTGGTCGCCGGTCTCGCAGCCGATGAACAGCACCAGTTCGGCTTCATGGACGATCTGGTTGGTCGGCGGCGCGGCGTAATTCCCGGCGCAGCCTGCGGATAGGCGATGGCTGGTGGGGACGAGGCCGCGGCCGCCAAGGGACGTTGCAATCGGGGCTTGCAGCAATTCGCCCAGCGCGAGGATTTCCTTGCCGGCTTGGGACGCGGTGGCGCCCTCGCCGGCGACAATGACGATCTTCTTCGCGCGCAGCAGGCGTTCTGCGGCCTTGTCGATTTCGCTGCCGGCGGCGATCGGGCGGTGCGGGGGCAGGCTGAGCTGGAAGGCAGGGTCAGCGACAGGGGGTTCATTGACAAGTCCGCTTTCAATGACCTCCGCCTGCAGGCCATTGAGATCCAGATGGGCGGGGCGGGGGGTGCCGGTCATCGCTTCGCGCCAAGCTTGGCGCATCAGGCGGGGCAGGTCGGCGGCCTGGTCGACGCGGGCGGAAAACTTCGTCACCGGCGTGAACATCGGAGTGTGTGGGAGTTCCTGGTAGGCGTTGCGGTGCTGCATGGACGGCTGCTTGTGACCGGTCATGGCGATCACCGGGACGCGGCCCAGATAGGCGTCCTGCAGGCCGGCGGCGAGGTTGAAGGCACCGACGGACTGGGCAAAGCAAACGCCCGGCCGGCCGGCGATGCGGGCGTAACCATCAGCCATATAGGCGACGGCTTTCTCGCTGTGGCCAAGCACGCGCTGGACGCCAAGGGTGCCGAGTTCGATCAGGGTCCGGCGGAGCACGGCGTCAATGAAGAAGACGTGGCTGGTGCCGTTGGCGGCCAGGCTGCGCGCCAGGAATTCGGCGCCGGTCACCGGCTCGGTTTGTGTCATGAAAGCGTTCCCCTGATGGTTGGGGGAACTTTAGATCAACGCGAAGCGGTGTAAAATCCGCAGGCGGCGCGGATCAGGGGGTGCGCGACTGGCGGAGCAGGTCGTAGCGCAGCCGCGCATCCTGCATGGCCTTGGCGTGTTCGAGGAAGGCCTGTTCATGCTTGGCGCGCTGCCTGGTGGATATGTCGCGCCGCTTGCGCAGGACCAGGCTGTGGATGGCAGAAAACTGTTCGATGGTGACGTCGGCGGCTTGCAACCATTCCTGCTGGCTGCGAGGGCGCAACGCGGCCGTGAAGTTCAGGGCTTCGGTCCAGCGGCGCGCTTCATCAACAAAGGTTTCCCCGGGCAGGACAAACAGGTTTTTGCAGATCGCACTGAACAGCGCCTCCAGGAACGGATCGTCCGGTGGGATCTGCGGGCGGCGGCGGGCGTTTCGCTGATCTCGCAAATTGATGCTCTATAACGGCCAAGGATGTGAACATATATAGAACGAAACTGGCGTTTGAGTCAAGAACGCAGTTGTCCGGGCTTGGACTGGCTTGCACGGACAGTTTACGAGCGGACTGCCGATCCACGCCGCGCTTTCGGTCGCTGGATGTCTGAGTCCGGCATCAGGCTGCGACGTGTCAGACAGGGTCCTGCTTCAGTTCCGGCACGGTGAACCACACCCAGGCCAAGTTGGCGGCGAGCAAGGCGGCGGTGACCACGAACACCCACCGGATGCCAAAGCCCGCGGCGACGCCGCCGCCCATCAGCGGGCCGAGGGAATTACCGAGGAAGGTTGCCGAGGCGGTCATTCCGTAAATCGTGCCGCGACTTTCGCGGGGGACGCTGCGGCCGATCAACGCATTGGCAGTCGGAAGGATGCCGCCAATGAACAGGCCGACACAAAATCGTTCCGCAACGAACAGCCAGTAGTTGTCGACAAAAATCTGCGGCACGCTCGTCACCGTCGCGCCGGCCAGGCAGATCAGCAGCACACGCCGGTAGCCGATGACGTCGCTTCGTTTGCCCAGGAACGGGGAGGACACCAGGTCGGCAAGGCCGGTAATGGAAAAGGCAATGCCGGATAAGGTTGCGATCTGCGGCGACGAGCCGACCAGGTGCTGGACGAAGATGGTTACAACCGGTGCGATCGTGCGGGTGCTGAGCTGTGCCATCAGCAACACCAGGAACAATGCAAGGAGCCCGGTCGATCCGGTCAGCAGGCGTAGCCCGGACAGCATCGATCGGCTTTTTCCGGAGATTTCCGGCGGCGTGAAATTCTCCGTCACCATGGCCCATACCAGGACCAGGCCGGCGCAGGTGATGCCGGCGCACCAGAAGAACGGCGCGCGATAGCTGCCTGTGAGATCCGCCAGGACACCGCCAATGACCGGTCCGATCAGTGATCCCACCAATTGGCCGGATGCGAGCCAGCCCAGTGCGTAGCCCAGCCGCCGCTCCGGCACCTGGCTCGCGACCAGGGCGATTGCGGCCGAGGAAAACCCGGCAAACAATCCCATCACCGCCCGGGCGCCGAAGAACCACCAGACGTTGGTGGCAGTGCCCATGACCGCGGTGAACAGGGCAATGGCCAAGCTGGAGCGCAGCAGGGACAGCTTGCGGCCGTGCTTGTCGGCGACGCGGCCCCATACCGGTGAGGCGAACGCTGCGACGAACGAGGTCGATCCGGTGATGATGCCGGACCAGATGTCGACGCCGCGGACGGTTTCGACACCGAGCTGGGGCAGCATCAGCGGAATGATCGGGCTGAGGAAGTTGATCGCCGCGGTCATCACGAACTGGATGCCGACCATTGCCCACAGGGTACGCTGCCAGCCAATATCGCCCGACCGCAGGCTTGCATGGGCCTGGTGTGTGCTATCGATTTTGTCCGTCATCTGCGGGTCATGCTAACGGAACCGCCCGGGATGAAAAGGCCGGTTTGACAGGCGTGATGGTGGGCACCACGTTGAACGCACAAAATTGATGCGATCAAGAACCGATAGGCGGGTTGTGATGAAAATCGTCATTCCGGATGATTACCAGGACATGGTGCATCGGTTATCCTGTTTCTCGATGCTGGACGGCCATGACGTGGTCCGTTACCGCGAGCCGGCGGCGAATTTCGAGCAACTGGTGGAGCGGCTGCGACCGGCCGAGGTTATTGTTGCAATCCGCGAACGGGTTAGCTTTTCCAGAGCATTGATCGAGCGGCTGCCGGGGCTGAAACTGATTGCCCTGGTCGGGCGCGCGGCGACGACGATCGATTATGAGGCGTGCCGCGACCACGGCGTGAAGGTGTCCACCGGCGCCAGCAATTCGCCGACCGCGCCGGCCGAACTGACGGTGGCGCTGATGGTCGCCTCGCGTCGCAATATTGCGCTGGAGGCCGTTCGGATGCGCCGCGGCGAATGGCCCTGTACGCTGTCGCACCGGTTGTCCGGCAGCACACTCGGTATTCTGGGGCTCGGGGCAATCGGCTCGATCGTGGCGGCTGCCGGTGCCGGGATGGGGATGCGGGTGCTTGCCTGGGGCCGGGCAGCGACGGCGGCCCGGGCGAAGGCAGCAGGCTACGAGGTCGCCGCAAGCAAGCAGGAGCTGTTCGCGCGTGCCGACGTGCTGTCGCTGCATGTTCGGCTTCGTGCCGACACCCGCGGCATCGTCGGACCTGAAGACCTTGCGCGCATGAAGCCTTCGGCACTGCTGATCAACACATCCCGCGCTGAACTCATTCAACCCGGTGCGCTGCTGGCTGCACTGCGTGCCGGCTGCCCGGGATATGCCGCTGTCGACGTTTATGAGAATGAGCCCATCATCAATGGCGATCATCCTTACCTCACCATGCCCAACGTGCTATGCACGCCGCACCTCGGCTGGGCCGAATGGGACAATTTCGAGTGCTATTTCAGCGAGTGTTTCGAGCAGATCCTCGCCTACGCCCAGGGATCCCCCATGCGGCTGGCCGGGCTTGGCTGACGTCCCGGTTCCAGAGGCTCACCATTAAAAGGTGGATCCTCTGGCGGCACGGGAACCGGTCGCTGCCGGGCTGATATCGAAGGAGGATGTTGCCGGCAGCGCCGCGGTGGCGGCATCCTGATATCCGTCCCGCCATGTCGTTGTTCTGTGAAGGAGTGAACGCAATGATCAAGGTCCTCGGCTTGCTCACGCGCAAGGAAGGCATCACCCACGACGAATTCGTGCGTCACTGGTTCGATGTTCACGGGCCGCTGGCGCATGCGGTTCCCGGCGTCCGGCGCTACGTGCAGTCTCATATTGTCGGGACGCGGACGCGGCCGGATATCCCGGAGACGGATGTCGACGTCGATGGGATAGCGGAGCTTTGGTACGACGATATGGATGCAATGCAACGCGCCGGCGCCACGCCAGAAATGAAGGCTCTGACGGACGACGGCGCGCTGTTTATCGGCCGGATCAAGACCTACGTGATCGAGGAACGGCAGATTATTCCGCGGCAGCCTGGCTAGAGCTGGCGGGCTCATACGGGAATCGCTTCACCTTCGCCATGTTGAGACCCTCGATGCGGAGCAAGCGGGTGTCGCCCTTCCGCTCCGGCGAGTGCAGCACGCCGACATCATACAGATAAGCGTCACCGGGTTTCATGACGTAGTCGTGGTTGAATGCGGCCTTGCCGGGCATGCCGTCGGTGGGCCGGGCGACGCAGTCCCAGGCCGTCATGATCGTCTCTCCGGCGGCTTGGCCGTAGATCGCCCAGGACGGGCCGTGATCATGGGGCTTGCTGCCCTTGGGACCGACATAGCCGTGCGCCAGGATGGCAAAGCCAAGCTCGGCGTCTTCATACAGCAGATGCCGTTCAGGTATGCCGGGGGGAATATAAGTGGCAACGAACGCCTGGTCCGCCAGCGCCTGCTCCACCAGATCGCGCACCTTTTCCCGGCCGGGGGTGCCTGGCTGGGCTTTCAGGGCGCCCCGACAGTCGGCGGCAAATTGTTCCAACGTGATGGCCATGACCGATGAACCTCCTGCAATCACTAGCGACGATAAGGATAACAGCTTCCGCGGTCGAGGGTGATCGCGAAATGCTGCGCCAGCGCAGCGATAGCGTCACCATGATCGGGATAAGGATCGGCATTGTTGGGCCCGACGATGATGCAGCCGCTGCCTTGCTTGCCATCGGGCGGCAGCATCGCCGTCACCAACGCCTTGCCGTCTTGGTCGCGTAACGTCATGAACTGCGGCATCGCCTTGCGGATATGGGCTTCCTTGTTGATGTCCTGCTCGATGAACACCGATGTCGTGGGGTGGAAGGCATCGGCCGCACGCTCCCTTTCGCGGCGGTAATGCTTTTCGACCGCGTGCCGCATTTCCAATGACTCGGCCACGGCTTCACCCTCGGTAACCAGCCGGAACCAAGTGCGGTTGTGCGGTGCGTCGCAGACATACTCCATGCTCCTGGTCCCCATGGCTTGGATTGGTATGGCTTGGATTGGTCTGGCTTGAATTGGTCTGTGGCTTGGATTGGTCTGATGTCACACGTTAGACTGAAAGCGGCTGGCGAGCAAACCGCCGGAACAATGGGGGAGCGACCATGGCGGATGCGTTCGATTATGTGATCGTCGGCAGCGGCGCGGCGGGATCCGTGCTGGCCAGCCGGCTGACGGAGGATCCGGGCGTCACGGTCTGCGTGCTGGAGTGCGGGCCGCCGGATCGGCATCCCTACATCCATATCCCGGCCGGCTTCATCAAGATGCTGTTCAATCCCACCTACACCTGGCAGTTCCAGACGGAGCCGGGGGAGGGGATCGACGGGCGGCGGATCCCAACGACGCAGGGACGGACGCTGGGTGGATCAAGCTCGATCAACGGCATGATCTACAACCGCGGCCAGCGGGAGGACTTCGACCACTGGGCGCAGCGGGGCAATCGCGGCTGGGGCTACGTCGATATCCTGCCGTATTTCAAGCGCGGTGAGCGGCGGCTTGGGGTGGGCGATGAGCGGATCCACGGGCGAGCGGGGTCGTTGCCGGTCACCGACAATGACTGGACCCACCCGGCGATGGAGGCGTTCATCCAGGGCGCGGCGGAACTGGGGATGCCGCGGACTGTGGATTACAACAGTGGGGACAGCCAGATGGGGGTCGGATACTTCCAGCGGCTGATCCATCGCGGCTACCGGCACTCGGCGGCGCGGGTGTTCCTGCATCCGGCACGGGCGACCGGGCGGCTGGAGGTGCGCACCGATGCGCGCGCCGCACGGGTGTTGTTCGAAGGCAAGCGGGCAGTAGGGGTCCGGTATGTAAACGACCATGACCGCTCCATGGTCAATGAGGTGTTTGCCCGGCGGGAGGTGATCGTTTCATCCGGAACGGCCAACACCGCGAAGCTGTTGCAGATGTCGGGGGTTGGGCCGGCTTGGCTGCTGAACGATCTGGGCGTTCCGGTGGTGGCCGATCTGCCGGTGGGGGAGAATTTCCGCGACCACTACTCGACGCGTATCGTTGCTCGGGTGCGAAATATCCGTTCCATGAACGAGATGTCGCGCGGGATGGGCTTGATGGGGCAGGTCGCGCGTTGGGTAATGGGTCGGCCAAGTATTCTGGCAGTATCGCCATCCATTGTGCACTGGTTCTGGAAGACCGAGGACACGATGCGACAGCCGGATATCCAGGGCGTGTTTTCCCCCGCAAGCTACAAGCAGGGATTCGTCGGGTTGCTGGACGATTATCCGGGGATGACCTGTGGCGTGTGGCAGCATCGGCCGGAAAGTATCGGGTACGTCCGGGCACGCGGCGTGGATCCGTTCGTCGATCCGATCATCCAGCCGAACTACCTGACGGACAGAATGGATCAACAGGTGCTGGTCAAGGGCATGCACTGGGCGCGGCGGCTGCTGCACACGAAGGCGCTGGCTAACTATTTTCAATCCGACTCATTGCCCGGACCCGACGTGCAAGCCGACGACGAATGGCTCGCATACGCTCGGCAATACGGATCGACGGCGTATCATTTGATCGGGACCGCGCGTATGGGACCGGTGACCGACAAGACGTCTGTGGTGGACGATGAGCTACGGGTGCATGGACTGGAGGGGATACGGGTGGTCGATGCATCTGTCATGCCGAACATGCCGTCGGCGAATACTTACAGTTCAACGATGATGATCGCGGAAAAGGCGTCGGACATGATCCGTGGACGGACGCCGCTGCCGCCTGTGGAAGGGGTGGCGGCGTAGCTTGCCGCGCCCGCTGTTTCAGGGTGACGGGTTTGAAGGACCTGGGCGATCGGCTATGCCCTGGTCTTTCGAATCGCCGTGCCTTGCCGTGACCGTCGGCCTGAAGCGCTCTATCGCGTGGCGACAATGAACAGGCGCGGGAATGGCAGCAGGACGGAGCCGTCCGCCAGCGGCGGGTAGGCATCTGCCAAGGCGGTTCGGTAGACTGCCAGATAGGCCTCGGCCTCGGCGGGGTCGAGCGGCGACAGGAACGGGCGCAGGCCGCTGCCCTTGAACCACTCGACGACCGCATCGGTGCCGCCGGCCAGCACGTGATGATAGGTCGTGGTCCAGACATCGACGCGGCTCGCATGGGGGCGCAGCATCGCGTAGTACCAGGCAGCGGCAAGGCGCGGCGCGCGGGCGGCGGCGGACCCGGCCAGCTTAGCAGCCCATGGGCCCTCGGCGGCGACCTGACGCATCAGGCGGTGGGCGGGTTCCTCCAGATTGTCCGGCATTTGCACTGCCAAATTGCCGCCATCGGCCAGCTTGGCCATCAGCGCGGGGAACAGGGCCGCATGGTCCGGTACCCATTGCAGCACGGCATTGGCCAGGATCACGTCGTAAGGGCCCGGATCAGTCCACTCCGGAATGCTGGCCAGGTCGAACGTCAGGTTGGGCAGGCGCTTGCGGGCCGCGGCGATCATGTCGGGGGAACTGTCAAGCCCACTGATGGCGGCGCCGGAGAAGCGTGCGGCCAGCACCTCGGTGGAGTTGCCGGGGCCGCAGCCGAGGTCAATTGCGCACTTCACATCGCTGGCTTCGATCGCGGCGACCAGGTCGCGGACCGGTCGGGTGCGTTCGGTTTCAAAGCTGCTGTATTGTCTGGCCGACCAACTCATTTGCGTCACCTGTCCCGGGAGAGCCCAATGTTATCGCATGTCTTCGTGGGAATCACCGACTTCGCGCGCGCCTTTGCTTTCTACACGAAGGTCTTGGACACGCTGGGGTTGGAGTTGAAGTTTGCCCAACCGGAGGTGCCATGGGCCGGGTGGAAGCAGCCGGGCCTGGATCGGCCGTTGTTCCTCATCGGCGAAGCCTATGACGGACAGCCGGCCACGCCGGGCAATGGCCAGATGATCGCGCTGCTGGCGACGTCCCGCGCGGCGGTCGATCGATGCCACGCCGCCGCTTTGGCTGCCGGCGGGCGCTGCGAGGGGGCGCCCGGCCTGCGCCCGCATTACCACTCAGATTACTACGGCGCCTATTTCCGCGACCTGGATGGCAACAAGCTGGGAGTCTGCTGTCATCAGCCGGAGTAGCCGGGGCTTAACCCGGCTGCTTGTCCTTGCCGTCCGGCATTTTGCTGATGGACAGCGGCACGTATTGAACGCCGCCCTCACGCTGGATCAGCATCAGCACGTTCTTGCGGTCGGCCTTGCGGGCGGCATCGACCTGCTTCTGGATGTCGGCCGCCGCCAGCACCTTGGTCTGCTGCACTTCCATGATCACATCGCCGGGTTTCAGGCCACGATCCGCCGCCGCGGTGTTGGGCGACACGTCGGTGATGACGACGCCCTTCTGATCGGCACCGAGCTGGAATTTGTCCTTCAGCTCCTGGCTGACCGGTGCGACTTTCAGCCCAAGCCCGTTGATGTCGGTTGGCTTGGTGGTGTCGATCGGCTTCGGCGCGTCGGTCGAGGCCAGTTCCGTGTCGGCCGGCCGTTCGGCGAGCACGGTCTGCACCGTGACCTCCTTGCCGTCGCGCCACAGCACGACCGGCACTTCCTTGCCCACTTCCGCATCCGCAACGATACGTGGCAGGTTGTGCATCTCCTTCACGTCCTGACCGGCAAATTTCAGGATGATGTCGCCGCCGTGGATCTTGGCTTTTTCCGCCGGGCCGCCGTCGGTCACACCAGCCACCATCGCACCATTGGCATCCTTCAGGCCGAGGCTTTCGGCGATTTCCGGCGTCACCTGCTGGATCTTCACGCCCAACCAGCCGCGCCTTGGATGTCCGTAGGCCTTCAACTGGGAAACGATATTCTTGGCCATGTTGGACGGGATCGAAAAGCCGATGCCGATCGAGCCGCCGGACGGCGAGAAAATCGCGGTGTTGATGCCGATAACCTGCCCATCCATGTTGAACAGGGGCCCGCCGGAGTTGCCGCGGTTGATGGCCGCGTCGGTCTGGATGAAGTCGTCGTATTGGCCCTGATGGATGTCGCGGCCGCGGGCCGAGACGATGCCGGCGGTGACGGTGCCGCCCAAGCCAAAGGGGTTGCCGATCGCCAGGACCCAGTCGCCGACACGCATCCCCCCCGAATCACCGAAGTCGACCGTCGGCAGGGGTTTGTCGGTTTTCACTTTCAGCAGAGCGATATCGCCGCTTTCGTCACGCCCGACGACAGTGGCCTTCAGGGTCGTGTTGTCCTGCAGGGTGACGGAAACCTCATCGGCGCCCTCGATGACGTGGTTGTTGGTGACCACGTAGCCGGCCGGATCGACGATGAAGCCGGACCCGAGGCTTTGCGCCCGACGTGCGGCCGGCGGGGCATCACCACCGCCCTGGCCGGGCCGGTTGCGGTTGAGGAAGTCCTTGAAGAACTGCTCAAACGGTGAGCCCGGCGGGAAGACCGGCATATCCGGGCCGGCATCCGGACGGCCGGCTTTGGCAGTGATCGTCTGAGTCGAGGACACGTTCACCACCGCGGGCAGCAGCTTGGCCGCCAGGTCGGCGAAACTGTCGGGCGCTGAACGAGCGGCGGCCGGCTGAACCAGCGGAACAGCAGGCGTCACCAGCGCAAAGGACAAGCCCAGCAACGCAGCGCGGGCGACGGAAGAACGTAACAGGCGCATGATTAATTTTCCTGGCAGGACGAGCCACATATGGTTCGAAACCCAAGGCTAGCAACTTATCCGGCGAAAGGCACCTGGGTTCTGCGGCACTAATCTATCGTGATGGACCGCTTATTGCGGCGGTGGGGGTGGAGGCGCCTGAAGATACTTAAGGTAGTCGTTATCCGGTGAGACGACCAAACGCGCGGCACCGGTATCGAAGATATCGCGGTAGCCTTGCAGCGTGCGCCAGATCGAGAAAAATGACGTGTCCTGGCCAAACGCCTTGGCATAGATGGTGGTCGCCTCCGCCTCGCCCTCGCCGCGCAGGTTGTCGGCGGTGGCCTTTGCGTCGGCGACCAGCACGGTGCGTTCGCGTTCGGCATCGGCCTTGATTTTCTGCGATGCTTCGGCGCCCTCGGCGCGGGCCTGGGCGGCGACCCGCTGACGTTCGGACTGCATGCGCGACAGGATCGCGTCGGTGTTCTCGCGCGGCAGGTCGGCGCGCCGGATGCGGACGTCGACGATGGTGACGCCGAAATTCTCCATCTCGGTGTTCACCTGCCCGCGGATCGTCGACATGATGCGCTCGCGGTCGGCTGACAGCACGTCGAGCAGTTTGTTGTTGCCCAGAACGCGCCGCAGGCTGCCGGTGACGACCGAGTTCAGCCGGCCGCGGATATTATCCGGGATTGGGCCGATCGCCTGGTAGAACCGCAAGGGGTTGGTGATGCGGAACACGGTGAAGGTGTCGATGATCAGCCGGCGCTGATCACCCAGGATGACCTCTTCGTTCGGCAGTTCGACCGCCAGCAGGCGCTTGTCGAAGGTGATGACGTTCTGCACCAGCGGCAGCTTGGCGTGCAGCCCGGGTTGCTCGATCGGGCGCACGACCTGGCCGAACTGCAGCACCAGCACCTGCTCAGTTTGCGTGACGGTGAACAGGCTGGCGCTGGCCACGACCCCCAGCACGATCAGAAGCGCGAGGCCGGCGATGGTGGTGCGGTTCATCGGTTGGCTCCCACCGAGGCGGATGAGGGTGGTGCGGCGGGTGCCACGCTGGTCGGCGGCGGCACGTTAAGCGGCAGGAACGGCACCAGGCCCTTCAGCTTGTCATCGACGATCAGCGGCTGGGAATGCGCCAGCACGTCCTGCATGGTGTCGAGGTACATCCGGCGCAGGGTCACGTCCTTGGCAGCCTGATAGGCTTTCAGCACACTGTCGAAGCGCTGTGCCTGGCCGTTGGCCTGGGCAACCGAGGCGGCCTTGGCGCCCTGGCCCTCGGCGACGATGCGGGCCGAGTCGCCGCGCGCCCGCGGCACGATGTCGTTGCGGTAGGATTCAGCCTCGTTGCGCATGCGTTCCGCGTCGGTGTTGGCGCGCTGCACGTCGCGGAAGCTTTCGATCACCGCGGCGGGCGGGTCGACTTTCTGCAACTGCACCTGGGTGACCTCTACGCCGGCCTTGTAGCGATCAAGGATTTCCTGGGTCTGCTTCAGCACGTCGGCTTCGATCTGGCCGCGCAGCGGGCCGAGGGCGGGCTGGATCGGGGTGCGGCCGATCACCTCGCGCATGGAGCTTTCGGCGACACCGCGCACCAGCGTTTCCGGATTGGCGGTGTTGAACAGGAAGTCGGGGGCGTTGTTGATGCGCCAGAACACCGCCACGTCGATGTCGATGATGTTTTCATCGCCGGTCAGCATGAGGCTTTCGGCCAGCACGTCGCGGCCGCCGCCATCACGCGCGGATTCAACGTTGCCGCCGCCGGAGCGGAAGCCGATCTCGGTGCGGTTGATGCGGGTGACGGTGGGAAGCTGCACGGCCTCAACCGGCCACGGGAGGTGCCAGTGCAGGCCGGGTGGCGTCCAATATGAATACGCCCCGAACCGCAGCACCACCCCTTGCTCATCCGGTTGCACGCGATAGAAGCCGCTGAACATCCAAAGCGCGACGACGCCGGCAGCCAGCAATATCAGTCCGCGACCATTGCCGAACGTGCCGCCTGGCCGGCTGGCGCGACCGCCGCCGGATCCGCCGCCGCCCAGCAGATTGCGAATGAAGGCCTGGGCCTGGGCGATCAGGCGATCGAAGTCAGGTGGGCCGCCGCTGCCGAACGGACCGCCGCCACCGCCGAACGGGCCGCCACCGCCGCCAAACGGACCACCGCCGCCTGGACGCCGCGGCCCGGGTTCGGGGCGTTCGCCGCCGCCATTGGCGCCTTTGTTGCCACTGCCCCAGGGGCCCTGGGTAGGCTTCTTATTCTTGTCGCCGTCTCCGCCTGAGCCGGACGGATTGCCCCATGGCCCGGGGCCGCCGTTGTTCCAAGACATCCGAAGGTGGCTCCTGTCGATTCGCCCAGTTGCTTCGCCTGGGATTGTGCGCCTGTTCGGGCGAGGCGTTGGCGGAAACGCTGCGATGCGCCATATCGATGTTCACAGGCGCCCACGAGGCGGTGCTTATCCGCCTGCCGTCTCAGCTTTGCAAGATAGGGTTCAATATCATGGCCGACATCTCCCCCGACACACTGCGTGCCGCGCTGCGTGCGATCAAGGACCCGGCTTCGGGGCGGGACATTGTCGCAGCCGGCCTGGTGGAGGGGATCGAGGTCCGTGGCGGGTTGGTGCAGGCCACGCTGTTGACCGACCGTGCCCATGCCGCCGCGATGGAACCGGTTCGCCGGGAGGCCGAGGCGATGCTGATGCGCCAGCCCGGGGTGACCAATGCAACCGCGATCCTGACGGCTCACAAGCCCGACGGGCACAAGCCGGGTGGGCAAAAAGCGGCGGGCTCGGCGCCACCGCCGCAACCTGGCCGCGGGCATAGCCATGCGGCGCCGGGTGCGGCTGCGCCCGGCGGCAAGCAGGCGCTGCTGCTGCCGGACGTGAAGGCCATCGTGGCGGTGGCTTCCGGCAAGGGCGGCGTCGGCAAGTCGACCGTTGCGGTCAACCTTGCCGTGTCGCTGGCGCGGCAGGGGCGCAAGGTCGGGCTGCTGGATGCCGACATCTATGGACCCAGCCTGCCGCGCATGATCGGGCTGAGCCGCAAGCCGGAGGTCCGCGGCGACAAGATGATCCCGCTGCAGGCGTGGGGCGTATCGTGCATGTCGATCGGGTTCCTGGTGGATGAAGAAACGGCGATGATCTGGCGCGGCCCGATGGTGATGGGCGCGCTGGAGCAGATGATGGGGCAGGTCGAGTGGGGCGCGCTGGACGTGCTGGTGGTGGACATGCCGCCGGGCACCGGGGACGCGCAGCTGACGATGGCGCAGCGTGTGGCACTGACCGGCGCGGTGATCGTGTCCACGCCCCAGGACATCGCATTGATCGACGCGCGCCGGGGGGTGCGGATGTTCGAAAAGACCAATGTGCCGGTGCTGGGCCTGGTCGAGAACATGAGCTTCTACTGCTGTCCGAACTGCGGCCATCGCGCCGATATCTTCGGTCATGGCGGCGCCAAGGCGGAAGCAGCGCATCTGGGCACCGAGTTCCTTGGCGAGATCCCCCTGTTGCTGGACATTCGGATGGCTGCGGACGCCGGGACGCCGATCGCGGCATCGGCGCCTGAGAGTGACGCGGCCAAGGCCTATGGCTCGTTGGCGGCGCGGGTGTGGGAGAAGGTTTCAGGTTCGGCGGCTGCCACGCGCAGCGGACCACGGATCGTGATCGACTGACCGCCGACCGAGCAGCATGACCTTGCAAGCGTTCTAGCGTTCGCCTGGTTTTCTTTCGTGGCCTGGCGGTGGCCCCGGTGGGGCGGCGTGAGCCTGTGGCGGCGGTGCAGCGTGGGCGACGGGTTCGGGCCGCGATGGCGGTCCCGCCGGCCGGGCATCGAAATGGGGTGCTTGGGCGGGTGGTGCTGTAAAGTGCGGCTCCGGACGCGGCTCCGGACGCGGTGCCGGCGGTGGGGCGGCATGCGGGGTAAATTGTGGGGCGGCGAGGTGCGGCGGGGCCTGGGGCGTCGTGGCTGCGATTGGCGGCGTTGGATGCGCCACGGGTGGGGGCGCGGCCGCGGGGCGTGGCGCGGCAGGTGAGGCGAAATTGGGATGGTTCGGCTGACCCACGTTGATTGGCGCGGCCGGAGCTGACGGCGCCACGAACCCCTGGCGGTTTGGCTGGCCTATGCCGGGCGGCGTCCCTGATGTCGGGGCAGACCCTGGACCGGCCAAGCCCTGGCGGTTCGGCTGCACAGCACTCGGTGCTGCCAAGTTTGGCCGATTGGGCTGACCGATGCCCGGCGGTGTCCCTGGTGTCGGGGCAGACCCCGGACCGGCAAATCCCTGGCGGTTTGGCTGCGCAGCACCCGGTGTTGCAGAGCCCGGCCGGTTCAAATGGCCGGTGTTCGGCGGCGCGCCTGGTGTCGGGGCAGGCCCCGGACCGGCAAAACCCTGGCGGTTCTGCGAGGCAGAGCCCGGCTCCGACTGTCTGTAGGGGACGGTTCCACCCGGCCTGTTGGGTTCAGCGTTCAGCGCACCACGAGGTCCTGGCTGCGCCGCGGCGTTGATTGGTCCGGGCTGCGCTGTGGCGTTGATCGGTCCCGCCTGACCGGCTCCCGCCGGTGCCAATGCCGGACGTGCAAATCCGCTGCCGGCGGCACCGCGCACCGGTGCCCGCACGACCGGTCCCGGCGCTGGCCGTGGCTGCGCTGCCGGCGGCAGGTGCAGTTGCCGCGCGACCACCGGCGTCACCCCGACCGTGCTGGCGCTGGGGCGCAGCGGCTGCTGGCCGACGATTGGCCGCGCCTGGACAAGTTGCTGCGCGGAAATCCGGTTGCCGATCGCCTGCACCGGACGGGAAGCCATCATCGCCGCTGCCGGCGCGGATGTGGCCGCGTCGCGATTGACGAAATTATTAATGGTGACGTTGTTGGTGACGCTCCGGTTGATGTTCGTCACGTTGGTAACGTGGTTGACGTTGACCCGCCGGATGTAATTGTTCGAAGCATGGTACCACGGATGGTATTGCTCGCGCGGGCCCAGCGGGACCCAGCCGATCGACCCTGAGGCCAGGGCGGCCCCGACCGCGGCACCGGCGCCGATGCCGATGAAGGCCACAAGTGCGGGCGCATAGACCGGCGGTTCAGCCACCGCGACGGCTCCCGGGGTCCAGGCCCAGCGCCCGCCGATCTGCACCCATCGGCCATAGTGGAATGGCGCGAAGCCCCAGGATGCGTCATCAATCCAGGTCCAGCCCCAGGGTGCTACGTAGGCCCAATGGCCCTCGCGATATGGCACCCATCCCTGCTGCACTGGCGGATACCAGACCTGGCCATACTCCGGAGCCGGGCTCCAGGTCCCTTGGCGGTAAAGATCGCTGCCGCCGGGCATCACGGCAACCTGGGCCGGCACGCCGGCGGGCGCGGGCGCCGGACGTTCGGCGTTCAGCCGCTCGGTCAGGAAGGCATCGCGCTGTTCCGGGCCGATGGCGCTTTGGAAGGTGTCGGTGCCGGTGATGGTTGCGGTCTGCCCGGCCGTCACCTGCTGCGCCACGCCGGGCCCCTCGATCTGGGCCGATCCGTCGACGACGGTGACTAAAGTGGGCTGATCGGTGGCGCCGACGACGATGTCATAGCGACCCCGGCCGCTCAGGCGGACCAACCCCCGCGGCGTCTGCACCGACCATTGCTCGTTCGGCGCCAGGTCGCGCAGATGATAGTAGGTCTCGCCCTGCACGGCGACGCCCTGCAGGCCGCTCGCGTCGAGCGTATAGATGTCAAACTCGCTGCCGCCGGCCAGCGCGATGCGACTGTCGGAAACCTCCAGTTGCGCTGCAGCTGAAGGTTCGGTCCAGAACGCGTTGCCGGTGCTGACCGGATAGTTGACGCTGGCTGGGCTCCATTGCGTATCACCCTGATTGTGGAACGACACCGCCCCGGTAATACCGGCAATACGCCCGACGCGGGCCGGTGGGTCCGCCTGGTTCTGCCCAGGTTGTCCCTGACCAGGTTGTCCCTGACCAGGTTGTCCCTGGCCCGGTTGTCCTTGGCCCAAATCCCCTTGGGCCGGCGGCAGCGGCGGTGGTGCGGGCTGCGCGACTGCAGCAAGCGGCATGATTGAGTCGCCCAGCAGGGCAATGAGCGCGACGTTCGCCGACAGATGGAAAAGCCGGGTGGTCCTGCGCATGGTTCGGCCTCGTGCTGCTTGTGGCAGGCAGCTTGTTGCACCGGACGGTGGCAGAACAAAGTTCCTTCTGCGCCAGGTTGTAACCAAGCTTTACAATGGCAAGGCGATTGACACGGCTTTGCCGAAACTCTGCCATGGGTCCGCCGTGATGGGTTGCCATATGCCGGATTACTGGGAAGAGAGGATCATCCGATGGCTCACCGGTCTCGCCTGCGTTTGATGCTGCCGCTGGCTGCCCTCGGGGTGGCGGCGGTGTTGGGAGGCTGCGTCGCCTACCCAGCATACCCCGCTTATCCGGCCTATAGCTACGGCTACGGCTACGGCTACGGCTATCCGGCGCCATACTACGGCGGTGTGTATGTCGGAGGCGGCGGAGGATGGCACGGCGGAGGATGGCATGATGGCGGCTGGCGAGGCGGTGGCTGGCGTCGATAGATCGAATTCAGCAGCGTGATCCGCCGCTACGGTGATGCTGTCTGGCCGATCCCCGCCCCGGCACTACAGGCCGGCGCCGTCCAGTCGCATGATTGCCCGCGCGCAGGCCTGGGCACGAGGCACCAGGCTGTCGATGCGCAGAAACTCTTCCGGTGTGTGAGCTCTGCCGCCCACCGGGCCAACGGCGCAGATGGTGGGTGCGCCCATCGCCGCGGTGAATCCCGAATCGGCGCAGCCGCCAGTGAACTCACCGGCAGTCTTGAAACCGGTTGCCGCGGCGGCGTCGACATACAGCTCGAACAGCCGCTTTGCGGCCGGGGTCTGCGTCAGGGGTAGGAATTCGCCTTTGACAGTCAGTTCGGCGCGGGTGCCGGCAACCGAACTGCGGCCGATGATCGCTGCGATGCGGGCCATGATGTCGTCCTTGTCGGCCGGTTCGACGTAGCGCAGGTCGACCTGGCCCTCGGCCCAGGGCGCCACCGTATTCACGCTCTGACCACCGCCGATCAGGCCGACATTGAGGGTGATGCCGCGATCGAGGTCGGTCAGCGCATGGATCGCCTGGATCTTGCGGGCAAGTTCCTCGATGGCACTGATGCCCTCCGCGAAATTGCCGCCGGAGTGGGCCGCCTTGCCAGTGATGCGCATCGCCATGAACACGCCGCCCTTGCGGCCGGTCACGACATTGCCGGAGACGCGGCCGGGTTCACTGTTGAACACCACGCGGGCATGGCGAGCTTCTGCTTCGATCACGGCGCGACCTTCCGGAGAGCCGATTTCCTCGTCACCGGTGAACAGGCCAACGAGCGGGGCAGGGGCGCCGCCGAAGCGGGCGAACGCGGCCAGGATGAAGCAGTTCATGGTCAGTCCGGCCTTCATGTCGGCGACACCGGGGCCGGAGGCGATGCCGTTGCGGATGGTGAAGGGGCGCCGAGCGGCTTCACCGTCCGGGAAGACAGTGTCGCGATGGCCCATGAGCATGATGTTGCCGCCGGCGTTGCCGGAGGCCTCGCCGGGAATGCTGGCGCGCAGGCAGTCGCCGTGGCGGCTTTGCGCAATGACCTCGACAGTAAGGCCGTGGCTTTGCAGGAAACGCCTGACCACGGAGCCGACAGCGTCGATGCCGGCCTTGTTGTAGCTGCCGCTGTCGATGTCGACCATTTCGCGCAGCAGGGCGATCATCGCTTCTTGCTGGCCGGCGAGCCAGGCGGTGATTTCCGTTTCGGGCATGGTGCATCAACCTCGGCAGTGGTGCGATAGACTTGCCTAGGCTATGCAGAGGCACAAGGGCCGCTCACAAGCCCGCCAACGCGAGACGTCCACACCCATGAGTAGCTCTGTTGTCACAGCCGCAACTGCGGCTTCAGCCCGACCGCACACCGGCCGCAACTATGCTCGCCGATATTGGCTGTTCGCCCTGCCGGCTGCGGTGGTCGTGGCCGCGGTTATTGTCTTCCCCTGGATATTTACCCTGTTCATGTCGGTGCATGACTGGAAGGTATCCGGTGCGACGCCGTTTGTCGGCCTGGCGAACTATATGAAGATGCTGACGGACGACAGATTCCAATGGGCGATTGTGCGTACACTGGTATTCACCGCCGCCTCGGTGGTGGCGCCGGTCATCCTCGGCGTATGGGCGGCAGTCTGCTTTGCGGCGAAATTTCGTGGCCGCGGCATTGCCCGGACGATCTTCGTGCTGCCGATGATGGCGACGCCGGTGGCGATCTCGCTGGTGTGGACGATGATGTTTCATCCGCAACTGGGTGTGCTGAATTACCTGCTGAGCCTGGTCGGCTTGCCGCCTTCGGCCTGGGTGTATGACAGTGCGACGGTGATCCCGACACTGGTGATGGTCGAGACGTGGCAATGGACGCCGCTGGTGATGCTGATCGTGCTGGGCGGCATCGCCAGCCTGCCGAGCGACCCGTATGAGGCGGCGGTGCTTGACGGGGCGAGCCCGTGGCAGATGTTTCGCCACATCACGCTGCCGCTGGCTTGGCCGTTCATCATCGTCGCCGCGGTGATCCGCATGATCGATGCGCTGAAGGCCTTCGATACCATCTACGTGATCACGCTGGGCGGCCCGGGCACGTCCAGTGAGACGCTCAACATCCTGTTGTATCAAACGGCCTTCGCGTATTACGACCTGGGCTACGGTTCGGCGATGGTTGTCGTGTTCTTTGTACTCATCCTGCTGGTCAGCATGTTGCTGCTGCATATTCGCCAGAAGCAGGCGTTCCAATGAAGTCCTCGCGCATGCAGTCCCCGCGAATAAAGCCCCAGCGAATAAAGCCCACGCCAATGAAAGCGCGCCACCGGCTCAACCGCCTGGTCGGGCGCGTTGGCCTCTACTTTTCCGTGCTGGTGCTGATCTCGCCGGCGATCCTGTTCTTTCTGTGGATGCTGTCACTGGCGTTCAAGAATGAGGCGGACAACACCGCGTTTCCGCCGGTGTTCATACCCAATCCGCCAACCCTGGACAACTTCATCGACGTCTTCGCCAAGAACGATTTCTTTCGCTATACCATCAACTCGGTGATTGTTTCGTTTACCGCCACCGGACTGGCGCTGTTGCTGGGAGTACCGGCGGGTTACGGCATCGCCAAGGCAAAGGCGAGCAAGGCGGCGGTGCTGATCCTGATCGCGCGGGTCACGCCCGGTCTGTCCTACCTGATCCCACTGTTCCTGCTGTTCCAGTGGCTGGGGCTGATCGGCACTTTGGCGCCCCTGGTGATCACACACCTGGTCATCACCGTGCCTATCGTGGTGTGGATCATGATCGGCTTCTTCGAGGGTTTGCCAAACGAGCTGGAGGAAGCGGCGCTGGTCGATGGCGCCACGATCTGGCAGGCCTTCCGCCATGTTGCGATGCCCCTGGCTCGGCCGGGAATCACAGTGGCGATGATATTGGCGTTCATTTTCAGTTGGAACAACTTCATCTTCGGCGTGGTCCTGGCGGGGCGGTCGACCCGCACGCTGCCGGTTGCGGTCTATAATGTATTGACGTTCGAGCAGATCAGCTGGGGTCCGCTGGCGGCGGCCGCACTGGTTGTCACGGCGCCGGTCCTGCTGCTGACATTGCTGATGCAGAAGGAAATTGTCGCCGGACTGACGGCCGGCGGTGTGAAGGGGGGCTGAGATTCGGACGGATTGAACGGCGCGGCGAAAGGCGGCAACGTCACCGCCTTCGCACGTCAGGATCAGCCTATGAGAACACGATCACCCTGTCAGCAATGGGCTGGCTGATGAAGTGGCCTGATCGATCGACCTCAGGCTGCCCTTTTTGACGATTTCTTACCGCCGCCGGAGGCTTCGGTCATGATTGAGCGCAAGTCGCGCAGGAATGCGGAGCCCTTCGGCGTGCGCTGAACCAGCACGCTGCGGCGATCCAGTGGATCGACCTTGCGACGTGCGAGATCCAGTTCGCCCAGGCGGTCCAGTGCGCGCGTGATGGCTGGCTTGGAGACATTCAAATCGGCGGCCAGGCCGCGCACCGTGTGAGCACCCTCGTTCAGGTAGCAGGTCAGAAAGACACCCAGTTGACGGGCAGACAGATCGGTGCCGTCCCGGCGGACCAGCGCGACAACTGTGTCGCGAAGAAGCCCGACCTGGGCATCTGAGACCGGGTTGGGAGGAGCTGCCACGTCAAAAATCCTTTCTCAGGCGGGTGTTGCCGAAAGTGCGCTTCCCACTCTTTCGGCAATTAAACGAAAACCGGATCGGAGTCAACCTTATTACAATTACCGAACCGTTTTATATTCACGTCCGCGTGACAAAATGTTCACTACTGTCAAGTCGAGATGCCATTCTCCACCAGTGCAAACAATGCGCGCATCGCCATCGCCTCACCACCTTCCGGGCGTCCGGGCCGGGTCTGGTCGTTCCAAGCATAGAGATCGAAGTGCATCCAGGGAATTTCCGATTTGACAAATCGCTGCAAGTAGAGCGCTGCAGTAATTGCGCCGGCGAGCGGCTTTGAAGATACATTGTTCAGGTCGGCAACCGGGCTCTTCAACCAGTCATCGTAGCCAGCCCACAGCGGCAGCCGCCATAGCGGGTCATGCACGGCAGCACCGGCCGCGACCACTGCGGCTGCCAGTCGATCATCGTTACTGAACAGTGCAGGAAGTTCGGGGCCAAGGGCTACGCGGGCGGCGCCGGTCAGGGTGGCGCAATCCACCAGCAGCGATGGTTTCTCGTCCGACGCATCGTGCAGCAGATCACACAGCACCAGGCGTCCTTCGGCGTCGGTGTTACCGACCTCAACGGTCAGCCCGGACCGCGTGACGATCACATCCGACGGACGCATTGCAGTGCCGGACACGGAATTTTCGACACATCCTATGCGCACCGCGAGCCGGACAGGCAGGTCTGCCTCCATGATGACCCGCGCCAGGCCAAGCACCGTGGCGGCGCCGCCCATGTCCTTTTTCATCCGCAGCATGCCGGCCGATGGCTTCAGGTCGTAGCCGCCGGTGTCGAAGCAGACGCCTTTGCCGCACAACGACAGCAGCGGTGAGGTATCGGTCGCCGAACCGCCTCGCCAATGAAAAATCACCACCCGCGGCGGGCGAGCGGAACCCCGCCCAACGGCTGCCACGGTGGGATAAGCATCTTCCAGCAGCGCGTCGGCGTATACTTCGCAGACAGCGCCATAGCGCTCGGCCAGTGAAACCGTGAAATCCGCCAGTTCAACGGGTCCCAGCAGATTTGGCGGCGTGTTGATCAAATCGCGCACCATCCAGGTGGCGGCGGCCTGCGACAGACTCGTTTCGTGGCCGTCCGGCACGTAAAGACGCGCCGGACGGCGCCCGGCGGCCAGGAACCGCTTATACTGATAAGCGCCCAGACAATAGCCCAGCGTCGCCACCTGGGCGTCGTAGTCACCCGGCAACAACCGCCACGCGCCGATGTCCGGAAGCTGCACGGAAAGATTGCCAAACACAAACGGGGATGTATCGCTGCCGATGCCCAAGACGGCGCCGGCAACACCATTTGGTCCTGGCAGGAACCGCAGGTCGCCGGCCTTGGCCTTGAAACCCGTGTCGTTCAGTAGTCCCGCATCGGCAGGTGAGAGCGATGCCAGCAGCGGTTCCAGTCCGGCAGGGCGGACAACATGGACCGGGCGCGTCCCGTCGGGCGAAGCAACGATGCAGTCGATGGTCTGCTCCAGCATGGGTGGTGATTCCTTCGGCTATGACCCTTTGGGGCGCGAAGGCAAACTACATAAAGCGCCGGGCGGATTTGTCACCCGCCCGGCGCGCGCCCGGCTGGAATTGAAATCCGGCATCGCCCCACGGGAAAGGGCGATGCGCGGTGTTGGGCTTCGAACGTTACCCCAGGCGACCCGCGAGCAATGTGGTGACACGCCGGGCGAAAGCGGCGGCGTCGGCCGGCAGGTCCCCCTCCTGCACTTGTGCCAGGTCCAGCAATGTCTCCGCCGCCTCGGTGATCAGCGCGGAGTCTTCAGCCTTCGTCGACAAGGTCTCGATCAACCGGTGCCGCGGGTTGACCTCAAGGATTGGTTTCACCGGCATTGTCGCCCGCCCGGCGCGGCGCATCAGGCGTTGCATGGCGAGATCCGGTCCGGCGCCATTGGACGCCAGCACAACGGCGCTGTCGGTCAGCCGCCCCGTCGCCCGCACATCGCCCACACGGTCGCCCAGCACGGTCTTCATCGCCGCCAGCAAGGGTGAGATGTCGGGCAGGTCGTCGTCCTTGCCAAGCTCGCCGGCTGCCTGGGTGACGCTGCGCAGTTTCTTGTCTTCGAAACTATCCAGCCGTTCCGGCCAGAACGCATCGATCGGATCGGACATCAACAGGACCTCGAGCCCCTTGGCGCGGAACCCTTCCAGTTGCGGCGAGGTTTTCAGCGAATCCGCCTGGTCACCCGACAGGTAGTAGATCGTGTCCTGCCCCTCGCTCATCCGCGACACGTAGTCAGGCAGGGAGGTCCAGCCTTCCTGCGTGGAGGACCTGAAGCGCAGCAGCGGCGCGATCTCGGCGCGATATTCGGCATCCTCCCAGACGCCTTCCTTCAGGATCGGGCCGAAGTTCTCGTAGAACTTGATGTAGTCCTCGGTCTCCTTGGCCCTCGACTTCAGTTCGCCCATTACACGGCCGATCATTGCCTTGCGGATGCGTGCAAGCACCGGAGTCGTTTGCAACATCTCCCGTGAGACGTTCAGCGGCAGGTCCTCGGTATCGACGACGCCGCTGACGAAGCGCAGCCAGTGCGGCAGCAGTTCCGCCTTGTCCGTGATGAACATGCGCCGGACGTGCAGCCGGACATGGGCGTCGCGGTCGCCTTCCACCGGATCAAACGGTTTCATGCCCGGGATGAACAGCAGGCAGAAATATTCCAGTGTGCCTTCAGCCCGCCAATGCAGCGTTGCCCAGGGCTCGTCGAAGAAGTGCCCGAGATGACGGTAGAATTCCTTGTAGGATTGTTCGGATGTTTCCGACTTCGCCTTGCGCCACAGCGCGGTGCCCTCGTTGGCGGGCTGGTCCTTGCCGTCATGCGCGACGGTGATCGGCAGGGTGATGTGATCGGCCCATTTGCGGATCACCGTCTCCAGGCGGATCGGCTCCAGATATTCCGCGGCGTCGGACTTGATGTGCAGCACCACGTCGGTGCCGGGCTGTTCGCGGGTTGCCGCGGCAAGGGTGAACTGTCCTGCACCTTCGGAGGCCCAGGTGAAGGCTTCCTCGCTGCCGGCCTTGCGTGAAGTCACCTCGACACGGTCGGCGACCATGAAGGCCGAGTAGAAGCCGACACCGAACTGGCCAATCAGGCTGGGGCGATCCTCGGGCTTGGTGGTGGCCAGGTTCTGGGCGAAGGCGCGGGTGCCGGAGCGGGCGATGGTGCCGAGATTGTCGATCATCTCCTGGCGGTTCATGCCGATACCGTCGTCAGAGATCTGCAAGGTGCTCGCCTGCTTGTCCGGCACAATGCGGATCTTGGCGTCGGGCGGCGGTGCCAGATTGGAATCCGTCAGTGCCTCGAACCGCCGGCGGTCCACGGCGTCCGCCGCGTTGGCCACCAGTTCGCGCAGAAAAATCTCTCGCTCCGAATACAGCGAGTGTACCACGAGGTCGAGCAGACGCCCGACTTCGGCGCCGAATGCATGCTGTTCCAAAACCGTATCGTCCATGGGTGCCCTCCTTGCGCCGCGCCATATGCGTTCAGATGAAGCCGGTTTCAATGCAAGACCGCATCCTTGGGTCGATGCGGCCGCGTTGACCGGTCCAGCCGATCTGGAACGGTCCTGCCGTCGGCAGGACAGCGTGGTCCTGTCGACCGCGGACCTAAGGCCGATGCTCGCCAGCGTCAACGCGTCGGGTGCCCGCGGTCATGATCCTGCCGGTCCGCGGGTGGCCCTGGGGTTGCGTGACGACGTGGATCGGGACCTATGATGCGCCCGCAACGGGGAGGAACACCGGAAGTGAAATTTGGCATCCATCTGCCTCACGCGGGTGAGCAGGCGACTCCGGCGCTGATCCGCCGCCATGCCGAGCGGGCCGAGGATCTGGGGCTCGAGGATGTGTGGGTCAGCGAGCATATCATCGTGCCGCGGGACAAGTTTCCGCGTTCGCCGCTGTTCTTCGATCCGGTGCTGTCACTGACCTGGGCTGCGGCGGCAACGAAACGGGTGAAGCTGGGAACCACGGTGCTGGTGCTGCCGATGCGCCATCCGCTGCCGTTGGCCAAGGAGCTGGCCACGCTGCACAATTTCTCCGAAGGGCGGCTGATCATGGGCGCCGGGTCCGGCTGGCTGAAGGAGGAGTTCGCCGCGCTGGGGGTGCCGTTCGAGGAGCGCGGGCGGCGGCTGGACGAAGGCATTGCAATGATGCGGGCGGTCTGGTCAGAGGACCCGGTGACCTTCAAGAGCCGTTATATTCCGGCGGTCATTGAAGGGATGACGATGACCCCGATGCCGATGAGCCCGATACCGCTGTGGTTCGGCGGCAAGGCGGAGGCAGCGTTGAAGCGGACCATCCGGATCGGCGATGGATGGCACGGCAGCAGCCTGACCCCCGACGAGGCGGCACCGATCATCAAGCGGCTGCGCGAGGCTCGGCCGGGCCCTGATTTCACCATCTCGATGCGGGTGCAATGGGATGGCACTGATCGTGGGGTATTGCGGACGCTGGTCGATTCCTATGCGGCCATTGGGGTGCAGCATCTGCTGGTGGCCCCGCAGGACCGCAATGTCGACGATTGGGAATTGGTGACGGAAGGGGTCGGGGCACTGGTGGCCTGACGCGAACCGCCTCGATCAGGGTGAGCCTGCCAGTCGCTGGTCCGTAACCCGCTGCAGCGCCCGTCCGACCGCCACTGAATGGCTGATCTGCGAAGTCTCCAGCAGGTGGTCGGCGGAATCGAAGAATGCGGTGCGCGGGTAGCGTCCCTGGTCGGCGGTTTCCAGAAACGCGGCACCATGGTCGCGGAAGACGGCATGGATGGCGGTCAGTTCATCCTGACTGATCGGCGAGTCGATGAACCCGGCCGGCAATCCGCCGATGGCCCTTACCCCGTGTTCTGACGCCCAGGCGATGAACCCGCTCACCAGGGTGGTGCCGTATCCGGCGGCAATCTGGGGGCCGGTCGGATGGAAAGGAACGATCTCGGCCAACGCGGAACGGTTGCGGAATGCCTTCGCCGCGGTATGCCCGACATGATCGCCAAACTCATTGTAGCCGCCCGTGGCCGCGATTCGCGGATCGTTGAAGTCACCCGAGCTTAGCGCGGTTTCGATCACGCTCATGACCGCGGCCCGCAGGTCGGAGGCGAACAGTGCAGCCAACTGCCGGCGCAGCGGCAACGCCAGCAGGGTGGCACGGTCATGGCGCAGCATGATCGCCGCGTCCGGTCCCAGATCGCTGGTGGCGTGGCCGCGCACATACTGGGCTTCCTCCAGCGGCAGGTAGACGATGTCGCCCTGGTGCAGCAGCGGCTTCCAACGGGTGAACAGGTAGTCCAGCCCGACACCAACGGCGACGCCGGCGTTGATGCAGGGGCGGCCGATCATCGGCCCGATGGTTTGGCAGCGATGCGAGAACGGACCATTGGAGCCGGCGAGGATGACCAGTTTCGGCTGCTGGATGGCGCGGCTGCGGGCAATGTTGGCCTCGACACGGGCCTGCAGGGCGCCGAGGGAAAGCGGGCGATCCAGCACAAGGGCAAAGGCTGCGGCGTAGAGCAACAGGGACGCCAGGCAGGCGAGCAGGATGCGCCGCATCAGAACTGGAAGTACAGGAACGGCGCCACGTGCGGGGCGAAGAACAGCGCCTGCATGGCGAGGGCAAAGCTGGCGGTCAGGCTCCAGTGACGCAGGCGCTGGGTCATGCAATGCAGGTTCGGCAGGACCAGCACGATCAGCCAGCCGAGCAGCAGGCAAGCGGAGATTTCGGGGAAACTGAGGGTTCGAGCGTCGCCCAGGAACGGCAGCACGCTGACCGGGTCGGCGATGGTGGCAAGCGGCGGCACGGCGGACACGATCATCCGCGGCAGCGCGATGCCGTTGAGGCCGGCCATGCCGCGCAGCATTCCCAGGCTGGCGGTGAAGTTGCTGGCGCGGAACGGCACCCAGGCAACGATCACGGCCAGCAGCGTCAACGCCTGGGCCAAGCGGGCGGGCATCGGGCGGAACCAGCGCCGGTACTGGGCATGGATCACCAGGTAGGCACCATGCATGCCGCCCCATATGACGAAATTCCAGGCAGCACCGTGCCACAGGCCGCACAACAGCATGGTCGCCAGCAGGTTGCCGGTTTGGCGCACCGGACCTCTGCGGCTGCCGCCCAGCGGAATGTAGAGGTAGTCGCGCAGGAAGGCGCCGAGGGTGATGTGCCAGCGCCGCCAGAACGCGGCGATACTCGTGGCCTGGTAGGGGCTGTCGAAGTTCAGCGGGAAACGGATGTTGAGCATCCGCGCCAGGCCGATCGCCATGTCGGAGTAGCCGGAGAAGTCGAAGTAGATCTGCAGGGCGTAGGCAAGCGTGGCATACCACGCCTCGAAGAAGGTGAGGTTGCCGCCGTTTGCGGCAGCGGTGAAGCCGATGTCGGCGAAGCCGCCGAACATGTCGGCAAGGACCAGCTTCTTGCCCAGTCCCAGCAGGAAGATCAGCAGGCCGTCGGCGAGGTTCTGGTGGTCGGGCCGGATCATGCCGGGGGCCGTCAGTTGCGGGATGATTTCTGATGGGCGGACGATCGGGCCTGCGATCAGGTGCGGGAAAAAGGTGACGAAGGCGCCGTAGGGCAGCAATGTCGGCTTGATGCCGCCGCCGCGGGCGGTGTCGACCAGGAACATGATTTGCTGAAAGGTGAAGAAGCTGATCGCCAGCGGCAGGGCGATGTGCAGCGCCGGAGCGGAGGGTGCGGCGATGTGCAGCAGGAAGTCGGCATATTTGAACCAGCCCAGCAGCGCGAGGTTGGCGGCAATCCCGGCAATCAGCCAGGCTCGTGGTGCCGGGGTGTGGCGCAGCTTCCAGGCGATCGCGAAGTTTCCGACGACGGAAGCGATCAGCAGCGGCAGGTGGGCTGGGTTCCACCAGGCGTAGAAGAACAGGTTGCAGGCGATCAGCCAGGCGAGTGCAGCTGTGTTGCCATAGAAACGACCAAGCAGAAAGAACCCGGCCACGCAAAGCGGCAGGAAGGCGATAATAAATGCGACCGTATGGAACATCATGCGTGGCGACACCGGGCCGCGAAACGGCCGACATATGGATGGAGATCAACAGCCTAATCGTGAACTCTTAAGGAACGGTTAATCCTGGTTCGGTTGCGGTTTTGTATGCCGTGACGACGGAATTGACTGCGGTGATCTCAGGCGCTGTGCACCATCGTCGACCTGATCAAGCACCTCGACGAGCGGGATGCGGCGCCGTGTTGATCGGGTGTTCCCCGGCGGGCCGTTTGCTGGTAGCTGACGCCTGCCATGACCGATGACCTGCCGCCGAATCCGGCACTGCTGCCTGCTGGCCTGCGCGACCTGTTGCCGCCCGATGCGGAAACGGAGGCGTCGGCTGTCGAGGCGCTGATGACGGTGTTTGCCGCGCATGGCTACCAGCGCGTCAAGCCGCCGTTGCTGGAGTTCGAGGACAGCCTGCTGGCCGGTTCGGGCGTCGCGGTCGCCGACCAGACGTTCCGCCTGATGGACCCGGACAGCCAGCGTATGATGGGGCTGCGTGCCGACACGACGCCTCAGGTGGCGCGTATCGCGACGACCCGGCTGGGCGGCGCGCCACGGCCCCTGCGGTTGTCCTATGCCGGCCAGTGTCTGCGGGTGCGGGGCAACCAGCTGGCGCCGGACCGGCAGGTGGCGCAGGCGGGAGTCGAGCTGATCGGCCATGACAGCCCGGAGGCGGATGCGGAGACGGTGGTGGTTGCAGCCAGGGCGCTGGCCGCTGTCGGACTGACGCGGGTGAGCTTCGACCTGACGCTGCCGATGCTGGTGCCGTCGCTGCTGGATGAAGCCGGCTTCAAGGGCCCGGAGCGGGTGGCATTGTCGCGGGCGCTGGACCGCAAGGACGCCGCCGCGGTATCGCGGCATGGCGGGCATCTGGCGCCGGTGCTGACCGACCTGCTGCTGGCCGCGGGACCGGCCGATCGTGCGCTCGACGCGCTGGCGGAGGCTCGGTTGCCAGGGTTGGCGGGGGGTCTGGCTGAACGCGTGGCAGAGACTGTGGCGGCGATCCGGGCGGCGGCGCCGGCGCTGCGGCTGACGGTTGATCCGGTGGAGTTTCGAGGGTTTCGCTATGAAACCGGCGTGTCTGTTGCCGTCTATGCCCCCGGCCGGCATGAGGAGCTGGGGCGGGGCGGCCGCTACATCTGCGGCGAGAATGAGCCGGCGACGGGGCTGACCCTGTATCCGGACGCGATCCTGCGGGTGGCGCCGCCGCGCCAGGCTCGGCCGCGGGTGTTCGTGCCGCTGGGGGCCGATGCAGGCGCGGTGGACGGTTTGCGCGCCGCTGGTTTCGCCACCGTGGCCAGCCTGGCCGTGGTGGCCGATGATACGGCCGAGTCGATGCGCCTCGGTTGCTCGCATATCCTGCGCGACGGACAGGCCGCGCTGCTTAACACTGAGGGCTGAACGATGGCCAATGTCGCTGTGATCGGCGCCCAATGGGGCGACGAGGGCAAGGGGAAGGTCGTGGACTGGCTGGCCAGCCGCGCCGACGTGGTGGTGCGGTTCCAGGGCGGGCACAACGCCGGGCACACGCTGGTGGTGGGCAACCAGACCTATAAGCTGTCGCTGCTGCCCTCGGGATTGGTGCGTGGCAAGCTTGGCGTGATCGGCAACGGGGTTGTGGTCGATCCGGATGCGCTGCTGGCGGAGATTGCGCGGGTGCGGGCGCAGGGCCTGGTGGTCACGCCGGAGACGCTGCGGGTGGCGGAGAACGCGGTGCTGATCCTGCCGCTGCATCCGGCGATCGACAAGGCGCGGGAGGAGGCGCGGGGCGCGCTGCGCATCGGCACCACCGGGCGCGGGATTGGGCCGGCCTATGAGGACAAGGTGGCGCGGCGGGCGATCCGGGTTGCCGACCTGGCGGAACCGGAGACGCTGTCGCAGAAGCTCGACGAATTGCTGCTGCACCACAACACGCTGCTGCGCGGTTTCGGCGTCGCGGAATTCGACAAGGCGGTGCTGCTGGAGGGGCTGCTGAAGCTGGCCCCGCAAATCCTGCCCTACGCTGAACCGGTGTGGGAGCGGCTGGACGAATTGCGTCGGGGTGGCAAGCGGATCCTGTTCGAGGGCGCGCAGGCGGTGATGCTGGATGTTGACCACGGGACATACCCGTTCGTGACGTCGTCGAACACGGTGGCCGCGACGGCAGCCTCCGGCAGTGGCGTCGGGCCGGGAACGGTCGGGTTCGTGCTGGGTATCGCCAAGGCTTATTCCACGCGGGTCGGATCGGGGCCGTTCCCGACCGAACTGCATGACGATATCGGGCAGTTGCTGGGGGACCGGGGACACGAGTTCGGGACGGTGACCGGGCGGCGGCGGCGGTGCGGTTGGTTCGATGCCGCGCTGGTGCGTCAGGCGGTGAAGGTGGGCGGCGTGCAGGGACTGGCGCTGACCAAGCTGGATGTGCTGGACGGGCTGCAGGAGCTGAAGATCTGCACCGGCTACCGGATCGGCGGCGAACTGGTCAGGCATCTGCCGGCGGCACCGGGGGCCCAGGCGGCGGCGGTGCCGGAGTATGAGGTCATGGAAGGCTGGTCCGGCTCGTCACGCAGCGCCCGGTCCTGGGCGGGGCTGCCGGCACAAGCGGTGAAGTATGTGCGGCGCATCGAGGAATTGGTGGAAGCGCCGGTGACCCTGTTGTCCACCAGTCCGGAGCGGGATGACACCATCATGGTGCGGGACCCGTTCGAAGGGTAAACGTCCGGCGGCCGGCGAATTTGCGGGCGGGCGCGGATGTGCGAACGTGCCGACATGCATCCATTCGGCCTGCATCCTTTACGGAGTCCAGTGATGGCAACGATCCCCAAGGTTCTTCAGGAACCTATCAACACCGCCTTCCCGAACGATGTGTGCCTAGTTGGCACGGTGCTTCCGAATGGCTTCGCCCAGGTGACGCCGCGCGGCAGCGCGCTGGTGTTCGACGACAGCCATTTCTCGCTGTGGGAGCGGGGCAAGGGGTCGACTGCGGACAATCTGGCGGATGGCACCAAGGTTACGGTCTATTTCCGCAAGCCGCAGCTTCGCGCGGACGGGATCCTGCCGAAGGGCGGCATTGCGCGATTTTACGGCACCGCAAGGCTGCACAAGTCGGGGCCGGTGTATGAAGAGGTCTGGAAGCGGCTGATCCAGCCGGAGAAGGATCGCGATCCCGACAGGAAGGGCTTTGCTGTCCTGATCGAGGTAGAGCGGGCGGAGGAACTCGATGGCACTCCGCTGAAGCTGGATTAGCCGGATCTGCTCAGGGCGCCCCGATCAGCCCTGGTTGCGGCTGGCGCCGGCGATCCTGTCGGCGAGCTGCACATAGGCGCGGCGGGACGGCTGCGTCGATGTGCGGCAGAGTCCAGACGAACGCTTCAGGCGTCGCGTGCGCGGGCCAGGCTTCCCCTGGCGGCAGTCAGGGCGGCTTCGGCTTCGGGGCGGGTGAGGCCGTCCACCATCAGGACGGCAAGTTTAACGCTTTGCGTGGCATTCCAGGCAGCGGCGGCGTCGACCAAATTTGCGCCGGTGATGCCGGCGACCATGCGGTGGGCGCGTTCGACCAGCTTGGCGTTGCTGGGGACCATGTCGACCATGTGGCCCTGGTACACCCGGCCCAACGCCGTCATCAATTGGGTGGAGAACAGGTTCAGGGCGATCTTCTGCGCGGTGCCGGCGGTCATCCGGGTGGAGCCGGCGAGGAACTCGGGGCCGGTGTGCAGCAGGATCGGGTGGTCAGCGGTTTCCAGCAGCGGTGCGCCGGGATTGTTGGCCAGCGCGATTGTAAGGCTCCCGGCTTGTCTGGCGGCTTCCTGGACAGCGCGGGTGTACGGTGTCGTGCCACTGGCAGCGACGGCGATGATTACGTCGTTCGGGGTTGGGGCCAGGGCAAGGGCCAGACGGGCGCCGGCGTCAGCATCGTCTTCGGCGCCTTCAACCGAGCGCGTAAGCGCGCCGTCGCCGCCGGCAACGAGATAGACCAGGCGACCGGCGGGCCAGCCGAAGGTGGGGTGCAGCTCGACCCCGTCCTGCACCGCAAGCCGGCCAGAGGCGCCGGCGCCGGCATAGATCAGCCGGCCGGTGGGATCCTGCAGGCGTTCGGCGGCTGCGGTGGTGGCGGCAGCAAGCGCCGGGATCGCCAGCCGGACAGCCGCCAGGGCGGCGAACTGGTTGTCCAGCATCGCCGCGATGCCTTCCTCGGCTGGCCAGGAAGCGGCATCGCGGTAGCGGCGGAGGGTCTTTTCGGTGTCCATTCGGCCGGAATGTGCCCTGCGGGTATGGGTGGGGCAAGGTTGGTATAGGAGAGCGGTCATGCTTTGGTATCATCCATGACGTCGTTGATGTTGACGGAGGCCCGGCAGGCGCCGGCGCTGGTTGAGGCCGCATTGCGCGAGGATCGGCCGCTGTATGAGGGGCTGGGGCGGGTGCTGCGGGCGCGGGCGCCGGTGTTCGTGGCGACGGTGGCACGCGGCAGTTCCGATCATGCCGCTTCCTACGCCGGTTCGCTGATCGGGGTGCTGACGGGACTGCTGACCGCGACGGTGCCGCCCTCCCTGGTGACACGGTACGGCGCGCGGCCGGCGTTGGGGCAGGCGTTGGTGCTGGGGGTGTCGCAGAGCGGGGCCAGCCCGGATCTGGTGCAGGTGATGACGGCGGCGCGCGCGGCGGGCGCAATCCGAGTGGCCGTGGTCAACGCGACCGGCAGCCCGTTGGCTTCGGAAGCGGCCTGGATATTGCCGCAGCGCGCCGGTGTCGAGCAAGCGGTGGCGGCGACCAAGAGCTTCGTGCTGACGCTGGTGAGCCTGGTGCGCCTGGTGGCCGCGTGGACGGAGGATTTTCCGCTGGCCGCGGCGTTGCAGCGGTTGCCGGACCGGCTGGAGGCGGCGCTGGCATGTGACTGGTCCGCGGCGCTGGGCGTGCTGGCGGCGGCGGAGCGGGGGGCTTTCGTGGTCGGCCGGGGGCCGGTGCTGGCGGTGGCGCAGGAGGCAGCGCTGAAGCTCAAGGAGACGTCGTGGATGCATGCCGAGGCGGTCAGTGCAGCGGAAATCCAGCATGGACCGCGCGCGGTGGCGGATGCCAGGTTCCCGGTGCTGGGGTTTGCGCTGGACGACGCCGGGGGCGCCGATACCCAGTCACTGGCCGAAAACCTGTCGCAGGTCGGCGTGCCGGTGTGTCTGGCGGCGGCGTCGCCTGGCGCGGGCCTATGGCTGAGATTGCCCCCGCCGTTGCATCCGATGCTGGATGCGATTCCGGCGGTGCTGGCCTTCTATGTGTTCGCCGAGGCGCTGGCGCGCCAGCGTGGGCTGGATCCGGACCAGCCGCGGGGGCTGCGCAAAGTGACGGAGACAGTTTGACCATGATCGTTCTCGGGATGATTTCCGGCACCTCGGTGGATGCGATCGATGTGGCTGCCGCGCGGTTTGAATGGCGGGGGGATACGCTTGTCCTGCATCCGATGGGGCATCGCGAGGCGGCCTGGCCGGAGGCGACGAAGCGGCGGCTGCTGGCCGCACTGCCGCCGGCGGCGGTGACGATGGGCGAGGTGTGCGCGCTGGACGTGCTGGTGGGGGAAGCGTTCGCCTCCGTGGCCGGGGCGGCAGCGCGGGATCTGGCGGGCGGTCGCGCCGATCTGGTGTCGTCCCACGGGCAGAACGTGTTCCACTGGATCGCCGAAGGCCGGGCGCGGGGCACATTGCAATTGGGGCAGCCGGCGATCATCGCGGAGGCGACCGGATTGCCGGTGGTGTCCGACCTGCGGGCGCGGGATGTGGCGGCGGGCGGGCAGGGGGCGCCATTGGCCAGCACGCTGGATGCGCTGTGGCTGGCCGGGGGCGGCTTGCCTCGGGCGGCGCTGAACCTGGGCGGCATCGCCAACATCACCGTGGTGGGTGGGGACGCGGTGCTGGCGTATGACACCGGGCCGGCGAGCTGCCTGCTGGATCTGGCGGCGGCGCGGCTGACCTGCGGTTCCCAGCGCTGGGATGAGGACGGGCGGATGGCGTTGGCCGGGACCGTGCGGGCGGACCTGCTGGAGCGGTTGCTGGCGGAGCCCTACTACGCAAAGGCGCCCCCGAAGAGCACCGGGCGGGAGCTGTTTGACGTGGGATATGTCGACCGCCGGTTGGACGGCCTTCCGGTCGTATCCGGTTCGGACCTGATGGCGACCTTGACCGAACTGACCGCGCGAACGGTGGCCGCTGCATGTCTGGGGCATCGGGTTACCGAGGTGGTGGCGTCCGGCGGCGGCGTGCGCAATCTCGCGCTGATGGCCGCGCTCGGTCGGGCGCTCGGCCACGTGGCGTTGGTGACGGCGGAAAGCCGCGGACTGCCGTCGGAAGCGAAGGAGGCATACCTGTTCGCGTTGCTGGGGTTTCTGTCGTGGCACGGCCTGGCAGGGTCGGTGCCGAGCGCGACCGGCGCGCGGGGACCGCGGGTGCTGGGGCGATTCAGCCCGGGCACTGGGCCATTGCGGTTGCCGGAGCCGCGCAGCGGTCCGCGGCAATTGGTTATTGAGGCGTAACACATGGCACCCCTGTCGCGACGCCGGGCACTGCTGGCCGCAGCCTCCGCGGGCCTTGTGCCGTGCCGCAGCATTGCGCACACCGGCGCTGGTTTGAGGGTGGTGGTGACAGGCGGTCACCCCGGCGATCCGGAATACGGGTGCGGCGGCACGATCGCGCGCTATAGCCGGCTGGGGCACGCCGTCACCATCCTATACCTCAACCGTGGTGACAGCGTCGCGTCAGATGACGCCGCATGTCCGGGTGCGGATGACGGGTCGCGGGTCCGCGAAGCCGCGGAGGCATGCCGGATCCTCGGTGCAACGCCAGCGTTTGCCGGCCCCCCATCGTTTGCCAGCCAGTGCAACGGGCGCGCGGTGGTGGACAATGCGCATTATCGCGCGTTCACCGAACAAATGGCCGATCTGCAGCCCGACGTGGTCTTCACCCAGTGGCCGGTCGACAATCATCCGGACCACCGGGCGATTGCCAGCCTGACCTACGAAGCCTGGAAGCGCCTCGGCGGCAAGGCGGGATTTTATTTCTATGAGGTTTCGAACGGTGAGGACACGTTGATGTTCACGCCCGGCGACTATGTGGACATTACTGACGTCGAGCCGATCAAGCGCCAGGCTTGCTATGCCCATGCATCACAAAAGCCCGACCATTTCTATGCACTGCAATCGGAGGTCGCCCGGTTTCGCGGCATCGAAGCAGGGTATCCGCAGGCCGAGGCGTTCGCACGCCATGTCCGCTCGCGTCCCGGATTGCTGCCCTGATCGTTGCAGGTGTCCACCGGGCATCAGCACGGGCAAGCCACGATCGGCGGCCAGCTTCGGACGGTTGGTGCCGGATACCGATACGTGCCGGAGAGCGCAGCGGTGGCAGCCACGGAATTTGACGTGGCAGCCGGGTGTGTCGACACTTTCGATAGTGGGAGAAGCGCATGATCAAGCAAGACACTGTTTCGCCGGGACGGCAGCTGCGGGATTTGCTCGCGGAACCGGGCATTCTGGTGTGCCCCGGCATCTATGACGGGTTCAGCGCGCGGCTGGTGGAGCAGGCGGGATACAAGACCGCGGCGATCTCCGGCGCCGGGGTCAGCGAGACTAACCTCGGCTGGGCCGATGTCGGCATCATGGGCTACGAGGAAAATCTGCACGCCTCGGCCGCGCTGGTCGCCTGCACGACCATCCCGCTGTCGGCGGATGGAGACACCGGCTACGGCAACGCAATGAACGTCTATTTCACGGTCCGCGGGTTTGAGCGGGCTGGGCTGGCGTGCCTGATGATCGAGGACCAGGTCTCGCCCAAGCGCTGCGGTCACATGGACGGCAAGCAGGTCATCTCCGCCGAGGAGGGCGTCGAGAAGATCCGCGCGGCGGTGGAGGCCAGGCGGGACCCGGACTTCATGATCAAGGCGCGGACCGATGCAACGGCGATCCACGGCGTGAGCGAGGCGATACGGCGGCTGAACCTGTATGCCGAGGCGGGTGCGGACCTGCTGTTTGCCGATGCATTGCTGTCGGCGGACGACATCACGACCGTGGCGCGCAACGTGTCCAAGCCGCTCTCGGTCAACATGGGGTTCGGGATACGCCAGCGACCCACAACGCCGCTTTTGTCGGCGCGGCAGTTGGAGGATATGGGGGTGAAGGCGGTGTCGTATCCGCGGATGCTGACGGCGGCGGCGATCCAGGGAATGAAGAACGCGTTGGGCGTCCTGCAGCAGTCGCTGGACCAGGGGGTTGTGATGGATCGTCCCGACCTGCTGGTGTCGTTTGGCGATCTCAACGATCTGATGGGGCTGCCGCAGATCAAGGCGTTGGAGAAACGTTTCGTCGGGACCCGCTCGTGAACCCTGACAGCTTCGCCACGCGTCGTACCCTGACGGTTGGCGAGGCCGAGTATGACTATTACAGCCTGCCGGCGCTGGCGCAGGCCCTGGGCATCACGCTGGATCGGCTGCCGTTCTCGCTGCGTGTGTTGCTGGAAAACCTGTTGCGCAATGAGAGTGGGGATGCGGTAACCAGGGCTGATATCGAGGCGTTGGCGCACTGGCCCGCGCCTGTGGCACGGGACCGGGAGGTGGCATTTCATCCGGCCCGCGTGCTGATGCCGGATTCCAGCGGAATTCCCCTGCTGATCGACCTGGCGGCAATGCGCGATGCGATGGTGGCGCAAGGGCTGGACCCAAAGCGGGTCAATCCGCGCATCCCGGTCGATCTGGTGATCGATCACTCGGTGCGGGTGGATTTCGCCGGCTCGCCCGAGGCATTCAGCCGCAACCTGAAACTGGAGATGGCGCGGAATCGCGAACGCTATGAAGTCGTGCGCTGGGCGATGGCGCAATACGACAATCTTCGGGTCATTCCGCCGAGCAATGGGATTCTGCATCAGTTGAATCTGGAATACCTGGCGACGGTGGTCGCGACGACGACAAGCGATGGTCGCGCCGTGGCGTTTCCCGATACGCTGGTCGGCATGGACAGCCACACCCCGATGATCAACGGGCTGGGGATTTTTGGCTGGGGCGTCGGCGGTATCGAGGCAGCCACCGCGATGCTGGGGGAACCGGTCTCGCTGCTGGTCCCACGGGTCGTCGGCTGTCGCCTGACCGGGCGGCGACGACCCGGCGTCGTTTGCACCGACATCGTGCTGACGGTGACGGAGTTGCTGCGGCGCCACGGCGTGCTGGCAGCTGTGGTGGAATTCTGCGGGCCGGGACTGGATGGATTGTCGTTGCCGGACCGGGCGACGATCGCCAACATGGCGGCCGAATACGGCGCCACCATGGGTTTCTTCCCTTGGGATGGCGAGACCATCCGTTACCTGGCCGCAACGGCACGTCCGCCGCAACGGGTCGCTTTGGTCGAAGCCTATGCAAGGGCGCAGGGTCTATGGCGCAGCGGCCATGGCAAACCGGATTTCGATGACCTGGTCGAGCTCGACCTGGGGACTGTCGAACCGAGCCTCGCGGGACCGACGCGGCCTGAGGATCGGGTGCCGGTCGCTGCGGTGCCGGCCAGCTTCCGGGCGGCCTACGGACGCGCGGCGCCGGCGCCGGCAATCGAGGCCAGCGACCGGCCGCTGCGCGATGGCGATATCGCAATTGCCGCGATCTCTTCTTGCACCAACACCAGCAATCCGTTTCAGGTGATTGCCGCGGGGCTGGTCGCGCGCAATGCCGCCCTGCGTGGGTTGCGGGCACGGCCGTGGGTCAAGACGTCGATCTCGCCGGGGTCGCGGGTGGTGACCGCCATGCTGGAACGGGCCGGACTACGAGCGGCGTTGGAACAGGTCGGGTTCCACATCGTTGGCTATGGCTGCATGACCTGCGGCGGCGGAGCGGGTTCGTTGCCGGACAGCGTGACGGCGCAAGTGGCGCAGAACGAGCTGGTCGTAACCGGGGTCATCTCCACCAACCGCAATTTTGAGGGGCGGCTGCATCCGTCGATCCGCGGCACCTATCTCGCCTCGCCGCCATTGGTGGTGGCGTATGCGATCGCCGGGTCGGTGCTGGCGGATGTCGCGGACGGGGTGCTGGCGATCGATGGCTCCGCCATGCCGGTCCGGCTGGCCGATCTGTGGCCTTCCGATGCGGAGGTGCAGGCCGTGATGGACGCGGCACTGACGCCGGAGTTGTTCCAGTCGACGTATGGCGATCTTGCCGATGGTGGGACGGAATGGGCGGCGTTGCGGACCCGGGATGCGCCGGTGTTCGAATGGGATCCTGCGAGTCTCTATCTGAAACGGCCGCCATTCCTGGATGCGCCGGTGACCGACATCCGCGACATCGTCGGCACTCGGCCGTTGCTGATCCTGGGCGACAATGTCACGACGGATCATATCTCACCGGGCGGTGCCATTCCCGCTGACGCACCGGCCGGCGAATATCTGATTGCCCAGGGCGTGCAGCCGCCACAGTTCAGCAGCTATGTCGCGCGACGCGCCAACCATGAGGTGATGGTCCGTGGGACGTTCGCCAATATCCGCCTGCGCAATGCAATGGCGCCGGGCACCGAGGGTGGACTGACCCGCCATATGCCCGGCGGCGAGCGCATCACCGTATTTGCAGCCGCCGAACGCTACCGTCATGACCGCGTGCCCCTGGTTGTCATCGCGGGCGACAATTACGGCTGTGGCTCCTCGCGGGACTGGGCGGCAAAGGGGACGCAGTTGCTGGGCGTTCGTGCCGTCATCGCCGGCAGTTTCGAGCGTATCCATCGCAGCAACCTGATCGGCATGGGCGTCATTCCGCTGCAGCTTCCGGCCGGTGTCAGCGCCGCCAGCCTGGCGCTGGATGGTTCGGAGGTTTTTGATCTTGTCGGTCTGTCGGGTGGCTTGAGCCCCGGGATGACGGTGACGATGCGGGTGCGACGCGCCGATGGTGGGGTTATAACCGTTGCCCTGACCTGCCGCGTCGACACCGGGGTTGAGGCGACGTGGTTGCGCAATGGCGGGATCCTGCCGAATGCGCTGTGGGCCCTGGTTGCCGAGACCGCCGCGTAGGAAGGAAAGACTCATGACGCTACTGACACGACGGGCCGCCGTCGCCGCCACCGCGACGCTGTTGGCCACAGGTTCGGCTCGGGCCGAAACCGCCAGCTTGCGCGTTTCGCATGGCTACAGCATCGGCTATCTGCCGCTGATGGTCATGCGCGACCAGCGGCTGATCGAGAAGCACGCGGCAGCGCTGGGTGTCGGCAAGATCGCGGTGGAGTGGCAGATCCAGGACGGCGGCAACAACATCAACGACGCAATGCTGGCCGGCGCGCTGGATATCGCCAGCATTGGCATCCCGGGATTTCTGGTGCTGCGCGACCGAACCCTGGGCCGACGGCAGGAGATGGTGGGGATCAGCGCGCTGGATGCGGGGGCGCTGTGGCTGAACACGATCGACCCGCGGATCAAAACGCTGGCGGACTATACGCCAAAGGACAAGATCGCAGTTCCCGGTATCAAGACGTCGTACGCCGCGGTGATCCTGGAGATGGCGGTCGCCAAGGAATTCGGGATGAACAACTACACCAGGCTGGACCCAAACATGGTGGGCCTGGCGCATCCGGATGCCTACACCGCGCTGATGTCGGGCAGCACCGAGATTACCTCGCACATGGCCTCGCCGCCATTTTCCTACCAGGAGCTGAAGAATCTGAAGGTGCACCGGGTGCTGAGCACCTCTGCGGCGGTGGGCCTGATGACAATCCTGATGACGATGACGCAGCGCCAGTTCGCGACGGCAAACCCGGGGATCATCACGGCGTTTCTGGCCGCGCAGGAGGAAGCCAACAGTTTCATTGCGAACGATCGCGGGCGAGCCATGAAGGCATACGCAGCAAGCAGTCAGCTGAAGGTTCCGCAAGATCAGTTGCAGGAAATGCTGGCCGACCCAGAGAACAGCTATGATACAGCCCCCAGCGGAAGTCTTGTCTATGCAAGTTTTCTGGCGCAGATCGGAACGCTGAAGACCCGGCCCGCTGCCTGGACCGACCTGTTCCTGCCGGAGCTGCACGACCGCAAGGGCAGTTGAAGTCAAGCGCACCATCACTCCGACTGCAACATCCCGGTTGATGGCCTGCTCGGTCAAGCAACGAAATATCGCGCGCTTATTGTTTCCAGCAGCCTGCCTTGGCTGTATCGGAATCGCCTGAGGACAGGCGGGGCGCTTGCCGGATGGGATGACGCCGGTCGGCGGGTTGGGTAAGGTAGCGATAACCGGCGCGGCAACTGCGCCTTTCGACGACAGGGGGAATTATGACCGAGTTGTCTCGCCGCACGCTTCTGACTGCTTCGGCCGTTTCGCTGGCGGGGCCACGGGTCGCACGGGCCGACGTCGTCAAACCGCGCCTGACGGTGATTTCGCAGTGGTCGGCCGGCAGCGACGGTGCGGCGATCACCGCGCTGGGCAAACTGTTCGAGCAGAACGGCGGCGTCTGGCAGCACAGCCCCGTGCCCGGCTTTACAACGGAAATGATGAACAAGTTGCGGGCGCAGATCATGAGCGGTGATCCGCCGGCGGCGTCGCAATTGAAGGGGCCGGAGATCGCGGCGTGGTCGAAGATCGCGCCGACAGTGAATTTGGACGCGGTGGTGGCGGAGGCCGACTACGAGCGGTTCGTGGCGCCCGATTTGGCGAAACTGCACAAGCCCTACGGCCATTGGATCGCGCTGCCGCTGCAACTCTACCGGATCAACACGCTGTTCGCCTCGAAGAAGGCGATGGACAAGGTCGGCGCCACGGCGTTGCCGTCGACATGGGCCGAGTTCAACACACTGGCGGCGAAGATGCAGGCGGCCGGGATCATTCCGCTGGCCAATGGTGGCATCCGTTGGGATGATGGCATGAAGTGGGAGATCGCGCTGAACGGCATCAGCCCCGCCGCATATCGCAAGGCGGTGATGGAACTGGACAGCGATGCGCTGATGGGACCCGAGGTGCTGGCGGCGTTCGAACAGACCCGCAAGCTGGCGGACTGGATGAACCCCACGATCGCGGCACAGTCCTGGAGCGTGCAGGTGGCGCCGTTCATTCGCGGCGACATCGGCATGGTGCTGATGGGCGGCTGGGCGCAAGGCAACATCCTGAACGGTGGCTTCACGTTGGCCGACTTCATGAGCGGGCGGGCGCCGCAGGACAACGGCAAGCCTGCCTACATCATGAACGCCGACGCCTTCATCCTGTGGCAGCAGAAAGCCGCCGATCTGCAGGCCGGGCAGATGCTGTTCGCCAAGCTGGTCATGCAGTTGTCGACGCAGGCGATGTATTCGCACATCACCGGGTCGATCCCGGTGCGGACGGATGCCGACCTGAGCGGCGACGGCTGGTCGGACGGCCAGCGCAGCAGCGCGCAGGGGCTGAAGGATGCGGTGAAGAACAACCAGGTGGTGCTGAGCCTGGCGCACAACATGGCGCAGCCCAATCCGATCACCGCGGCGATGATCGATGTGCTGACGGAGTTCGTCCACAACAAGGACCTGAAGCCGAAGGAGGCGCAGCAGCGCCTTGCCGACGCCGTCGACAGCGCGCGCTGAACTGACTTGCGTCGCTTCCTTGATGCCGTGCTGCCGGGTCTGGCGATCTGGCCGCCGCTGATCCTGTCGGCCGGCCATGTCGTGGTGTTTACGCTGTGGACCGCGTGGCTGTCGTTCACGCCGTCTACATTGTTGCCTGAAGCGGGCTTCGTGGGCTGGCGCAACTATACGTCCGTCATGGCGACGCGAAATTTCCATGTAGCCTACGTCAACCTGGTGCTGTTCGGCGTCGGCTTCGTCGTGCTGACCAGCGCGCTGGGCCTGCTGCTGGCAATCCTGCTCGATCAGCGGGTGCGCGGCGAAAACGTGTTTCGCACGATCTTCCTGTATCCAATGGCGGTTTCGTTCGTGGTGACCGGCACGATCTGGAGCTGGCTGCTCAATCCGGGGATCGGCATCCAGCGCCTGGTGCGCGACTGGGGCTGGACCAGTTTCCGGTTCGACTGGCTGATCGACCGGGACATGGCGATCTACACGCTGGTGATCGCCGGGGCCTGGCAGGCGGCGGGGTTCGCGATGGCGCTGTTCCTGGCCGGGCTGCGATCGGTGGATGGGGAGATCATCAAGGCGGCCCAGATCGACGGCGCGGGACCGTGGCGCATCTACCGCCGAGTCGTGCTGCCGACGATGGGGCCGATCGTGCTGGCGGTTATGGTCATCCTGCTGCAGATGGCGATCAAGACGTTCGACCTGGTGCGTGCGCTGACCGGCGGCGGACCGGGCATCGCTACCAGCATGCCGACGACATTGGTGTATGACTTCATGTTCCAGCGGGGACAGATCGGACGCGGCGCGGCGGCGGCGATCCTGATGCTGTTGGTGCTGGTGGTCGTCATCGTGCCGTACCAGATGCATCAGCACTGGCGGGGGCGGGCACGATGAACCGGCGGTGGATGATCTATGTCCTGCTGTTCGGACTGGCAGCCTTCTTCCTGACACCCCTTGTCGTCGTGGTGCTGACGTCATTGCGCCCGAACGAGGAGATGGCGCAGCACGCCCTGATCGGCTGGCCTCGGGCCATGACGCTGGCCAACTATGGCATGGCCTGGAATCGTTTCTGTATCGCCGAACGCTGCGTCGGTGTTGCGCCCTATCTGGTGAATTCGTTGCTGATGACGGTGCCGGCGACGCTGATTTCAACGCTGCTGGGGGCGGTGGCGGGATTTTCGATCGCCCTGTGGCGGTTCCGCGGTGACGGCGTGATCTTTGCCCTTGTGACCCTGGGCGTGTTCCTGCCGGAGCAGATGCGGCTGATCCCATGGGTGATCGTGCTGCGCGACATCGGGCTGTCCAACACCCTTGCCGGGCTGGTGGTGGTGCACGTGGTCCAGGGCATGAGCTTCACCACGTTGTTTTGCCGTAATTACTATCTGGCGATCCCGCTGGACCTGATCAAGGCGGCGCGGATCGACGGGGCGGGGTTCTATCGGATCTTCTGGCGAATCGTGCTGCCGTTGTCGCCGCCGATCCTGATCGTATGCGCGATTTGGCAATTCACCGGCATCTGGAACGAGTTTCTGTATGCCGTCACCTTCCTGACCGGCACGGATCAACCGGTCACCGCCGCCATCATCGCGATCAGCGCCACCGTGACCACGACCCCGCAATATGGGGTGCAGAGCGCGGCGGTGCTGCTGGCGGCGCTGCCGACGCTCGTAGTCTACCTGTTGGGCGGCAAGTATTTCATGCGCGGCCTGACCGCCGGCGCGGTACGGTAGGGGACCGGGATGGCTGGGTTGGTGGTGCGTGGTGTCTCCAAGCGGTTCGGCCCGGTGGAGGTGCTGAAAAACGTCAGCCTGGACATCGATGACGGCGAGTTCACCGTGCTGGTCGGTCCTTCCGGGTGCGGCAAATCGACGCTGCTGGCGATCATCGCCGGGTTGGAGACTGTCAGCGCCGGTGAAATCGCCATCGGCGGGCGGAGGATGAACGGCGTGCCGCCGAAGGATCGCGACATCGCCATGGTGTTCCAGTCCTACGCGCTGTATCCGGCCATGACCGTGCGCCAGAACGTGACGTTCGGCATGCAGTGTCGGGGGGTGCCGAAAGCGGAGCAGCAGGCGGTGGTGGCGCGTGTTGCCCGCCTGTTGCAGATCGAACCGTTGCTGGACCGCCGGCCGGCGCAGTTGTCGGGCGGGCAGCGACAGCGTGTGGCGATGGGACGTGCCTTGGTGCGCAACCCGTCGCTGTTCCTGTTCGATGAACCGCTGTCCAACCTCGATGCCCAGTTGCGGGTCGAAATGCGCGCCGAAATCAAGCAGTTGCACGCTCGGATCGGCACGACCTGCGTCTATGTGACACACGACCAGGTCGAGGCGATGACGATGGCGACAAGGATCGCCGTGATGTATCGCGGTCAGGTGCAGCAATTTGCCGATCCGGACACGGTTTATAATCGCCCGGCCAACCTGTTCGTCGCCCGGTTCATGGGCGCCCCGCCGATGAACACGCTGCCGGCCCGGTTACAGGTCGCGGGCGGGGCGGTTGAGGCGGTCATCGGCGATGGCACGGTTCGGCTGCCGGTGCGCGATGTGAACGGGCTGGAGACCTACCGCGATAGCGCCGTGGTGCTGGGAATTCGCCCGGAATGTATCGCCGAACCAGGAGCGGCGGTTCGGGCCCGAACTTGTAACTGTCGATGCGATGGTGGAAATGACCGAACCAACCGGCGCAGAAACGATCGTGATGCTGCGGATCGCCGGTGAGCGGGCGATCGGACGGGTGGCGCCTGACACGCGGCTCTCGGTCGGTGCCGTTGAGCGGTTCTCGATCGATACGCGCAGGTTGTGTCTGTTCGACCCGAAGACCGAACGGCTGATCACGTGATGGCTCAACGGCGCGCCGCCCTGGCTCCCGGTGTCAGAGCTCGATTACCCCGCCGCGCAGGCCCTTTGCCACCGCTTCCGCCCGGCTGGTCGCGTCCAGTTTGGTAAATAATGCTTCCAGATGAAACTTCACGGTGTGGACGGAAATTCCAAGCCGCCGAGCCATGGATTTGTTGCTGAGGCCTTCACCGATGAGGGCCAGGATTTCGCGCTCGCGTGGCGTGAGCAGCGGCATGTCCTCGGCGGGGGCAAAGCCGCGCGGTTCCGGCGGCGCTGCGGCCGGAGCTGCTGTAGAGCGCACCAGCAGCCCGGCAGCCACGGCGCGTAGCGCGGCGTCGAGCTGCTCCGCCGTTGCATCGGGCAGCAGAACGCCCGCCGGTGCGCCGGATGGTGTTCCGGTGGACAGCGCCACGACCGGGGCCTCGGCTTCCTTCGGCAGCGGTGATGCCGACCGGTCGAGGTCGCACAGTTCGACATCCGGCGTTTCGTCGGTCAGCACGTGTCCGGCGGCCTCCAGCATTGCAGCCAGCCCTCGCCGGCGGACCGGGTCCGTGGTGTGGACCCGGATGCGAAGGCCATTGGTCATCTCAAGGAACTCATGGGGCGAGGGACCTCACGGGATCAGGCGGCTCATGGTGCTGGCCGGGCGGCGATCGTGACGTTGATCGTTTGCAGCGCGCCGGCCCGCAGCACGCGTAAGGCAACCGCCTGGCCGATCCGATCGGGACCCAACGAGGCGGACAGGCCGCGGCGCCGGCTGGGCGGAGTGCCGTCGATGTCCAGCACGATGTCGCCCGGCAACACGCCAGCCGCCTCGGACGGACCGCCGGGCGCGATGGCGATGACCATCAGCCCGCTGTCACGCCCGGCTGCCTGGCGGAAATTGTCGGGAATGACCACCGGCTGCAAACCGATACCCAGCCAGCCGCGGGTGATCCGGCCGTCACGGAGCAGCGGGTCAACCACGCGGTCGATGGTCGCGTGCGGGATCACGATGGTGCGCCGGCGCGGGCCGGAAGTGGACATGCCGATCAGACCGCCGGCAACCGACAGCACCGGGCCGCCCTCGTCGATCCCCAGGATCGTGTGCAGGCGGATCAAGGCATCGATGCGTCCGCCGGCCATGCTGTGCCAGGCATCGCCCAGGGCATGCACCATCGCCAGCCGGCCGGTGACGTTGCCCTGCGGATCAGCGCCGGCCAGCAGCGCCAGGTTGCCGACCCTTGGTGCCTCGGCGGCCGGCGGCGGTGACCCTGCCAGCCCGGATTCCAGCTTCAGAACGGCGACATTGGTGCTGGGATCGCGGCCTGCCAGCGTGGCGGTGATCGTCAGCCCGCCCTGCACCACGCGCACGGTCGTGGCATCCTCCGGCAGCATCTGTTCAGAGGCGACGACAACGTCCGCCCGCCACAGGATGCCGCTGGTAGGGCGCTTGCCGGTGTGGATGCCGACGGTAAATGTAGCGGCGGCTGCCAGCCGGTCGGCCAGGCTGGCGGAAAGCTGCTCGATCAGGTCCATGCCATAAGTCTCCTTTGCATGCGGCCACTGTGCGCGGTTCCGCGCGCCGGGGGCATCGGTTGGATGGCCGGGAAGCGCCTCGCCAGATGGCCGGGGTGCGGTGGCATGCCAAGCCTCCCCATCTGGGGGGCCGAAAGGAATATTTCCATGCCGCTTGATGGATTGGACCAGGAGTTAGACCCGTATTCCGAACAGGTTGTGCGGGCGTTTGACCGCGTGGGGCCGGCGGTGGTGCATGTCATGGCCTATGGCAAGGACGGCAGGCCCGCGGGGCAGGGATCCGGCGTGATCTATACGCCGGACGGGTATGTGCTGACCAACAGCCACGTGGTGGCCAAAGCCGGGCGGCTGACTGCCAGCCTGACCGATGGGCAGAGCTTCGAAGCGACGTTGATCGGCGACGATCCGGCCACCGACATCGCTGTGCTGCGGTTGTCGGGAACCGGGCTGCCGCACGCCGAACTGGGCGTGTCGGGGGGGCTGAAGGTCGGCCAGCTGGTGATCGCGATCGGCAATCCACTTGGGTTCACCTGCACGGTGACCGCCGGGATCGTCAGCGCACTTGGGCGGAGTTTGCGCAGCTATAGCGGGGGATTGCTGGATAGCGTCATCCAGACGGACGCGCCGCTGAATCCGGGCAATTCGGGCGGGCCGCTGGTTTCGGGGGCGGGGCGGGTGATCGGGATCAACACCGCGGTGATCGCACCGGCGCAGGGGATCTGCTTTGCCATCGGCATCGACACGGCAATCTGGGTCGCCACACGATTGATGCGCGATGGCCGGGTGCGGCGGTCCCGACTGGGGGCGGCGGCGCAAACGGTGCCGATTTCCACACGGGTGCGGCGGTTCCACGGCTTGTCGCAGGCAAGCGGGGCGATGATTTCCGAGATCGCTCCGAACGGGCCGGCCAGTCAGGCGGACCTGCATACCGGCGATGTGGTGGTGTCGTTCGATGGCACGCCGGTGACTGGGGTCGATGACCTGCACCGGGCGCTGACCCAGGAACGCGCCGGGGTCCCGCTGCCGCTCGGGGTGCTGCGTCGGGCGGTGCTCGTGACAGTAACGGTGACGCCGTCCGAGATCTGACCCGATCCGCGACCCGATGCCATCCGCGACCCGATGCCATTCGGGACCTGGCGCCATTCGGGGCCGACGCAACCGAGCCATGGTTCGGCTGATGAACCGACCGCCCCTGCTGCGTTATCATGATCGCAGCATGGGACTGCCGCCTCAGCAGCCAACGTGGTACGATCACGGGGCCGGGCGGAACGGCAATACGGAGGTCACCTATGGCTGCAACCGATATGATTACCTTGTTCCACGCCCCCAACAGCCGTTCGCTTGGTACGCTGACGCTGCTGGAAGAGCTGGGGGCACCTTACCAGTTGAACGTGCTGAACATCCAGGCAGGCGAGCAGCACCAGCCGGCTTACCAGGCGGTCAACCCGATGGAAAAGGTTCCGGCGATCCGGCACGGCGATGCGGTGGTGACAGAGCAGGTGGCGATCTACATCTACCTGGCGGATCTGTTCGCCCAGGCCGGCCTGGCGCCGGGCCTGACCGACACGCGGCGTGGACCCTATTTGCGCTGGATGGTGTTTTACGCCGCCTGTTTCGAGCCGGCGATGGTGGACAAGGCGATGAAGCGGGAGGCTGGGGCGCAGATGATGTCGCCATACGGCAGCCTTGACGCCGTGGTGTCGGCGCTGACCAGCCAGCTCGAGGCTGGGCCTTACATGCTGGGCAGCGAATTCTCGGCGCTGGACGTGTTGTGGGGAACGGCTTTGCAGTGGATGACGGCGTTTGGACTGGTTGCGGCCACACCGGTCGTCACGGCGTATGTTGAGCGTGTCACCAGCCGCCCGGCATTCATCCGCGCGAAGGAGAAGGATGCAGCGCTGGCGGCACAGCAGAAGAAACCGGTTTGAATTTGGAACGGCGAGCTTCCACCCGATTGGTCTAACAGCCCCAGCTCGCTCGGGGTAATAAGACCAGATCAATTTCATCCAGGTGCGGTCATGGCAGACGATAAGTTCCCGATAACCGAGCGCAACCGTGTGCGGCGGACGCCGGACCGGGGACGGTTCGACCGAGCCACGGTGTATGACATCCTGGATACGGCGATGGTCGCGCATATCGCCTATACGATTAACGGACAGCCGTATTGCACGCCCACCGGGTTTTGGCGCGAGGATGACCGGCTGTACTGGCATGGTTCGTCGGCTAGCCGGATGATCCGCACCGAGGCACCCGGCGTTCCGGTATGTGTAACGGTGACCCATCTGGACGCGATCGTTCTGGCCCGCAGCGGTTTCCATCACTCGGTCAACTACCGCTCGGTCATGGCGTTCGGCAAAGCCCGGCTGGTATCCGACGAAACCGAGAAAGCGCGCGCGCTTGATGGCTTCGTCGATCGATTTTTTCCGGGCCGGTCGAAGGAGATCCGGCCGGCGACCGCCCAGGAATTCAAGGCAACCAGCTTTATCGTCATGCCGATTGACGAGGCCTCAGGGAAAATCCGCTCCACCCATGTGATCGATGACGAGGAGGATTACGCCCTGCCGGTGTGGACCGCGCGGATTCCGATCCGCCAGGTGCTTGGGGAGGCGGAGGTTTGCCCACGTCAGGCGCCTGGACTGCCGGTGCCGGACGGGATGAAGGGTTACACCGCCGGTCGTTCCCTGGATGAGGCGCTGCTGGAGGCCTACCACAAGACCTACCCGGCGTGATCGGCTTCGGCCAGGCGGGCTGGCACCGGCGATAGCCCGCCCAGCCGCCAGGCCGCGACCAGGCCGGCGGCAGCCACCGGCAATGAGGCAACGAACACCCACAGGCCTGCAGCCTGCGCGGTTGTCGTCGTGAGGCCCTGGGCAAGACCGGTTACATTGGCGGCGGCTGCGGCAATCGCTGCGCCGGCGGCGTTGCCGGTCAGCCGCACGGTGTTGATCCCGGCGGCACCCGTCGCCCGGTCCTGATCGGACAATGAGCCGAGGATGCGTTGGCTCATGAACGACCAGGACAGGCCAAGGCCGGCGCCGAGAACGATGCCGGCAACTGCGGCGGCCGGGACCGAACCGGTTGGAAAGGCCAGGGCGCTGAGACCGATGCCGGCAACGACGAGCGCGGCGCCGGCACGGATCAGGCGGCCCGGCCAGGCGCCGGCCAGGTTGGTGACGAGCAGCGCGGCGACCGTCCAGCCGACCGCCTCCAGCGCCACGACATAGCCGGCGGTCAGTGCATTGAGCTCGGCCAGGGTCTGCAACACCGCCGGGCCGTAGACCGAATAGCCCATCGAGGCCGCGCTCATGAGGAACTGGGCTGCGTAGCCGGCGCCGGCGGCGGTGCTGAGGTCGCTCGCCCCCGGTGGCAGCAGGCGAACCGCGGCGCGCCCGTCATACCAGACCATGCCCAGCAGCAGCATGAGGCCGCCCACCGTCAGGCTGATGGAGCGGACAAAGTCACCGGCGAGGTCGGCCAGGCCAATCGCTGTCACGCCAAGGGCAATGAGGCCGAGCTGGTTCCAGGCAATCCGGGCGCCGGACTGACCGTTTTCGCCCCGCGGCAACATCAGGTAGGCCGCGGCGCCGACCGCTGCGCCCTGAATCGCAAACGACCAGAACACCCAGCGCCAGGCGCCGGCATCGGCGAACACGCCACCGATCAGCGGGCCGACCAGGCTGGCGATGCCCCACACCGCGGTAATTGCGGCATAGACCTTGGGCAGTGTTCGGTTGGGAAACATCAGGCCAATTGCGACGGAACAGAACCCGACGACCCAGCCCCCGCCAATGCCTTGCACGGCACGGCCGACCAGAAACGTTGTGACATCGGGTCCGACAGCACTCAGGACGCACCCGGCCGCGTAGAACAATGCGGCTGCGGCAGTTGCACGGCGCAGGCCGAAGCGGTGGGCGAGCAGCCCCGCGCTGGCGCCGGCCAGGACCGAACCCAGAAGGTAGCCCGCGGTGGCCCAGCCGAAATACGCATAGCCGCCGAGGTCCCGTCCGACGCTGGGCATGATCGTCGAGGTCACCAGCGAATCAGCCGCGCTGAGCCAGACCCCGAGGCAGATCAGCGCAAACCGCGACGCGCGCCCTTCGGCCAGGACATCCCGCCAGTCACTCGTTTCAGCCATTTGGGGCGCTTCCTGTTTGCAACATCCGGTCTCCGGGCAGTGTGCTATGGATATACCTGTCCGGCGGTCGTCGAGCGGCGTTCGGGACCGGATTTCGGGCTACATTGACTCCCTGCCGCTTAATCGATCATGTGGCGCCGTTTTCACCCCTGGACGTCCGGATCCGTCATGCGCGCGACCTCGGCTAACGATCTCACCACGGCCGTCTAGAGATGCTGCTCGTCGTTGATGCCGGCAACACCAACATCGTGTTTGCCGTGCATGATCCTTCTGGCTGGCGCGGCGTCTGGCGCATTCGCACGGACGCCCAGCGCACATCGGACGAATACGCCGTCTGGCTCAACAGCCTGTTGACGCTGTCCGACCTGAAGCGGGACCAGATCGGCCAGGCAGTGATCGGAACCGTGGTGCCGGCGGCGCTGTATCATCTGCGCCGGTTGTGCCGGGACTGGTTCAATGTCGAACCGTTGATCGCACGTGCCGCTCTCGACTGGGGGTTCGAGATCAAGATCGACAACCCCAACGAGGTTGGGGCGGATCGGCTGCTGAACGCCATGGCAGGCCATCGCAATTTCGGCGGACCCCTGATCGTCGTCGATTTCGGCACCGCGACCACATTCGATGTCGTAGACAAGAACGGCGCCTATCTCGGTGGCGTCATCTGCCCCGGCATCAACCTGTCGCTGGAGGCATTGCACCAGGCCGCCGCTCGGTTGCCCCGCATCGGCATCGGGCGGCCGCAGGCGGTGATCGGGCGGTCTACGGTTCCGGCAATGCAGTCCGGCATGTATTGGGGGTATATCGGCCTGATCGAGGGCCTTCTGACACGGATCAAGGCGGAATTCGGCAGCCCCATGAAGGTTGTTGCCACCGGCGGGCTGGCGCCTTTGTTCGCTGAAGGCACCCTGCTGATCGAACATATTGAACCCGACCTGACTCTGGATGGCCTGCGGATGTTGGCGGAGCGCAACCCAGCGCCCACATTACCCCGGGAGAGAACGCGATTGATTGAACCTGAATAGCGGAACGAAACCTCACATATGGACTCTGAAAGTGGCGAACTGGCCTTCCTGCCTCTGGGCGGGACGGGCGAAATTGGCATGAACCTCAACCTCTACCGTTGGCGCGACGGCGGTACCGAAAAATTCCTCGCAGTGGATTGCGGCATCGGTTTTGGCGGCAGCGAGCTGCCGGAAGTCGAGGTGATGATGGCCGACCCGGGCTACATTGCCGACCGGAAGGATAAACTCGTCGGGTTGGTGATAACCCATGCGCATGAGGATCATATCGGCGCCGTTGCCTGGCTGTGGCCACAGCTGAAATGCCCGGTGTATTGCACGCCGTTTGCCGCTGCGGTGCTGCGCCGCAAGCTGGGTGAGAACGGGCTGGTCAACCAGGTCAAGGTGCATGTGATCCCGCCCGGCGGCAGCTTCGAAGTAAAGCCGTTCGGGTTGCGCTTTATCCGCCTGGCGCACTCGATCCCCGAGGCGCAGGCGCTGGTAATCGAAACGCCCGCCGGAACCGTGCTGCACACTGGCGACTGGAAGCTCGACGCCAGTCCCTTGCTGGGTCCGCCGACTGACGAGGCGGCGCTGACGGAGCTGGGCGCCAAGGGCGTGCTGGCGATCGTTTGCGATTCGACCAACGCGATGGTCGAGGGACATTCGGGCAGCGAACTCGATGTCCGGCGCACCTTGTCGGCGTTGATCCGCGACCTGCGGGGGCGCGTTGCCGTCACCTGCTTCGCCAGCAACGTGGCACGCATGGAATCGATCGCACTGGCGGCGCAGGATGCCGGTCGCAGTGTTGCCGTCGTTGGGCGGTCGCTGCGCAACATGGATGCCGCGGCGCGCGAATGCGGCTACCTGAAGACATTGCCGCCGTTCCTGACCGAGGACGACATCGAGGACGTGCCGGACGACAACATCCTGATGTTGATCACCGGCAGCCAGGGTGAGGCGCGCAGCGCGTTGTCGCGTATTTCGCGCGACGACCACCCGCGGGTCTCATTGGGTGAGGGCGATACCGTCATCTATTCCTCGCGCATGATCCCCGGCAATGAGCGCGCCATCGGCACCATCCAGGACAACCTGGTGCGCCGCGGTGTCCGGCTGATGACGGACGACGACCATCTGGTGCATGTCTCCGGCCATCCGGCGCGCGACGAGTTGCGACGGATGTATCGGCTGGTGAAACCGCGTTATGCGGTCCCGGTGCATGGGGAATGGCGGCATTTGTCGGCACACGCGGAGCTGGCGCGTGAGGCAGGGGCAACGCCGTTCATGATGGAGGATGGCGACATCCTGACGCTGTGGCCGGGCCGGCCGGCGATCACCGACAGTGCGCCAGTGGGGCGGCTGGTGCTTGACGGGACGCGTCTGGTGCCGCTGAAGGGCGAAGTGATGTCGGCGCGGCGGCGCATGTTGTTCAACGGCATCGTCGTCGCCAGCCTGGCGGTGGATCAGGCGGGTGCGTTGCGCGGCCAGCCGAAACTCAGCGCGCCAGGGCTGTTGGACCCGGACGACCCTGACACCGAACGCGTTGCCGACGATTTTGCTGAAACGCTGCGGGACTTGCCCGCCAGTCTGCGGCGCGACGATGCGGGGCTGGAGGATGCGGCCAGGGCAGCGCTACGCAGGGCCCTGGGGCGGAAGTTGGGCAAGCGGCCGCTGGTGGACGTGCATCTGATCCGGGTCTGACAATGAACTGGTTTACCGGCGTTGTACTGTTCATATGCATTTGGTGGACCGCATTATTTGCGGTCCTGCCAATTGGCACACGACCTGTCGCGCGGGCGGACGACAGAAGTGGCTGGCGGGGCGCGCCGGAGCGCCCGCAGCTTTTCAAGAAAGTTATCATTACCACAATAGTCGCAACTGTCCTGTGGACCGGCTCATACCTGCTGATCACAAGCGACTACGTCAGTTTCCGTCATGGCATGTTTGCCGAACCTGACGATCTGTCCCAGCCTTAGGGGCGTCCCCCGTTTCGCTACAGTGCGGTCTGGATTTGCTCTTGTTTTCAAGACTTTATTGATGAGCTGCCCCGCCTCGGCGAACGGAGGATCGCGTCCTCTGTCCGCCGGGCGGATGGCGTTTCCTCCCCAAACCTGGCTTGTCTACCGACGAGTAAGCAACCCGGGATGTTGTTAAACAATCTTCGGGATCCTGTCACGGGCTTTTGTTACTATTTGGGCAGATAACGTGGAGTTTATTGCGCGAAACCATTGTGCGACGCACAAAAATTCCAATTTTGCGCACGATTCATTGCCCCTGTTCCAACGATGACTTGGCAGGGCAGGCCGGCGGGGCTGGTAGCGGCAGGCTCGTAAAAGCGTTACGACCTTCGTCCGGACACACTATAACCACCTCCTTGAATGGAATGCGATCCCGATGCGCCTGTCTCGCGGCTTTATCCCTACGCTGAAGGAAACCCCTGCTGAGGCACAGATTGTCTCGCACCGGCTGATGCTTCGTGCCGGACTGGTGCGGCAGACCTCCGCCGGCATCTACGCCTGGCTGCCGCTGGGGCTGCGCGTGCTGCGGGCGATCGAACAGATCGTGCGGGAGGAGCAGGATCGGGCCGGCGCGCAGGAAATCCTGATGCCAACCATCCAGTCCGCCGACCTATGGCGCGAAAGTGGCCGCTACGACGCCTACGGTCCGGAAATGCTGCGGATACGCGACCGGCATGAGCGAGACATGCTGTATGGACCGACGAATGAGGAGATGGTCACCGACCTGTTTCGGCAGGCCGTCAAGAGTTACCGCGAAGTGCCGCAAATACTCTACCATATCCAGTGGAAGTTTCGCGATGAGGTGCGGCCGCGGTTCGGCGTCATGCGCGGCCGCGAATTCCTGATGAAGGATGCCTATTCGTTCGACATCGACCATGCCGGCGCGGTGATCAGCTATCGCAAGATGATGCTGGCCTACATGCGCACGTTCCAGCGGATCGGATTGAAGGCGATACCGATGGAAGCGGATACCGGCCCAATCGGCGGCGATCTGAGCCACGAATTCATTATCCTGGCACCGACCGGCGAAAGCCAGGTGTATTTCGACGCTGCGTTCGAGGAAATCGACTATCTGTCGGCGGATGCCGGCGGGTTCAGCCATGACAAGGCGGACGATCTGGCACGCTTCTTCCAGCTGATGACCACGCATTATGCCGCGACCGACGAAAAGCATGACGCTGCACGCTGGGACCAGGTGACCGCAGACCGCAAGCGCGAAGGGCGCGGCATCGAGGTTGGACACATATTCTACTTCGGCACCAAGTACACCAAGTCGATGAATGCAACGATCGCCGGCCCCGACGGCAAGCCGGTGCATCCCGAAATGGGCAGTTACGGGGTCGGCGTGTCACGGCTGGTGGGCGCGGTGATCGAGGCGAGCCACGACGACGCCGGCATCATCTGGCCCGACAGCATTGCCCCTTTCAAGGCGGCGATCCTGAACCTGAAGGTTGGCGACGCCGCGTGCGATGCGCTGTGCGAGCAGCTGTATGCCGCGTTCGATGGCAACGCGCTCTATGATGACCGGCCGGACCGGGCAGGTGCTAAGTTCGCCGATGCCGACCTGATGGGGCACCCGTGGCAGATCATCGTCGGCCCGCGTGGAGCGGCTTCGGGGAAGGTGGAGCTGAAGCGGCGCGCCACCGGGGAGCGTGTGGAGGTCACGCCGGACGAAGCGCTCAGCCGGATCGGCTGAATGTTCGGCCCATTCGAACGCATGGTCGCCGGCCGTTACCTGCGCGCGCGCAAGGGGGAACGGTTCGTTTCGATCATCGCAATATTTTCGCTGGTCGGCATAGCGCTCGGGGTGGCGACGCTGATCGTCGTGACCTCCGTCATGAGCGGTTTCCAGGTGGAACTGGTGTCGCGCATCCTGGGGGTGAACGGACATATCACTGTCGAGGCCTACGCCGGGCAGAAGCTCGATGCCTATCAGACCTTGGTAGGGCAGATCCGCGGCCTGTCCGATGTCGCCTCGGTGACGCCGGTGCTGGACGGCCAGGCGCTGCTGAGCACCCAGGGCGGCGGCTCACGCGGCGGCCTGGTGCGCGGCATCAGCCTGGACGATCTGCGCGCGCTGCACCCGATCAGTGACCATATTCTCGCCGGCAGCCTGGCCAATTTCACCGGCGACGATGCCATCGCGGTTGGGGTGGGGCTGGCCAACACCTACCGGTTGCAGGTTGGCGATCCCTTGACGGTGATCTCCCCCGAAGGTGCGGCAACAGCGTTCGGCACTATTCCCCGCGTGCGCGCCTACAAGGTGGTGGCGATCTTCGACGCCGGGCTGAACGACTACAACAGCGGCGTCGTGTTCCTGCCGCTGGCGGCGGCGCAGGTATTCTTCCAGAAGCCCGACGCGATCACCGGGATCGAGATCCGGCTGCACGACCCCGACCGGGTGAACGTGGTGGGCGCGCAACTGGCGCCGCTGGTGCAGGGACGGCCCGTGTTTGCGCGCGACTGGCGGCATGCCAACGACACCATCATCGGCGTGCTGCAGGTGCAGAAGGACACGATGTTCATCGTGCTGGGGATGATCGTGCTGGTGGCGGCATTCAACGTTGTGTCCTCGTTGATCATGCTGGTGAAGGACAAGCGCGCCGACATCGCCGTGCTGCGTACGATCGGTGCCTCCAGCTTCGCCGTTCTACGCATCTTCCTGATGTGCGGGGCGTTCGTGGGCGTCACCGGAACGCTGATCGGCACGCTGATCGGTGTGGTTTTTTGCCACTACATTCACGCCATTCAGCATTTCGTCGAACAGGTCACCGGCGGCCGGGTGTTCGATGCCTCGGTCTTCATGCTGACCCAGTTGCCCAACACGATCGACTGGGCGGATGTCGCGCGGGTGGTGGCGCTTGGACTGGCTCTGTCGCTGCTGGCAACACTGTATCCGAGCTGGCGGGCGGCGCGGACTGATCCGGTCGAGGCGCTGCGGCATGAGTGATCCGTTGGTGTTGCGTGGCGTCACGCGGGTCTATCGCGGTGATGCGGGGGAACTGGCGGTCTTGCGCGGCGCGGATCTGACGGTGCGGGCGGGCGAGATCGTGGCGCTGGTGGCGCCGTCGGGTGCCGGCAAGTCAACCCTTCTGCATGTCGCCGGCCTGCTGGATCGGCCGGACGCAGGGTCGGTGTTGATCGAGGGACGCGACGCCGGCGGGTTGCCCGATGTCGCGCGCACCGCAATCCGACGCGACACGATCGGGTTCGTCTATCAGTTTCATCATCTGCTGGCGGAGTTTTCCGCGCTGGAGAACGTGGTTCTGCCGCAGATGATCGCTGGCCGGACGCGCCGACTGGCGCAGGAGCGCGCGTCTGCGCTGCTCACCACATTCGGCCTCGGCGCTCGGCTGGGGCATCTGCCGGGAAAGCTGTCGGGCGGCGAGCAACAGCGCGTGGCGATCGGGCGCGCACTGGCGAACGGGCCGAAACTGCTGCTGGCGGATGAACCCACCGGTAACCTCGACGTCGCGACGGCCGAGGGGGTGTTTGCCGAACTGCTGGGGATTGTGCGGGACCAGGGGGTGGCGGCGCTGATCGCGACGCATAATCCCGATCTGGCCGCGCGCATGGATCGGACGGTGACGCTGCGGGATGGAAAGCTGGTATAGCGATACCTGCCGGCCTTGGCGAGATTTGGCGAGGCGGGCGCAGTGTGGGACAGTGTCACGAACCGCTGGCGACACGTCCGGCACGTCCGATGAAGGCATCCCATGAGTCTGATCGAAAGCGGCGGAATCGACTGCGATATCCATCCATCGGTGCCGAACCTCAAGGCGCTGTTTCCATACCTGACGGACCACTGGCGTGACATCATCGTGCAGCGGGGCGTGCATGAGCTGAACTCGATCGCCTATCCGGCCAACTCGCCGCTGACCGCCCGGCCCGACTGGCGCATCGACGGCGTCCGCCCCGGCTCTGATCTGGAGCTTATGCGCCAGCACGCGCTGGACCCGTTTCGCACCAGCATCGCCATCGCCAATTGTCTGTACGGCGTACAGCTGCTGTTCAGCGAAGACATGGGCGCCGGGTTCGCCCGCGCGGTGAACGACTGGATGGCGGCGGAGTGGCTCGACAAGGAACCGCGGCTGCGGGCGTCGATCGTCGTGCCGGCGCAAAGTCCTGAACTGGCGGTGGACGAAATCAATCGCCTCGCCGCCGATCGGCGCTTCGTCCAGGTGCTGCTGCTGGTGATGAACGACATGCCGCTGGGCAAGCGGCATTACTGGCCGATCTATGCAGCGGCCGAAAGGCACGGGCTGGCGGTGGGCATCCATGCCGGCAGCGCCTACCGGCATCCGGTGACATCGGTCGGCTGGCCATCGTACTACACGGAAGATTACGCCGCCCAGGCGACCGGCTTCCAGCAGGCCCTGTCGTCGTTGATCTGTGAGGGCGTGTTTACCAAGTATCCTGACCTGAAAGTGGTGCTGCTCGAATCCGGGTTCACCTGGTTGCCGGCGCATCTGTGGCGGTTGACGAAGTTCTGGCGGGGTTTGCGGATGGAAGTGCCGTGGCTGGATCGCGCGCCCTCGGAAATCGTGAAGACGAACGTGCGGCTGACGACCCAGCCCTGCGACGGGCCGCCGAACGAGGCAATGTTCCAGAAGCTGATGGACCACATGGATTCGGATGAACTGCTGCTGTTTTCGACCGATTACCCGCACTGGCAGTTCGACGGCGACGATGTACTTCCCGATGGCATCGCACCTTCATTGGTGCGCAAGATCATGATCGACAATCCGATGGCTACCTATTCGCGCTTAACGGAGCCCCGCTTGACGGAGAAGCTACAATGAACATCCAAGTCACCTCCAGGCCGCAGCCGGCCACAGGCAGTCAGTCCAAGCTCGCAACCGCGGACTGCGACATCCACCCCGGTCGTAACAGCGACAAGGCGCTGCATCCGTATCTGGAGCAGCGCTGGATCGAGCACATGCAGATGTTCGGCTCGCGCCCGCGCCAGGCCTATCAGGCCGGGCCGGCCTATCCCAAGGGCCAACCGCAGGCATCGCGCCGCGACGCGTGGCCGCCGGGTGGGCGGCCGGGCAGTTCCTTGCCGTTCCTGCGTGAGCAACTGCTCGACAGCAACAACACGGTGCTGGGTATTCTGAACGCCACCGGCGACAACGGCCAGAGTTTCCAGAACCGGGAGTTCGGTGCCGCGGTGTGCCACGCGATGAACGAATGGCAGCTGCATGAATGGCTGCTGCCGGAACCGCGCCTGAAGGGGTCGATCGTCGTCCCATATGAAGATGCCGAGGCTGCGGTGGCGGAAATTGAGCGTTACGCCGCCGACCCGCATTTCGTCCAGGTCCTGATGCTGAGCCGGACCAGTGAGCCGCCGGGCCAGAAGCGCTACTGGAAAGTGTATGAAGCCGCGGCCGCTGCCGGCTTGCCGATAGGCGTGCATGCCTTCGGCTTTGGCGGCTACCCGGTCAGCGGCGGCGGCTGGCCCTCGTACTACATCGAGGACATGGTCGGGCATGCGCAGTCCAGCCAGTCGTTCCTGACCTCTATGGTGATCGAGGGCGTTTTTGAACGCGTGCCGGGAGTTCGTCTGGTGCTGATCGAAGCCGGGTTTGCCTGGCTGCCGTCGCTGGCGTGGCGGCTCGACAAGATCTGGAACCGGCTGATTTTCCGCCTGAGGTCGAAACGCCGCATCTGAAGCGGCTGCCCAGCGAATACATCCACGATCATGTGTGGCTGACGACCCAGCCGATGGAGGAGCCGGCAAATCGGGCGCATGTGCTGGACGCCATCGACTGGATCGGCTGGGACCGGCTGTTGTTCGCAACCGACTATCCGCACTGGGACTACGACGATCCCGCGCACGTACTGCCGATGCCAATTGATGAGGACAAGAAGCGCGGTTTCTTCCTGAACAATGCGATGGCGCTGTACGGCCGGAATTAGGTATTCCGGCTAGCTATGAGCCTCCAGCGCGCGCAATCCCACCACCCTGCCTTGCTTCGGTCAGGGTGGTATCGCGCCCGGGGTGATATCGCTCCGGGGTGATATCGCTCCGGGACGCCGCGAAATGCGCGGTCAGTAGCCCTGGCGGGCGATATCCATGGCAAAATATGTCAGGATCAGATCGGCGCCGGCACGCTTGATCGCGCCCAGGCTCTCCCGCACCACACGATGTTCGTCGATCGCCCCGGCTTGCGCCGCGAACTTGATCATCGCGTATTCGCCGCTGACCTGGTAGGCGGCGAGCGGCAGCAGGCTGCGCTGACGAATGCGTGCCAGCACGTCCAGGTAGGGCATCGCCGGCTTGACCATCAGGATGTCCGCGCCCTCCGCCTCATCGACGTCGGATTCCAGCAACGCCTCGCGCGCGTTCATCGGGTTCATCTGATAGGCCTTGCGATCACCCTCCAGATCGCAGCCCGCGGCCGCCCTGAATGGTCCGTAGAACGCGGAGGCGAACTTCGACGAGTACGCCATGATCGGCAAATTGGTGAAACCGTTCTCGTCCAGCGCCGATCGGATCGCCATCACCTGGCCGTCCATCATCGACGACGGGGCGATCATGTCGGCACCCGCTTGTGCCGCTATCACAGCCTGCTTGCCCAAATTCTCGATCGTATGGTCGTTATGCACGTCCCCTGCGTGAATGACGCCGCAATGGCCGTGCGAGGTGTATTCGCAGAAGCAGGTGTCCGACATGACCAGCAGGTCAGGTGCGGCATCCTTGGCCCGCTTGATCATGCGCGCCACCAGGCCTTCCTTGTTCCATGCGTCACTGCCGATGGCGTCCTTGCGGTGGCTGACGCCGAACGTCATCACCGCCTTGATGCCGGCGGCCGCGATTTCCTTGACGGCGACGTCCAGCTTGCGCTCCGGGATGCGGAACACGCCCGGCATCGACTCGACGGGGGCGAAATCGTCCAACTCCTCCTCGATGAAGATCGGATAGATCAGGTCGTTCAGCGTGACCGATGTTTCCTGCAACAGATCCCGCATTACCTGGCTGGATCGCAGGCGGCGTAGGCGTGTCAGGGGAAAGCGATTGACCATTCCCAATCTTCCTTAATCATCGGCCCCTAAACCAGCCGCGAAAACCCGGGCCGCATCCATCAATGGATCGACTGTAGCGGAAAGCCGCAGGATCGACCACCGGCGTTTCATTCATCACCCGCTGCGCCACTTACCCCGGATAACGCGGCTGCCACCGGGCCTGCGATCATCGGCCGTGAAACCGATTATACTCGCAATCTGCAACGATATCGGTCAATGACACCAGGCGGGATTGCGTCGATTTTGCAACGGACAGCGCACGAATGCGATCCTCACACTGCCGTGACCATATCGGTAGCGTCCTGGTCTGGCGACGCCTTTGCGCATGTGCCAAGTCTTGACATTGCATGGAATGGCCTGACGTGTCCCATATGCGCCTCGTGTCGCTGACCCATCGGCTGCCGCATACGGCCGAACCTGGTCTGTGGACGGTTGCGACCGTAGCGGCAATCGGGGTGGCATGGTGGCTGACAGGTCTGCTCTGGATCGGCCTGATCATCGGCCTTGTTGCCCTGGGCATTGCCGCCCGGCGCTGGGCCGCCATGCTGACGGAACTTCGCCAGGGAAAGATTGCAGCGGAGCGTGAACGCGAGGCGATGCAGCACGCGCTGCGCCAGTCGCAGACGATGGAGGCATTGGGCCGGCTGACCACCGGGGTTGCGCACGATTTCAACAACCACCTGACTGTCATCAGCAGCAACGTAGAGATGCTTGCCCGCCGGTTGGGCAACGATCAGGCGGCGTTGCTGCGCCATACCGATGCGGCGATGCAGGGCGTGCGTCGCGCCGCGATACTGACCGCGCGGTTGCTGTCGTTTGCCCGTCAGCCGACGGTGGAGCGTGAAGCCGTCGAGGTCGACCGTCTGGTGCATGACCTGTCCGACCTGCTGCGGCGGACGCTGGGTGACAGGATCGCGCTGGAAACGCGGCTGTCGGGGTCGTCGTGGCTGGCCTGGGTCGACGTGAACCAGATGGAAAATGCCCTGTTGTCGCTCCTGGTCAACGCCCGCGAAGAGGTGCCGCATGGCGGCGTGCTGAGCCTGGCGATTATGAACGTGCAACTGGATGCGGTGTTTGCAACGGCGCATCCAACGGTGCTGCCGGGTGAATATATCCAGATTGCGGTCAGTGGTTCAGGGGACCATGCAGACCGTGGGCCGCATCACTGGCCGCCGGGGGACGATCCCAACAGCGCCGATTTGTTCATGGTGCAGGCCTTCGTGCGGGAGGCCGGGGGTTGCCTGCTGCGATCCGAATCAACAGCGGGTGGGCCGTCGCTTCGGTTGTTCCTGCCACGCTATGTGCCCCCGGCGGTGACGCATGTGGACTCGCCACGCGCCCCCGGCAGCCGGACGCGGATCCTGGTGGTGGAGGACGATGCGGCGATCCGTGCGGTGTGCGTCGAGACACTGCGTGGGCTGGGTTATGAGGTGATGGACGCGCCCGATGCGATGGAGGCGTTCCGGCTGATTGCCGATCACGGCGGAATTGACCTGTTGTTTGCCGATCTGGGCCTGCCTGGCGGGGTCAGCGGGCGGGCGCTGGCCGACGCGGCGCGCAATGTGGATGCCGGTATGCGGGTGCTGTTCACCACCGGCTATGATCGTGCCGACCTGCCGGACTGGGTCGCGGCGGCGCTGCTGCGCAAACCGTTCAACCCCGCGCAGTTGGCCGCCAAGGTGCGCCTCGTGCTCGACGGGCACGTGCCGGCCGAGCGGTCGGAGACAGTTCAGGGGTAGACTGCGTTAGCCCACCGCGAGACGGTTGGCCTGAAAGCGCTTCAGGCGATCAGTGCGGCCACTTCTTCCGCCGGCCGGCACAGCCGGACGCCACGCGGCGTAACCACCACCGGGCGTTCCATCAGGATCGGATGCGCCAGGATGGCCTCGATCAAATCGTCATCCGACTTGCCGGCGTCGTCCAGGCCCAGTTCGTCGTACGGCGTGCCCTTGCGACGCAGGATCTGGCGTGGCGTCTTGCCCATCCGCGCCAGCAGCGACAGCAGTTCTTCGCGCGACGGTGGGGTCTTCAGGTATTCGATGACTTTCGGCTCCAGACCGGCATCGCGCAGCGCGCCAAGCACCTTGCGGGACGTGCCGCAATTCGGGTTGTGGTAAATGATCGTTTCGGCTGGCATGGTCGGACCCCTCCCTTGGACGATGCGACATTTATCGGCCACCGGAATGCTTCGATCAACAATGCTCCGATCAACCGCAACCACGCGACCCGTTGGCCCGTCGTGGCCGACGCTGCAACGGGGCAGGGTGCGCCGGCCCAATTCGGGGGCGTGGCGATTGCGAGAACGTCCCCCCATGTGGCAGGCTCCCCCCAACGGATAATCCAAGGGGAAGCGTCATGAATGATGCCGTTGCCAACGTCCAGTTCCTGTCGGGCGTGAAGATCGTCGACCTCACTCAGTTCGAGGCCGGGCCATCCTGCACCGAGGCGCTGGCGTGGCTTGGTGCCGATGTGGTGAAGATCGAGAACCCGAAGATGGGGGACCCCGGCCGTCGCCTGCGGCCAGGCCAGCCGGACACCGATCCGTACTATTTCCATGTGTTCAACGCCAACAAGCGCTCGATGACGGTCAACCTGAAGTCGCCCAAGGGATTGGCGCTGGTCAAGGACATGCTGCGCCAGGCGGACGTGTGCATCGAGAACTTTGCCCCGGGCGCCATCGAGCGACTGGGCCTGGGCTATGATGTGGTGCGCGAGCTGAACCCCGGTATCATCTTCGCACAGGTGAAGGGCTTCGGCGAAGGCAGCCCGTATGAGAAGAACCTGGCGTTCGACATGATCGCACAGGCCTGCGGCGGCACGTTCAGCGTTACCGGCGATCCCAACGGTCCGCCGACCCGGCCCGGTATCTCGCTGGGCGACACCGGCACGGGCATGCTGATGGCGATTACGATCCTGGGCGCGCTCTACAAGCGGCGGGAAACGGGGCAGGGCCATCGGCTGCAGGTCGCGATGCAGGACGCCATCATGCACTACATGCGGATCAATTTCGCCACCCAGGGCCTGACCGGCAAACCGGCGCAACGCGGCGGCGGCAAGGTTCCGGGCGTCAACAACGCGCCAATGGGGCTTTACCCCTGCGCTCCGGGTGGACCGAACGACTACGTTTACATCATGACCAGCCGGGCAAATCCTGATCACTGGGACCGGTTGCTCAAGGTCGTTGGCCGCGAGGAGCTGATCGGCGATGCCCGGTATCTCAGCCCCATGGACCGTCTGGCTCTGGAGCCGGAGGTCGATGAAATCATTGCCGCCTGGACCCGTACACGGTCGAAGCACGACGCGATGCGCGCGGTCGGCGATGCCGGCATACCGGCGGGCGCAGTACTGGATACGATGGAGCTGCAGAACGACCCGAGCTTCGAGGCACGCGGGATCATGCAGGTGATGCGCCACCCGATCCATCGCGACTTCAAGATGCCAGGTTGGCCAGTACGGATTGACGGCAAGCCGCCGGTGCTGAAATCCTCCCCTGTCCTGGGCGAGCATACCGATGCCGTCCTGGGCGAATGGCTGGGACTCAATGCCCAGGCGGTCGAGGTGCTGCGGACGGAAGGCGCCGTCTGAAAACAACCTCACCCTGCCTGGAACCAACAGGGTGCGTTATCCGCTTGAACAACGAGAAGGCGCGTGATCCCCGCCAGTGCAAAGGCCACGGCGGTCAACCACGCGCGCAACCGTTAAGCTGGGATGCCACGTAGACCGGTTCGGCCAGCTCTGCGCAGCGGGTGTTTTCGCTGCCGGGTCGACCCCATCTTCGTCGGGTAGCAGCCAGGAGGAACACATGCCGACATGGACCCGGATCACCGACCCCGAAACCGTCGTGGACCTGCTGCCGGCGTGGCTGGGACGGCGCATGGTAGGATTGCGCGGCTCATTCGGGCTGTTGCTGACCACCGGTGACGTCATGCGCGTAACTTCGATCGCCGCCGCCCACCAATCGTCGGAGGGGGCGATCCTGCTGGATGTATTGCTGGATCACGCCGGTGTTCCGGATGGCCTTGATCTGGCCTGGCGCAGCAAGCACTTCCTGGGCGTGCCGGTGCCGGGCGCCTCGGTGGGCACCGTCAACCTGGCCCATGTCGTCGCGGCGGTCGAATTCGTCGTGGCGGAGATGGCTGTCAGCCCGGATGACGCCGCGCTGCCGATGAGCGATGAACTCAAGGATAACCTCGGGCAGCCGCCGGTTGAAGCGATTAGCCGGGCCGAAGTCAGCTAGCTTGGTCGTTCAAGGCGGCGGCTCAGCCTGAGGTCGCCGCTTAGGCACGCTGACTGATCAGGGTCCGCCTGCAGGTGCTCTGGTGTCGAAACCGATCCGTCCGAAGCCCGGCAGCTTGATGGCCGGGCGGCGGATGTCCAGGCCGGCAATTGCGCCCAGGATGTTGATCTCGACACCGTCCACCCACCCGACAGACAGGCCGCCATAGCCGCCCAGCGTCAGGCGAAATCCGCTCGGAGTGAGGCGCAGCCAGCGCCCGTCGTAGGGATAATCCTTGCCGATTGCGGTGGGGGGCATGGCTACCTGGATGGCGGGAACCGCGTCGATGACGGCGGCGACGAAGGTGTTGGAGTTTGGTCTCGGCCAGGCTTTGTAATCACCCTCGTTTCGCCACGCGTACGCGGCTATGGCAGCCTCGATCTGTGGCACCAGCGCCGCGGCTTCGGCACCGTCGGCAGCGAACACGGTTTGCGGGGCGTGGCCGAACCACCGGCCGTCCGGCTCGAACCCGTTCAGGCGGATCGGCAATGCACTCCAGGCCGTGTAGTCGTAGCGCGTATAGGCCGCCGCGTTTTCCGGCTTGAACACGATCCAGCTATGGGAGGCGAAGATGCCTCGCCAGCGTACGGTCCTGGCAGAGAAGATGCGAACCAGCGCGGCAGCGTGGCGGGTCGGCGGCGGCAGCAGGCCAATGCTGGTGCGGTCGGCGGTGCGCCAGTTCGAACCGGTTCCGTCAAGCCGGTACAGCGCAGCGCTGATTGCCAGCGGCAGCAGATAGAGCAGCACGAACAGCAGCGAGACGACTTTGAACAGCGCGGTCATGAACTGCAGATTGCCGCTTCGGCGACGACGCGGGTTTGATTACAATCAGGTGGATCGGACATCATGCAGGGTGCCGCTGCGTAGCGACCCCGTGGCAGCGACATCCAGCCGATCCCGCGCCCGGTGAGCGTGGACGGCCATACTGGCACGACTGCTATCGAATGACATCGCGGTCATGCATGCAGCCGATCGCGAACCACCAGCATCCATTCGACCATGCGGTCGAGCGCCTGATCGAGCACCTGGCTGTCGGTCTGGCCTGAACGGGCGGGCACGTGAAATGAATGATCGGCATGTTCGCTGCGATGCAGGCTGGCCGGCAGGGTTTTCAGGATGGGCTCCAGCAGACGCAGGTCCGCCAGCGCGTCGCGCGTGCCTTGCACGAACAGCATCGGGGTATGCACGGCGCGGAGATGATCCGCCCGCTCGATTGACGGCTTGTTTGGCGGGTGCAGCGGAAAGCCGAGGAAGATCAAACCCAGGACTCCCGGCAGCGGTAACGCGGCCTGGGCTTGGGAGGTCATGCGGCCGCCAAAGGACTTGCCGCCGGCAAACAGCGGCAGCCCGCACGACGCCGCCCAACCCACCGCCGCTCGGATCGTCGCATGCGCCAGGGCCGGACGGTCCGGACGCTTCGCCCCGCTTTCCATATAAGGGAACTGAAAGCGCAGCGAGCCGACCTGGCGCTCGGCCAACCCATCCGCGACTGCAGCCATGAACCGATGGGTCATCCCGGCACCGGCGCCGTGGGCCAGGACCAGGCAGGCACAGGCTCCGCCAGGCACCTGCATCAGGCCCGACACGGCGTGGGCGTCGTCGACCTTGATGGTGACGGGTTCGCCGCTCACCGGGGGCCGAACGGGAACGCTAGCGGAAGATCGTATGCGGCCTGGACTGCGTCAGCATCCCGCCGTTCGGTGGCCAGCCGGTTGGGGCCGAAGAGTCGCGCACCATGCTGGGCTGGGCCGGTTTCACCACCGCACCCAAAGCCGCGGATAGCTTGATGGCGGCATCCATCACCTGCGGCAGCAGGTTGCGCGGGCGCGGCGGGCGCATCCGCATCGATGGTGCGCTGATGTGGATAACGGCAACGGTGGTTCCGGTCGCATCGCGTATCGGGGCAGCGATGCCGACCGCGCCGGCGACCACCTCGTCCGAGGTGATCAGGTACCCGCGTGTGCGAATGCGCTGCAGGTCGGCGGCGATCCAGGTGGAATCAATTCGCGTGGCCGGTGTGTAGCGATTCAGGCGTTGGGCCAGAAGCTGGGTCTGCACCGCTTCGGGTGCGAAGGCGAGCAGGATGCGGCTGCTGCCGGCGTGCAGTGGACCCCGCTTGCCCACCTCGGAATACATGCGGATCGTGGGATCGGTTTGATAGATCGCCACGGTTTCGCTTTCCATGCCGTCCCGAACCCGCAGGTAGACGTTCTCACCGCTTGCCTTGCCCAGTGCGGCCAGGAACGGCATCGCCGTTGCGGCGAGTGCACCTTGTTCCGACGCGGCCCGACCCAGCGCGCTCCATCGCGCGCCTAGGCGCCACAGACCGCGAGCCTCGTCCTGGATCGTAAATCCGCGCGCTTGCAATGTCCGCAGCAGCCGGAATGCGGCGGTGCGGGTGCATCCTGCGTTTTCCGCAAGCGCGGCCAGGGATGCCGGACCAAGCCGGGAAAGTGCATCGAGCAGGTCGAGGGTGCGGTCGACTGCGGCAATATTATAATCGCGGGAGGATGAATCGGGGAACGGGTTGGGGACCGCAGGAGTGGCCTTTAGCTTTGGTTTGGAGGTTCCATTACTGATCTTGGCGGTCCCCATTGCGTCCGAACTCCCTCTTCCCACAAGGTGCTGGTATTGCGTTACCACACGGAAACGTGCGTCAAAGCCGTTTCACCCGCACCAAAATTACTTATTGGTAGAGTTACATCCCATAAAGTTTCGCACAAAACGTCTCTCTGCATGGGAGCTATGCAAACTGTCGGCTTGGTGATGAAATTTGCAGCAGCCGCCGGCCATCATCTCGGCTTGTAGGACACCAGTACCGTGGTGCAAACTGCAAGTTAAATAGGGAGAGGAGCGCGCAAATGGTCCAGTTGTTGTCCCGTCCGCCGGAACGTCTGCATCATCATGCTTACGTCGTCCGTGATCAGGAAAAGAATCGCCAGTTCTTTGAAGACACGCTGGGAATTCCGCTCACCGCCACCTGGTGCGAACAGCATTTCAGTCCCTGGGTCGATCGCGAAGTCGCGTTCTGCCACACCTTCTACAGCCTTGGGGACGGTGGTGCGCTGGCGTTCTTTGCGTTTGCCGATGACGAAGTGTATCAAAAATGCCAGGCTGCTGCGCCGGCGGAAATCGGCAGCTTCCATCATGTTGCGTTCAAGGTGGACACCGGCGTCTACAATGAACTCATTGCCAGGTTGCAAGCGGCCGGCGTGCCGGTGCGGGAGACTGATCACGGTTACTGCCGTTCCATCTACTGTACATCGCCGGACGGCCTGATCGTTGAATTCACCGTCGATCCGCCCGACGCTGCCAGGATCGACGCGATCCGCCGTGCCGACGCGCACGCCGAACTGGCGCGTTGGATGTCCGGCGACCATCGCACCAATAACAACCTGCGTATGCACGCCGAAGCCTGAACCGCGAGGGCCGGTGGGACGCTTGTTGCTTGTCGTCCGGCGGCCCCTGGGCTAAAGCGCCCCATTCGGATCGCGTCAGTGCCCTGTTGGGTACGGACGCGTTCGGGGTTTTGGCGGCCGGCGAGCGGGCGTGGTGAAACTGGTAGACACGCCAGATTTAGGTTCTGGTGGCGAAAGCCGTGGGGGTTCAAGTCCCTTCGCCCGCACCACACGGCCCTCCTTGGCGGTTGCGTTTGAACATTATTGGGAATGGCTAGTGCGATGGAAGTTACCGAGACGCTCTCCGACGGCCTGAAGCGGAACTACACTGTGGTCCTGCCCGTCGCGGATCTGGAGTCACGCCGGACCGAGCGTCTGACGAGCCTGGGGAAGACGCTGCGCCTGCCGGGGTTCCGGCCTGGTAAGGTGCCGATGCCAATCGTCAAGCAGCGGTACGGCACTGCGGTTTCGGCGGAAGTGCTGGAGGAATCCGTCTCCGAGGCGACCCAGCGGGTGCTGAGTGAACGTGGTTTGCGCCCGGCCCAGCAGCCGAAGGTCAACCTGGTGAGCGATAACCCGACGGCGCTGGCCTCCGACCTTGAATTCAGTGTCGAGCTGGAACTGCTGCCCGATATCACCCTGCCGGATTTCGGCAGCATCGAACTCGCCCGAATGAAGGCTGAAGTCGCCCCCGACGCGGTGGACAAGGCGCTGACCCAGATCGCCAAGTACAACCGTAGTTTGGAGCCGATTTCCGCCGAGGCATTGGAAGCCCGGGGTAACGGGGCAATGGCCGGCGAAGTGCTGACGGTGGATTTCCTCGGCAAGATCGACGACGTGCCATTCGAAGGCGGAACAGGCACCGACACCGAGGTGGAAATCGGTGGGGACGGCTTCATCCCGGGGTTTGCCGAACAGCTTGAAGGCGCCAAGCCGAACGAGACGCGCACCATCAACGTCACGTTCCCGGAGACATATGGCAAGGCCGACCTGGCTGGGAAGGCGGCAACGTTCGACATCACGGTAAAGCAACTCAGCACACAGATCGTGCCCGCGGCCGACGACGAGCTGGCCAAGAAGGTGGGGGCGGAGGATCTGAACGCGGTGCGCGAGATGATCACCACGCGCCAGCAGCAGGAATATGACGGCATGTCGCGTATGCGCCTGAAGAAGGCGCTGCTGGACGCGTTGAGCAAGATGACTGATTTCCCGGTGCCGCCGTCGATCGCCGATCAGGAATTCGAGCAGATCTGGCAGCAGTTCGAAGCGGCTCGCAAGGCCGGCACCGAGGACGAGGAAGACAAGACCAAGGACGACGACACGCTTAAGGCCGAATACCGTGCGATCGCCGAACGCCGCGTGCGGCTTGGGCTGCTGCTGGCCGAGATCGGCCGGGTGAATTCCATTACCGTCAGTGAGCAGGAGGTGGATCGGGCGCTGTATCAGCGGGCGATGCAATACCCCGGCCAGGAAGCCCAGATGATGGAGTTCATGCGTAAGTACCCACAGTTCACCAACAGCGTACGTGGTCCGCTGCTGGAGGATAAGGTCGTCGATTTCGTTCTGGAGCTGGCGAAGATCAACGACGTGGTGGTAACGCCTGAAGAGCTGGCAAAGGACGAGCCGGAAGAAAAGGCGGCCTGAGGCCGCCCACCGGTCAATCAACCGGGTTGGCGGAATTGATGCTGGATTTCGCCGGCGGCCGGCCTATCTATGGACCGCTTTCTGTCCGCCCATTGCAACCTTAGGTGATCACGATGCGGGACCGCGACCCAGTCGAGGTATATGGCAATTCCCTGGTTCCGATGGTGGTCGAACAGACCGCCCGCGGCGAACGGGCTTTCGATATCTATTCGCGCTTGTTGAAGGAGCGCATTATCTTCCTCACCGGCGCGGTTTACGACCAGGTCAGCGCGCTCATCTGCGCGCAGTTGCTGTTTCTTGAGTCCGACAATCCCGGCAAGGACATCTCGTTCTACATCAACAGCCCCGGCGGCGTCGTATCTGCCGGTTTGGCGATCTATGACACGATGCAATACATTCGTTGCCCTGTCAGCACGGTATGCATTGGTCAAGCGGCTTCGATGGGCAGCCTGCTGCTGACCGCCGGCGCCAAGGGCAAGCGTTTCGCGCTGCCGAATGCACGCGTCATGGTCCACCAGCCGTCGGGCGGTGCGCAGGGCCAGGCGACTGATATCGAAATTCAGGCGCGGGAGATCCTGACGCTGCGCAAGCGGCTGAACGAGATCTATGTAAAGCACACGGGTCAGCCGATCGAGGCGATCGAGCGCAAGCTGGAACGCGACACCTACATGTCGGCAGAAGAGAGCCGCGATTTCGGTTTGGTGGACGAGGTCGTTGAAAGTCGTCCGAAGCCAGAAAGCGGCGATTCGTCCAAATCCTGATACGCATCCTGACGGGGCGGGCAGTGCTCGCTCCGAAATTGTGTTTCAGTTCAATTCAATGTGGTCTCCGCGGCCCTTGGCGCCGTATGATTTGAGACGTTTTTAAGGTGCAGCTAACCGCGGTTCTTGTCCCTGAAGCTGATAGGGAGTTATCATTCCCCATTGTGCCCCTGGTTCTGGGGGAGGAGTGCACATGAGCAAATCCGGCGATTCGAAAAATACCCTCTACTGCTCGTTCTGCGGCAAGTCGCAGCACGAAGTTCGTAAGCTCATCGCCGGTCCCACGGTCTTCATCTGCGACGAATGTGTCGAACTCTGCATGGATATCATCCGTGAGGAGCACAAGACCCATCTGGTGAAGTCCCGTGACGGGGTTCCGACCCCGCGTGAGATCTGCAAGGTGCTCGACGACTACGTGATCGGACAGGACCACGCCAAGCGCGTCCTGTCGGTGGCGGTGCATAACCACTACAAGCGCTTGGCGCACGGCCAGAAGAACAATGACGTCGAAATCGCGAAATCCAACATCCTGCTGGTCGGCCCTACCGGGTCGGGCAAGACGTTGCTGGCCCAGACGCTGGCGCGGATCCTCGACGTTCCGTTCACCATGGCCGATGCCACGACCCTGACCGAGGCAGGCTATGTGGGTGAGGATGTGGAGAACATCATCCTCAAGCTGCTGCAGTCAGCCGACTACAACGTGGAACGGGCGCAGCGTGGCATCGTCTACATCGACGAAGTGGATAAGATTTCACGTAAGTCGGACAACCCCTCGATCACCCGGGATGTGTCGGGCGAAGGCGTGCAGCAGGCGTTGCTGAAGATCATGGAAGGTACGGTTGCCTCGGTCCCGCCGCAGGGTGGCCGCAAGCATCCGCAACAGGAATTCCTGCAGGTCGACACGACCAACATCCTGTTCATCTGCGGCGGCGCGTTCTCAGGCCTCGAGCGCATTATCGGCGCGCGCGGTAAAGGTTCGGGTATCGGCTACGGCGCCGAGGTTCGCTCGCCTGATGAACGCCGGATGGGCGCCATCCTGAGAGAGGTCGAGCCTGAGGATCTGCTGAAGTTTGGCCTGATCCCCGAGTTCATCGGTCGTCTGCCAGTCGTGGCGACGCTGGAAGATCTCGATGAAAGTGCGCTGATGGAGATTCTGACCAAGCCTAAGAACGCGCTGGTAAAGCAGTACGGACGTCTGTTTGAGATGGAAGGCGTCAAACTGTCCTTTACCGACGATGCACTGAAATCGGTGTCCACCCGGGCGATCGCCCGCAAAACCGGTGCACGTGGTCTGCGTTCGATCATGGAGCAGATCCTGCTGTCCACGATGTTCGAGCTTCCTGGGCTGGACGGCGTGGAGGAAGTGGTCATCAACCGGGAAGTGGCGGAGTCTCGCGCCAACCCCTTGTACCTGTATGGGAAGGAGCGTGCGGAAAACAGCGCTTAAGGCGGCGCGCAACCTCGAAATACGGCTCGCGGCTACGCGATCACGAATTTCAAGGGCTTGCGACAACCGGTTCGGCTGCCATATCGGCTCCAACGGGTTGTGACAAACCCAAGAAGGCGTCTTCCGTGCCGATGTCGGGCGGATAATGACGCTGACTGTCCCTTAGGAGGTCAATTATGACGGAACAGACTCGGCCGGCGGATAAAGGTCCTTCGCCGGAAAAGGCGGGGCCAAGCGACATGATGGCAGTCCTGCCTCTGCGCGATATCGTGGTCTTCCCCCACATGATCGTCCCATTGTTCGTCGGCCGGGAAAAGTCGGTGCGGGCCTTGGAAGCGGTGATGAAGGAGGACAAGCAGATCCTCCTGGTAGCGCAAAAGAACGCCTCGCAGGACGACCCCTCGGTCGAGGACATCTTCCGCGTCGGCACGGTTTCCACGATCCTGCAGTTGCTGAAATTGCCCGACGGCACCGTCAAGGTGTTGGTCGAAGGCGGCCGGCGCGCCAAGATCGTCAGCTTCAAGGAAACCGAGTCGTATTTCGAAGCCAAGACCGAACCCATGCCGGACATCTCCGGCGAAAAAAAGGACCTCGAGGCGCTCGGTCGCACCGTGGTGTCCCAGTTCGAGCAGTACATCAAGCTGAACAAGAAGATCGCGCCTGAGGTTCTGGTTTCGCTTAACCAGATTGAGGAGCCGTCGAAGCTGGCCGATACCGTTGCCAGTCACCTGAACCTGAAGATCCCCGAGAAGCAGGACCTGCTGGAGATCGCCAGGATCAGCGAGCGGCTGGAGCGGGTGTTCGGTCACATGGAGTCGGAAATCGGCGTCCTGCAGGTGGAAAAGCGCATCCGTAACCGCGTTAAGCGGCAGATGGAGAAAACCCAGCGCGAGTACTACCTGAACGAGCAGCTGAAGGCGATCCAGAAGGAGCTCGGCGAGGGCGAGGACGGTAAGGATGAGAACGCCGAACTCGAAGCGCGCATCAAGAAGACCAAGTTCAGCAAGGAAGCGCGTGAAAAGGCCGCGGCGGAGCTGAAAAAGCTGCGTACCATGAGCCCGATGAGCGCCGAAGCCACCGTTGTGCGCAACTATCTGGATTGGATGCTGTCCATTCCCTGGAAGAAGCGCAGCAAGATCAACAATGACGTGGTCGCGGCTGAAAAGGTGCTCGAGGCCGATCATTACGGCCTGGAGAAGGTCAAGGAACGCATCATCGAGTATCTGGCCGTGCAGGCCCGTAGCCCGAAAGTGCGTGGACCGATCCTGTGCCTTGTCGGCCCTCCCGGTGTCGGCAAGACGTCGTTGGGAAAATCGATCGCCAAGGCCACCGGGCGTAATTTTGTCCGGATGTCGCTGGGCGGCGTCCGCGATGAGGCCGAAGTACGTGGTCACCGGCGGACCTATATCGGCTCGATGCCGGGCAAGGTCATCCAGGGCATGAAGAAGGCCAAGACCTCCAACCCGCTGTTCCTGCTGGATGAGGTCGACAAGCTGGGTCAGGACTGGCGCGGTGATCCATCTTCCGCCCTGCTGGAGGTGCTGGACCCCGAACAGAACAGCACCTTCGCCGACCACTATCTGGAGGTCGACTACGACCTGTCCGATGTGATGTTCGTCACCACGGCCAATAGCCTGCGCATGCCGCAGCCACTGCTGGACCGGATGGAGATCATCCGCATCCCCGGCTACACTGAGGACGAGAAGGTCGAGATCGCCAAACGCCACCTGATCAACAAGCAGGGGGAGGCGCACGGGCTGAAGAAGGACGAATGGAGCATCAGCGAGGATGCCCTGCGCGACGTCATCCGCTACTACACCCGTGAAGCCGGCGTTCGGAATCTGGAGCGCGAGATCGCCAACCTGGCGCGCAAGTCGGTGAAGGACATCGTCACCAAAAATACCGCCAAGGTCGCGATCACCCGGAAGAGCCTGGAAAAATTCGCCGGGGTGAAGAAGTTCCGGTACGGCGAGACGGAAGCTGAGGATATGGTCGGTGTCGTCACCGGTCTGGCCTGGACCGAGGTTGGTGGCGAGATCCTGACCATCGAGTCGGTGCTTCTGCCGGGCAAGGGCAACGTCAAGCAGACCGGCAAGCTGGGCGATGTGATGCAGGAAAGCGTTTCGGCTGCGCTGAGTTACGTGCGAAGCCGCTCGATCCACTTCGGCATCAAGCCGACTCTGTTCGAGAAGCGTGACATCCACGTGCATGTGCCGGAGGGTGCTACTCCAAAGGATGGCCCATCGGCCGGTGTTGCGATGGCAACATCGATCGTGTCGATCCTGACCGGCATTCCGGTTCGGCGTGACGTAGCCATGACGGGTGAGATCACCCTGCGCGGTCGCGTGCTGCCGATCGGCGGCCTTAAGGAGAAACTTTTGGCCGCGCTGCGGGCAGGCATCACCACGGTGTTCATCCCGAAGGAAAACGAGAAGGACCTGGCTGAAATCCCTGACAACGTGAAGAAGCATCTGAAGCTTATTCCCGTTGCCGATGTGGATGAGGTTATCGCTCAGGCCCTGGCGCGCCGGCCTGTCGCCATTGAATGGCAGGAGCCTGCGGATCCGCCGGTTCCACAGGCCCCGGCGGCTCAACCCGCCGCGGCCTCCCTGCCGCACTGAATACGACCCGGGGCGCTGCGAAGCGCCCCGGTTTTTTTATCCGCAATGAAATAAGGTGCAATACTCGGGCGATATACGCGCCCGCGTTGCAACGCATCCTTGATAATATCCTTCTAACCCGCACCGAACCTCGGTTTTCCCCAGCTTTTCGCCCTCTAAGCATTGACGCGGCTGAAACCGCACCAGTAGTGTCCGGCCGCTCTTGCGAACATGTTGTTCGAAGACCCGATTCGTGATCTTCCACTATTGAGAGGAAATGCTGTGAACAAAATGGACCTCATCGCAGCCGTCGCTGATGGAACAGACCTCTCGCGTGCCAAGGCTGGTGAAGTTGTGGATGCGGTATTCGGCGCCATCACCGGTGCGCTGAAAGCCAAAGAGGAGGTGCGTCTCGTCGGCTTCGGCACGTTCGCTGCCGCAGTTCGTAAGGCCAGCACCGGGCGCAATCCTCGCACTGGGGAAGAGATGGCGATTCCCGAGTCGACCACTGTGCGCTTCAAGGCCGGTAAAGGCCTTAAAGACTCGGTCGGCTGATTTGCTTGGGGTGGTGCTGCCTGGTGCCACCTGATGTTCGACCCGGCCGGGGCAGAGTCTGGCTGGCGTGACCAATGGATATCGCCCGGTCAACTGATCGCGTGATTCGATGCTTTAGCGATTTTGTCTGTGCAGGCCTGTGCTTTCCTGGCATCAGCATCGGTCCTGCGTGCTTCGACTTCGTTTGATTACGTGATTCACTGCTTCGGCGAAATCCGCTGCGCGGGTCACGCACTGATGGGCGGTTAGCTCAGCGGTAGAGCGTCTCGTTTACACCGAGAGGGCCGGCGGTTCGAATCCGTCACCGCCCACCATGGCCGATAACGCGACCGAGGTTGATTCGTCGGGATGGATCCTGGGCGGTTCCGATGGCTTCGTGGCAGCCCCACGCAGGCCATGTTTTTCCGCTGGGTGCGACCGCAAGGAAGGTTCGCTGATCGAATGCGACCAAATGCCCTTGACGCCTTTCGCCACCCGGCCTAAACGCTGCCGCCTGCCGCTGCGGGTGTAGCTCAGTTGGTTAGAGCGCCGGCCTGTCACGCCGGAGGTCGCGGGTTCGAGCCCCGTCACTCGCGCCAGCAGCGGTTTTCCAAATCTAGTTGTTTTCGTGGTGCATCGGGCAAATTTCTGCCCCATTCCCCTATGGCGGTGTGATCCTGATGGGTCTAAGGTCCGCCCACGTTGCACCGAAAGGGGACAGGCTGGCGCCGACGGCGTTTGGCTGGACCTGTGCTGCGGTCGCAGCGACTCGACTTAACGTGGATCTGTCATGCAGCCAGTTCTTTTTGGATATCTGCCGATCCTGGTTTTCCTCGTGATTGCCGGTGGGATCGCTGTCGCCATGGTGGGCGGGTCGCTGATCGCCGCCCGGCAGAAACCTTATCCCGAGAAGCTTTCAGCTTACGAATGTGGGTTTGAGGCGTTTGACGATGCGCGCCGCCGCTTCGACGTCCGCTACTACCTGGTGGCGATCCTGTTCATCATCTTTGACCTGGAAGTCGCGTTCCTGTTCCCCTGGGCGGTCGCCCTGAAGGGAATTGGCGCTTTCGGCTTCTGGTCGATGATCGCGTTCCTTGGCGTTTTGACCGCAGGCTTTATCTACGAGTGGTGCAAGGGCGCGTTGGAGTGGGAGTAGTAGCATGAGCGACGCAACTGCGATTGCCTGGAACCGGGACCATCTGCCCCCGGGTCCGGAGCAGGATGCCGTCATCAAGGGCATAACCGGGGAAATCGCCGACAAGGGCTTCCTGGTCGCCAATCTGGACAAGGTGGTCAACTGGGCCCGCACCGGCAGCCTATGGCCGATGACCTTCGGCTTGGCATGCTGCGCGGTTGAGATGATCCATGCATACATGCCGCGGTATGACCTTGACCGGCTGGGTATCATCCCACGCGCTTCACCACGCCAAAGCGACGTCATGATCGTCGCCGGCACGCTGACCAACAAGATGGCGCCTGCTCTGCGCAAGGTCTACGACCAGATGCCGGAGCCTCGCTGGGTCATCAGCATGGGCAGCTGCGCCAACGGCGGCGGCTACTATCATTATTCCTACTCGGTGGTCCGTGGCTGCGATCGGGTCGTGCCGGTGGACATCTATGTTCCGGGCTGCCCGCCGTCGGCCGAAGCGCTGGTTTACGGAATCATGCAATTGCAGAAGAAGATCCGCCGCACCGGGACCATCCTCCGTGGCTGAGGACGCGCCTCCGGCTGAGGCCGCGCCCCGGCCGCCTTCCGCGATGGAACTGTTGGGTCAGGCGGTTGCTAGCGTCCCCGGCATCTCCGGCTGGCGCGTCGAAGCTGGCGAACTGGTGGCCAGCGCCGATCGTGCCACCTTGGCCACTATCATGCTGACGTTGCGTGATGATCCCCGCTTTGCGTTCGAGCAGGTGATGGATATCTGCGGCGTCGACTGGCTCGATCGGGCCGATCGCTTCGACGTGGTCTATAACCTGCTGTCGGTCTCGATGAACCACCGGCTGCGCGTGATCACCACCACCGACACGGTCCAGCCGGTCCCGTCGGTCAACGCCATCTGGCCGGTCGCCACCTGGTGGGAACGCGAGGCATGGGACCTGTTCGGGATCATCTTCTCCGGCCAGCCTGACCTGCGCCGCATCCTCACGGATTATGGATTCGAAGGACACCCGCTGCGCAAGGACTTCCCGCTGACCGGCTATGTTGAGGTTCGCTACGACGAGGACCGCAAGCAGGTCGTTAATGAACCGGTGCGTCTGACGCAGGATTTCCGCACCTTCGATTTTCTCTCCCCGTGGGAGGCGATGACCACCTTGCCGGGCGACGAGAAAGTGTTCACAGAGCGCGCGGAACAGGCGAAGGGCTAGGATTGCATGAGCGAGACTCTGGTCACGGAAGTCAGCCAGTCCGGTAAATCGGTTCAGATCGACAGCCACTCGATCAATTTCGGTCCCCAGCATCCCGCCGCGCATGGCGTGTTGCGCCTGATCCTGGAGCTGGACGGGGAGATCGTGGAGCGCGCCGATCCGCATATCGGTCTGCTGCATCGCGGCACGGAAAAGCTGATCGAGTACAAAACCTACATGCAGGCGGTGCCGTATTTCGACCGTCTCGATTACGTATCCCCGATGTGCGAGGAACATACATACGCCCTCGCGGTCGAGAAGCTGCTGGGGATTACGGCACCCGACCGCGCCCAATGGATACGGGTGATGTTCGCCGAAATCACCCGGGTCCTGAACCATCTGCTGAACCTCACGACCTACGCGCTTGATGTTGGTGCGATCACACCGAGCCTCTGGGGCTTTGAGGAGCGTGAGAAGCTGATGGAGTTTTATGAGGCGGCCTCGGGTGCCCGCCTCCACTCCAACTACTTCCGTCCCGGCGGTGTATCGCGCGATCTGCCGGCTGGCCTGACCGACCGGATCGCCGCCTGGGCCGATACGTTTCCGAAGTTCATCGACGATCTGGAATCGTTACTGACTAACAATAGAATTTGGAAGCAGCGCACCGTCGATATCGGCTGCTTCACCGCGGAGCAGGCCTTGGCCTGGGGGTTCAGCGGGCCGCCGCTTCGCGCGTCCGGCGTGCCGTGGGATTTGCGGCGGGCGCAGCCCTACGACAAATACGCCGAAGTCGATTTTCAGATTCCGGTCGGGCGCAACGGTGATTGCTACGACCGCTATCTGATGCGGATCTATGAGCTGCGGGAAAGCATCAAGATCATCCAGCAGTCCCTGGCGAAGATCAAGCCGGGCCCGATCAAGGTGCAGGACCGAAAATTCTCGCCGCCGACGCGGGCGGAAATGAAGCGCTCGATGGAAGCGCTGATCCATCATTTCAAGCTGTACACCGAAGGCTATCACGTGCCGCCGGGCGCCACCTATACCGCCACCGAAAGCCCGAAGGGTGAGTTCGGCGTGTATTTGGTTGCCGACGGGACCAACCGGCCGTATCGCTGCAAGATCCGGGCAACAGGCTTCGCGTTCCTTCAGGCGACCGACGCGATGAGCAAGCGGCATATGCTGGCCGACATTTGTGCGATCATCGGGTCGCTCGACGTCGTGTTCGGCGAGATCGACAGGTAGAGCATGACTGAATCCAACGGATCGGCATTCGAACAGCCGACCAGTTTCGCGTTCGATGCCGACAGCGAGACGCAGATCGCGAAAATCATCACCCGCTATCCGGCTGGACGGCAGGCAAGCGCGGTTCTCCCCTTGCTCTATATCGCGCAGAACCAGATGAAGCGGCAGACCGGCAGCGCCTGGGTGCCCGTAAAGGCCATGGATGCCGTCGGCGCTCGTTTGGGCATGGCGCCGATCCGCGTCTATGAAGTCGCAACTTTCTATTTCATGTTCAACACCAGGCCGATCGGGAAATTCCATCTCCAGGTCTGCACCACGACGCCGTGCTGGCTCCGTGGATCCGATGAGGTGACGGCGGCCTGTCGGAAGGAAACCGGCATCCAGGGGTGGAATGAAACCAGCACGGACGGGATGTTCACAATGACCGAGGTCGAGTGTCTCGGAGCCTGCGTGAATGCGCCGATCCTGCAGGTCGACGACGATTTCTATGAGGACATGGATGCGGCAAAGGTGGCGGAGCTGCTGGCCGCGCTGCGGCGGGGTGAACCGCCGAAGCCCGGTTCGATGATCGGGCGGCAGACCTCGGCGCCCGATGGCGGCCCGACCACGTTGACCACGCTGCAGTTCGCACCGGAGGGTTAAGATGCTGCAAGACAAGGACCGCATCTTTACCAACCTCTATGGGTTGCACGATCCCTTCCTGAAGGGTGCCCGCTCACGCGGGGACTGGGACAACACGGCCGCAATCCTGGCGCGCGGACGCGACGCGATCGTGCAGGAGATGAAGGATTCCGGGCTGCGCGGCCGTGGCGGGGCCGGGTTCCCGACCGGCCTGAAATGGTCGTTCATGCCCAAGCAGTCCGACCGGCCGTGCTATCTGGTGGTCAATGCGGACGAATCCGAACCCGGCACCTGCAAGGATCGTGACATCCTGCGCCACGATCCGCACAAGCTGGTCGAAGGCTGCCTGGTTGCCGGTTTCGCAATGGGTGCGACTGCCGCCTATATTTACATCCGTGGCGAGTTCTACAACGAATCTCTGGCCTTGCAGCACGCCATCGATGAGGCCTACGAAGCCGGGCTGATCGGCAAGGATGCGTGCGGATCGGGCTACGCCTATGACGTGTTCCTGCACCGCGGTGCCGGTGCTTATATTTGCGGTGAAGAAACGGCCCTGATCGAAAGCCTTGAAGGCAAGAAGGGCATGCCGCGGATGAAGCCGCCGTTCCCGGCCGGCGTCGGTCTATACGGTTGTCCTTCCACGGTGAACAATGTCGAGTCGATCGCTGTGGCGCCGACGATCCTGCGGCGCGGCGCGTCCTGGTTCACCAGCCTCGGGCGGCAGAACAACACCGGGCAGAAGCTCTTCTGCATCTCGGGCCACGTCAATAAACCCTGCAATGTCGAGGAAGAACTCGGCATCCCGCTGCGGGAGTTGATCGAGCGTTATGCCGGCGGCGTGCGCGGCGGATGGGACAATCTGCTGGCGGTCATTCCGGGTGGCGCCTCGGTGCCGCTGATCCCGAAATCGATCTGCGATGACGTGCTGATGGATTTCGACAGTCTGCGCGCGGTGACCAGCGGCCTGGGCACGGCAGCTGTCATTGTGATGGACAAGTCCACCGACGTGATCAAGGCGATCACCCGGCTGTCGAAATTCTACATGCACGAAAGCTGCGGCCAGTGCACGCCATGCCGGGAGGGCACCGGCTGGATGTGGCGGGTGATGACGCGCATGGTCGAGGGACGCGCGACAGTGGAAGAAATCGACACGCTTCAGCATGTGACAAAGCAGGTCGAGGGCCACACGATCTGCGCATTGGGCGATGCCGCGGCGTGGCCGATCCAGGGGCTGATCCGGCATTTCCGGCCGCTGATGGAACAACGTATCGCCTCGTACAAGTCACGCGGCGCCAAATCGATGCCGATGGCGGCGGAGTAACGACATGGCGAAGGTTACCATCGACGGCATCACGGTCGACGTTGCCAACGGTTCGACCATTCTGCAGGCCGCGGAGCAGGCCGGGATAGAGGTTCCGCGCTTTTGCTACCATGAACGACTGTCGATCGCCGGTAACTGCCGCATGTGCCTGGTCGAGGTCGAGAAGGCGCCGCCCAAGCCGATCGCTTC